>NZ_JBANLK010000038.1:0-63989 GCF_054968425.1 Paraburkholderia sp. AV2
CACGCCGATGATAGTGCGGATTGCCCGTGTGAAAGTAGGTAATCGTCAGGCTCCTTATCCAGCAGAACCCCGGCCCTCACAAGCCGGGGTTTTTGCGTTGGCGGCAGGCAAATGGCCTCTGTCTGCCCATGAGCCTCGCGATAATATGGCCAAACAATCTCCGCGACCTGAAAACTCAGGGCGTCGTTGCGGACCAACCGGCGCGCGGCGCGTCGAACCGCGCGTCTGCGTTCAATGCCTGCGGTGTACCCGATCAAGCACGTGATGCGTGACCAGCCAGTGATGCATCATGCCTTCGCCGTCGTGTTCTTTCCGGTAGGCACGGGACTCGAAGATCGATAGCCCGAGCAGAACAAGCAGGCCGACGGCCAGCCCGGCGAGACCCGCAATAGTTTCGGCATCCATGGCAGCCTCCTTCGGTTGCAGCCATACAAGTATCTTAGGACAGCAACAGGCAGGAAAAAAAGTGGGGAAAATCGGGCGCGACATCGCCCCCGATTTTCGTGCCAGAAGCGAAATAAATTTGAAAGGATTCGGACGAATGCTTCGTATCTTTGTTGCAGCAGCGATGGCCGCTTTCCTCTCCGCATGCGCCGACGATATGACCGTCAAGCACCATGGGACGCCGCCGCAGGATCCGCCTGACTATCACGGCGTTCCGACCGACGACCGGCCGCCCACGATGATCGACAACCCTCCGCCGGCTCAATAACGACTGTGGGGCGCGGTGCCGTCAAGACTGACCGGCGCGAGGAACGATGGCGCGGGAAACCCGTGGCAACAGCGGCGAGAGCGTCAACCCTCTTGCGGCCATGAAGAGCAGCAACGCACCCCACAAGCCATGATTGCCGAAAGGGCCTACCAGGGCCCACGAGGCCACCAGAAATAGGGCGAGCGATAACGCCATCGCACGCATGAGATCGTGCGTGCGCGTAGCGCCTATGAAGACGCCGTCCAGCAGAAAACCCCAGACCGAAATCACCGGCGAGAGCGCAGCCCAAGGCAGGAAGGCCCGCGCGGCATCGCGCACGGCAGCTTGATCGGTTAGCCGGTCGATGATCCAGCCGCCCGCCGCCCAATAGACCAGCGAAAACCCGAGTGCGCCGAGCACGGACCAGAGCAGGTTCACCTTGACCGCTTGCCGGAAGGCATCGCGGTCGCGCGCGCCGATAGCGGCGCCGACCAGTGCCTCGGCCGCGTGCGCAAAGCCGTCCAGGCCGTATGCCATGAAGGTCTGAAAATTCAGCAGCAGCGCATTGGCGGCCAGTATGGTGTCGCCCTGCTTCGCCCCCAGATGGGCAAACCAGCCGAACGATCCGAGCAGGCACATCGTCCGCAGAAAGATATCGCGGTTGATGGCAACGAGGCGCTTGAGTGCCTTCGGTTCGAGCACGTCAGCCCATTGAAGCGGTGAGAGGCCGCGGGGCCGTAGCCCCCAAAGCACTGCTGCGCCGAAAACAAAGCCGCATGTATCCGCCGTTGCGGTGGCCGCGCCGATACCGGCAATGCCCCAATGCAGCCCATATACATAGAGCAGCACCGCGATCATGTTCACGACGTTGATGAACACCTGAGCGGCGAGCGCCACCCGCACCCGCTGGGTACCCAGCAGATAGCCAAGCACGACGTAGTTCGCAAGGCCGAACGGGGCGGAGCCAATGCGCCCCGCGCAATAGAGTCGGGCGTTGGCCTGCACCTCATGGCTGCCGCCTATCAACGCGAGCACGTAGCGAATCAACGGCGCCTGGATCGCCAGAATCAGGGCGCCGATCGCGAACGCCAGCAGTAGCGCGCGCACGACATTGGCGCGCAGTGCCGCGCGGTCGCCGGCGCCGAATGCCTGTGCGACGAGCCCGGTGGTGCCCATGCGCAGGAAGCCGAATCCCCAGAATACAAAGTTGAAGAACAGCCCGCCAAGCGCTACGCCGCCGAGGTCGGCCGCACTGCCGAGGTGACCCGCGACCGCCGTATCGACTGCGCCGAGTATCGGTTGGGTGAGATTCGCGAGGACGATCGGAAAAGCGAGCGTCAGAACCCGACGGTGCCAGCCGCGCTCTGCAGGAAGGGGAAGGCTGTCGCTCAACCGCGCTCCTGCACGCAGATCCAGGGGGAGACGACGACCGCCCACAATTCCGGCTTGCGCGCGGCATAGTCGGTGGCGGTGCCAGCCTGCATTCGCTCGATGAACCCGGCGGAAAGCCATTGGGTGACGGGTTCGGCGTCGTCGCTTGCTATGGCCTCGGCGACGCTCACGAGATCGAGATCGCGCGCGACGGAAAGCAGCTTGCCTTGCGCGAAGAACCGCTCGAGATCCTCCCAGTCGATTTTTGCGGTTTCGCCGAGCAACTTGGCATACAGTGCGCTGGGCGCGGCGTCTGGGGTAGTCATGGTCATGTTGGAAAGGTTGCGGCAGATACTATAAACGATCCCGTGCTGCAGACGATGCGCGGAAAATCGCGCATGGCCCGGGCTATCCTTATTAATAATACAAAGCGATTTTCGACTTAATCATAAAAAGCAGACAAAAGCCGGAATTGATAAATATGTTTTAAATTCCTGTGCGCAATCTCGGCTGAATCGCGATGTGCGTGCGTTTGCCCACAAAATCGACTCAGGCGGGGCGGATCGAAATTGTTCATTGCCGGCGGCGTCGGAAATGTCCTCGAATCGCCTTCGTCCGGCTTTGATGGATTGAGAAAAATCCTTTCCAGTCAACGATCTGGATGTTATGTATTGATTTTGTAAAGTTATAACGGCAAGCGCGGGTAATGCTCGATGGCAGCGCTTACGGCGATCAGGTTCGCCATAAAAAGCGGGTGTGGTCCTTAATCCGTGCGCCGAGACACATTTTTAATCGAATTAAATCGTTGCGCCCGTTAACCGCCATTGATAGATTGCACTTCGGCGCATGGTAAACCGGTCCTTTGCCGATATGCGCCAAACCCCCGTTAGCCCGGCGCCATGCCGGGCTTTTTTTTCGTCCGGAGTTCGATTCGCCGAAACTCAGCGTAACGGCAAATCGTGGGTCGGGTCGATCGATCGGCCCTGATAGCGTAGCTCGAAGTGCAGCATCACGCGATCGCTGTCGGTGCTGCCCATCTGTGCAACCTGCTGCCCTTGTGCCACCGTTTGACCTTCTTTCACGAGCAGCGTCTGATTGTGTGCGTAAGCCGTCAGGTAGTCGCCGCTGTGCTTGATGATCAGCAGATTGCCGTAGCCGCGCAGGCCGTTGCCGGCATAGACGACCGAGCCGGCCGCCGCCGCCACTACCGGGGTACCCGCGCTGTTGGCGATGTCGATGCCCTTCGAATTGCGCCCGTCGAAACTGCGGATCACGGTGCCGTTGGCCGGCCAGACGAGGGAGATCGAGGAGGCGGGTGCGGCAGCCGGTGCATTGTCGGCGGCGGAAGGAGCGGGACGGCTGGCTCGGGGTGCAGCGCTTGCCGCGGGCGCCGCGGAGCTGACCGCGCCCGCGGGCGGTGCGACGCGCAGGACCTGGCCTACCTCGATGGCATCGGGATTGGACAGGTTGTTCCAGCGCACGATGTTTTGCACGGACTGCCCTTTGCTGCGCGCAATTTTGTTTACCGTGTCGCCGCGTTCCACACGGTAGTAGCCGGGGCCGACTGGCGCCGATCCGCACGCGGCGAGCAGCGCGACTAGCGTCGCGCAGGCGAAACGTCTGATTCCTGTTGCCAACATTGAACCTCGCAAGGCGCTGCCGGGCGGACAGGCCGCGCCAGCAAAACGTCTGATTTTAGCGGGTTTGTCCGGGCGGGCGCGTCATTGTCGCTTGCAGCGCGCTCGTCGCCGTCCGGGATGGAAGCGGGCGACGGTCCCCGGAGGCTTGCAGGTAGCGTTAGACGAGCGCGTCAACGCGGATGCGCAGATCGGCTCGCGCACTTGCCCCAGGCGCGAGCCAATGCAGTCCGAGCCCGTTGTGGATCGCATCCGGCAGGCCGAGCCACGGCTCGATGCAATAGAAGTCGGAGTTTTCGGCTTCGGTCCAGGTCGTCACCGCGTACCACGGCATCGAGCCGGGGCGATCGAGTTCGATCGTCACGACACGGCCAAGACCTGGCGCGATCATCCGTACCGGTGCGGCGGGCGGCGTCGGCTCGAGCACGTGAAAGCGGTCGAGGATCTGCGGGTCGTCGAGGCGGTACTGTGCCGCGCCGGCTTCGGATGGGCTAATCGAGCCGTCCGGCAGTTGATATCGGCGCACTGTCGGCGGCAGTTCCATCGTGGTCTGCGCGCGTTGCCCATGGGGTAGCGCGAAATAGAAATGGTGACCGGCGTACCAGGGCAGCGGATTGTTACCGGTATTGGCCGCAGTCAGCGAGACATCGAGCGTGTGATCGTCGGCGAGGCGGTAGGCCGCTTCGAAGCGGAACGAGAACGGGTAGCCGGTGCGGGTGGCCTCCGAGTCGGCGAGCGTCATGTGAATACCGCGCCCGTCGTCATCGATCTGCGTCGCGAACGGCAGGTCGCGCGCGAAGCCGTGCATGGGCAGATCACGGACGACACCCTGTGCGTCGCGCCAGCGGCCGATCTGGCCATCCACGCGATGACGGCCGAGGAACGGGAACAGCAGCGGGTTGCCGCCGCGTATGCGCGCGGGCTCGCTCCAGTTCGCCTGCTCGGGCCAGTGGATGACAGGTTGGCCGTCGACATGCCACGAGAGCAGCCGTCCGCCGGCCCACGGGGCGAAGCGCAGCATCGAAGCGCCGCTGGAGATATCGAGGATGTCGTGCTGAGGGCTGGATTCCATTGGGCTCGCGTGAGGAAAGGGGGAGGGGTAGGCGGGTCGCGGCTGCGCCGCGCCATGCACGCGGATTGTGCGCCGCTTTCCGATGCGTGAAAACCCTTTGTCGGGAAAGCGCGGGTATGGCGCGCGAAGTCGGGGACGGATAATCGCGCTACATCGTGCGATAGCGCACGGATTGATCCAGGAGGTTCCATGGATATCGCCATGGCCATGAGTACGGCACTGTTCGGCCTGTTTGTCGGCAGTAGCGCTTACTTTTTCTACAAGATGGCGCGCTGAAGCACGCACACCTCGCGGCCTGCTTCAGCCCCGTTTTCCAGCGCTTTCCACGCTATCGGCGGATATCGCATCCCGTCCGCGCGACCGGCTCCCGATTGCGCGACTGCGTCCCTCATCACCTGGCGCCATTCTCCACGTCTGCGTCCGCAAAATTGTTGCGGCGCCGTAAATTTGCCGACAAATCTCCCTCGATGCGTGGCGCTCAGCGGCGGCCACCGGCATAATCGGTGCGCTCTGCCGCGCCGACACTGCCTCGGCTCGGCGTCAACCACCCCACTTTGAGGATTCGCGAGTGAGTCTCTGGTTTCTACTCTTTTTGAGCGTGCTGCAGGGCGTTACCGAACTCTTTCCTGTCAGCAGCCTTGGCCATACGTTGCTGGTGCCGGCGTTGTTTGGCATGCATATCGACAAGCATGCGCCACAGTTGTTGCCGTTCCTGGTCGCGCTGCACCTCGGCACCGCCGTTGCGCTGCTGTGGTATTTCCGCGAACGCTGGGTTGCGCTGATCCGCGGTTTCTTTGGCTCGCTCGCCGGACGCCACAGTGACGACAGCCATATGGTGTGGGCGCTGATCATCGGCACGATTCCGGCCGGAATCGTCGGCCTCGTGCTGGAAAAGCGCATTGAGGCGCTCTTTCATGACCTGCGCATCGTCGCTGTCGCGCTGATGATCAATGGCGTGTTGCTGTGGTTCGGCGATCGCCTGCAGCGCACCCGTACGCATCGGCCACCGGAGCGGCTCTCGTTTCGCCAGGCTTTTCTCGTGGGCCTCGCGCAGATCGGTGCGTTGATCCCGGGTTTTTCCCGCAGCGGTCTCACGATGATCGCGGGTAATGCTGCCGGACTGACGACCGAGAAGGCCGCTGAGTTCTCGTTTCTGCTCGGCACGCCGATCATTTTCGCCGCGGGGCTGCTTGAACTGCCGAAGCTTTTTCACGCGCGCGATCAGTTGATGACGGCGGTGGTGGGCGGTGTGCTCACGGGCATTGCCGCATGGCTTAGCGTGCGCTTCCTGATGCGTTATTTCGAAGGACGCGGGCGTCTTGCCTCGTTTGGCGTGTACTGCGTGATCGCGGGCGCCATTTGTCTCGGCTGGTTCGTGGTCCATCAGCAGCCGGTCTGACGCGACGCGGGTCGGGTGCGGCCCGCCTGATCCGGACGCGGTATAATCCAGCGCCCGTCTTGCCGCGTTCGACGCGTGGGAAGGCGGGTGGCGCGGACGACGCGCTTCTGCGCGACAGTAGCTCAGCTGGATAGAGCATCGGCCTTCTAAGCCGAGGGTCGGGGGTTCGAGCCCCTCCTGTCGCGCCAATCAATTCAAGCAATTAGCCCGGTCGTTGCGACTGGGCTTTTTGTTTTTTGCACGGAGCAGGAAGAAAGCAGCTACCCGCCTCAAAGACTCGCAATCATGCAACAGGTAGCAATAAGTACAACGAACGACACGAGCAAGCAAACCGTGCCGCCGCGCAACATAGAGTCGGGCCAGTGCGGCGCGGGTACGTGGATGGCGCGGGGCAGGCGCGCGGCGGTGCCGGATGCCGGCAGGTAATGCGCCACAAGGGCCATGAGGCCGATGCAGATGAGGGCGAGCGCGAAGGCGAACACCCGAAGGGCGGTAGAGTAGGTCATGATGGACAATATGCGAGTCTGTCGGGACAGCTGAGGCGTCGAATGTGTCCAGAATAGGGAGACAATTCTTACGTCGCTATCAGACTCGTCCCAAACGGTGGCCCCGTTCGCGTTCACCCGTGCGCAGGAAAAATAGGGCGCGTGCTATCCTCCCCGGCGACGACAGCCTTTCAAGGAGAAGCTTCGATGCCGATGTCCCCCCGAATCCTGTCCAGCCTTGGCGCGGGTCTGCTGCTCGCGACGCTTGGCAGCGTTGCCCATGCCCAGAATCTCGGCTTTCTCAACAACACGCCGGCGGCCTACATGAGGCAGGCCGACAACGCTTCGCTTTCCAAGGCCGTGCGCGAGGCCGTCGATCAAAAGCAGGACGGCGAGTCCGCGACCTGGACAAACGAAGGTCTGCGCAACAGCGTGAAGATCGACGCGACCATCACGCCGACGAAGACCGAAACGACCGGCGATACGACCTGCCGCGACACCCAGGTGGTCGTCAACGCCAAGGGCCAGTCGATGACGCTGCGTCCGCGGTTCTGCCGCCAGGGCACGGGCGCATGGGTCTACCAGAAGACGCATTGAGCCCCGCGGCGTGAGCGGCAAGATCGTTTCGTGCGGCACGGTACTGCTCGATCCGCAGGGCCGGGTGCTGCTCGCGCATGCGACAGGCACGAACCACTGGGACATCCCGAAGGGGCAGGGCGAACCCGGCGAGACGGAGAGCACGAGCGCGCTGCGCGAAATGGTGGAGGAGACGGGCATCGAGATCGACGCATCGCGCCTCACGGACCTCGGGCGCTTCGTCTACCGGCGGGACAAGGATCTGCATCTCTTCGCCGCGCGTGCGTTGCCGCAGGAACTCGACCTGTCGCGCTGCCACTGCACGTCGCTCTTTCCGCGCCGCGAAGACGGCGTGATGATCCCCGAAATGGACGCGTGGTCGTGGATCGCCCCTGGCGATGTCGCGCGCTACGCGAGCCGTAGTCTCACGCGCCTTTTCGAGACAACGCTTTCGCTTGCGGAACTGCATCGCACGCTGTGAGCGGTGCGCATTGCCATCGCTGCCGTGCCAATAAAAAACCGCACTTTGAAGTGCGGTTTTTTTTCGACTGGCGGAACGCTCGTGCCGCTTATTTACCCCAACTGTCGCGCAGGCCGACGATGCGGTTGAACACCGGCTTGCCCGGCTTCGAATCGTAGCGGTCGGCAACGAAGTAGCCGTGACGTTCGAACTGGTAGCGGTCTTCCGGCACCGCGTCGCGCGCGCCCGGTTCCAGATACGCCTGCACCACGCGCTTCGAATCCGGATTGAGCGCTTCGAGGAAGCTACGGCCGCCGGCGTCAGGCTGCTCTTCGCGGAACAGGCGGTCGTAGAGCCGCACCTCCGCCGGGCAGGCCTGCGCCGCGCTCACCCAGTGGATGTTGCCCTTGACCTTGTAGTTGTTCGCGCCTTCGGTACCTGACTTGCTGTCCGGGAAGTAGTTGCAGTGCACGGCGACCACGTTGCCGTTCTCGTCCTTGTCCGCGCCCGTGCATTCGATCACGAAGCCGTAGCGCAGACGCACCTTGTTGCCCGGGAACAGGCGGAAGTAGCCCTTGGGCGGCGCCTCGTTGAAATCCTCGCGCTCGATCCACAGCTCGCGCGAGATCGGGAACGTGCGAAGGCCGCGCTCCGGATGATGCGGATGCACAGGGGCCGTGCAGTCCTCGCTCTGGCCTTCGGGATAGTTGTCGATGATGAGCTTGAGCGGATCGAGCACGGCGGCCGTGCGCGGCGCCTTGTCGTCGAGGTCGTCGCGCAGTGCGCCTTCGAACACGCTCATGTCGATCCACGAATCGACCTTGGTCACGCCGATGCGCTCGCAGAAGAGCTGGATGGCCTCGGGCGTGAAGCCGCGGCGGCGCACTCCGACGATGGTGGGCATGCGCGGGTCGTCCCAGCCGTCCACGTGGCCTTCGGTCACGAGTTGCAGCAGCTTGCGCTTGCTCGTGATCGCGTAGGTGAGGTTCAGGCGCGAGAATTCGATTTGCTGCGGCAGCGGGCGAGTGAAGACGCCGGCGTCCGCCAGTTCGTTGAGCACCCAGTCGTAGAGCGGGCGATGGTCCTCGAATTCCAGCGTACAGAGCGAATGCGTGATGTTTTCGAGCGCGTCCGAGATGCAATGCGTGTAGTCGTACATCGGATACACGCACCACTTGTCGCCCGTGCGGTAGTGGTGTGCGAAGCGGATGCGGTAGATCACCGGATCGCGCATGTTGAAGTTCGGCGACGCCATGTCGATCTTCGCGCGCAGCACGTGCGCACCTTCCTCGAACTCGCCGGCCTTCATGCGGCGGAACAGGTCGAGGTTTTCTTCCACGGAGCGATCGCGGAACGGCGAGTTCTTGCCCGCCTCGGTGGCCGAGCCGCGGTTCGCGCGCATCTCGTCCGGCGACTGGCTGTCCACATACGCTTTGCCGCGCTGGATCAGCAGTTCGGCGAACTCATAGAGTTTGTCGTAGTAGTCGCTGGCGTAGAAGAGGTATTCCTGATCGTCCTTCTTCCATTCGAAGCCCAGCCACTCGACGGCGTCGACGATCGAGTTGACGTACTCGACGTCTTCCTTCTCCGGGTTCGTGTCGTCGAAGCGAAGGTGGCATACGCCGCCATAGCTTTTCGCGACGCCGAAGTTCAGGCAGATGCTCTTCGCGTGGCCAATGTGCAGATAGCCGTTCGGCTCCGGCGGGAAGCGCGTTTCCACGCGCTGGCCCCACTTGTCCGAGCGGTTGTCGTCGTCGATGATGTTGCGGATGAAATTGGATGCCGCAGGCGCGTCCGTGCGGTCGGCGTCTTTACGTTCGGTATTCATGCGAAAAGGGAAGATCGTTCGAGGGCGCGCGCTTTTGCCAGGACTCCGACGAGATTCCGTCGGGATGGCGGCGGCACGCGCGCCGGGCTGATGATGACCATTCTACCTGACGCAACCGGGCGCGACAGTCCGCGGGCCGCGCAGGCCCGTCAACGTCGCGAGCGGCCCTGGCAACCGGCCGCGGGGCCATCGAATCGATGGCGGTATGAAGAGGCGCTAGACCACGCCCTTGCCGCGCAGCGACGCCACCTCCTCGTCGCCGTAGCCGAGCACGTCGCGCAGCACCTCGTCGGTGTGCTCGCCAAGCGTCGGCGGATGGTTTTCCACGCGCGGCGGCGTCTCGCTCATGCGTACGGGGTTGCGCACGAGCTTGACCGTGCCGCCCGACGGATGCGGCAGGTCCACGCGCATTTCGCGCGCCACCACCTGCTCGTTCTCGAACACTTCGGAGAGGTCGTTGATCGGCCCGCAGGGCACGCCAGCGCCCTCCAGCGCCGCGATCCAGTCGGCCTTCGCGCGCGTGCGGACCATCTCCGCGAGGATCGGCACGAGCGTATCGCGATGACGCACGCGCTCCGGATTGGTCGCGAAGCGCGCGTCGTCGGCGAGTTCCGGCCGGCCGCCCGCTTCGACGAACTTGCGGAACTGCCCGTCGTTGCCCACTGCGATGATGATCCAGCTGTCGCTCGTCTGGAACGCCTGGTAGGGCACGATATTGGGATGCGCGTTGCCCCAGCGCGCCGGCGGATTGCCGCTCGCGAGGTAGTTCGAGTTCATGTTCGCGAGCATGGCCACCTGCACGTCGAGGAGCGCCATGTCGATGTACTGGCCCACGCCGGTGCGGTCGCGGTGCGCGAGCGCCGTGAGCACGGCGATGGTCGCGTACATGCCCGTCATCAGGTCGGCAATGGCCACGCCCGCCTTCTGCGGGCCGCCGCCGGGCAGGCTGTCGCGCTCGCCCGTGATGCTCATGAAGCCGCCCATGCCCTGCACGATGAAGTCGTAGCCCGCGCGCGACGCATAGGGGCCGGTCTGGCCGAAGCCCGTCACCGAGCAGTACACGATATCGGGCTTCACTTCGCGCAGCGACGCGTAGTCGAGGCCATATTTCTTGAGCTGGCCCGCTTTGTAGTTCTCGAGCACGACGTCGCTTTGCGCGGCGAGTTCGCGCACGATGCGCTGGCCTTCCGGCGTGGCGATATCCAGGGTCACGGACCGCTTGTTGCGGTTCGCGGCGAGATAGTAGGCGGCTTCGGCCGTGTCCTCCCCGCTGGGCGTTTTCAGGTACGGGGGGCCCCAGTGGCGCGTGTCGTCGCCGGCGCCGGGGCGTTCCACCTTGATCACGTCCGCGCCGAAGTCGGCGAGGGTCTGCGCGCACCACGGGCCTGCCAGCACGCGGGTCAGGTCGAGTACGCGGATATGGCTCAGAGCGCCCATAGAGTGTCTTCCGATGTAGTTGTCTGGCTGGCCGCGAGGCGCGGCGCGTTCACGGCATCTTAAGGGATTCGGACTCCCTATGCCAATTTTCGGTACGTTGTTTCGCCAAGCGGAACTTAGCGATGTTGTGCGGGGGAGTGGAGTACGCGATGTCGCGCCTTCGCACGCCGGACGGAGCGCGCTGCCGCGAGCCTGCTTCGATCCCGTATAATCGACCGATTCCCCAGCGAGCGATGCACGCGCGAACACGCCGTTTTGCGCCGGGTTAGCCGCTGATCGAAACCGCTACGAACCCGGTTCGAACCCAACCGAAACAACCGGAGGCCCTCCGGCCGTCACGTCGGCGCACGACTCGCGCGCGGCGTGCCGCCAGGCAGGCCCGAAGGCCGGGACATACGCACAGGACGCCCGCAAGCACGCCATGAAAGCCGCTGAAATCCGCGAGAAATTCCTCAAGTTCTTTGAATCGAAGGGCCACACCATCGTGCGCTCGTCGAGCCTCGTGCCGGGCAACGACCCCACGCTGCTCTTCACCAATTCCGGCATGGTGCAGTTCAAGGACGTGTTCCTCGGCACCGAATCGCGCCCGTACTCGCGCGCGACCACCGCGCAGCGCAGCGTGCGCGCCGGCGGCAAGCACAACGATCTGGAGAACGTCGGCTATACGGCGCGTCACCACACGTTCTTCGAGATGCTCGGCAACTTCTCATTCGGCGACTACTTCAAGCGCGACGCGATCCACTACTGCTGGGAACTGCTGACGAAGGTCTACAGCCTGCCGGCGGAAAAGCTCACGGTCACCGTCTACCAGGAAGACGACGAGGCGTTCGACATCTGGGCGAAGGAAATCGGCGTGCCGACCGAGCGCATCATCCGCATCGGCGACAACAAGGGTGCGCGCTACGCGTCGGACAACTTCTGGCAGATGGCCGATACCGGCCCCTGCGGTCCGTGTTCTGAAGTGTTCTACGACCACGGCCCGGAAATCTGGGGCGGCCCCCCGGGGTCTCCTGAAGAAGACGGCGACCGCTTCATCGAGATCTGGAATCTCGTGTTCATGCAGTTCAACCGCGACGCCCAGGGCAACATGACGCCGCTGCCCAAGCAGTGCGTCGATACGGGCATGGGGCTGGAGCGTCTCGCGGCCGTGCTGCAGCACGTGCACAGCAACTACGAGATCGACCTGTTCCAGAACCTGATCAAGGCCGCCTCGCGCGAAACGCATACGCCCGATCTCACGAACAATTCGCTGAAGGTCATTGCCGACCACATCCGCGCGTGCTCGTTCCTGATCGTCGACGGCGTGATTCCCGGCAACGAAGGCCGCGGCTATGTGCTGCGCCGCATCGTGCGTCGTGCGATCCGCCACGGCTACAAGCTTGGCCAGAAGAGCGCGTTCTTCCACAAGCTCGTGGCGGACCTCGTCGCGGAAATGGGCGCGGCCTACCCGGAACTGAAGGAAGCAGAGCAGCGCGTGACCGACGTGCTGCGCCAGGAAGAGGAGCGCTTCTTCGAAACCATCGAGCACGGCATGTCGATTCTCGAAGCCGAGCTGGCCGATCTGGAGAAGAAGGGCGGCAAGACGCTCGACGGCGAGCTCGCGTTCAAGCTGCACGACACCTACGGCTTTCCGCTCGACCTCACGGCGGACGTTTGCCGCGAGCGCAACGTGAGCGTCGACGAACCGGCTTTCGACGATGCCATGGCGCGCCAGCGCGAGCAGGCCCGCGCGGCGGGCAAGTTCAAGATGACCCAGGGCCTCGAGTACTCGGGCGCGAAGACCACGTTCCACGGCTACGAAGAGATTGTGTTCGACGACGCGAAGATCGTCGCGCTCTACGTGGACGGTGCATCGGTCAACGAAGTGAAGACCGGTCAGGACGCCGTGGTCGTGCTCGACCACACGCCGTTCTACGCGGAATCGGGCGGCCAGGTGGGCGACCAGGGCGTGATCGCGAACGCGAGCGTGCGCTTCGCGGTGACCGATACGCTCAAGGTCCAGGCCGACGTTTTCGGCCATCACGGCACGCTCGAACAAGGCACGCTGAAGGTGGGCGACGTCGTGAAGGCGGAAATCGACGCGATCCGCCGTGCCCGCACGCAACGCAACCACTCGGCCACGCACCTGATGCACAAGGCGTTGCGCGAAGTGCTCGGCACCCACGTGCAGCAGAAGGGTTCGCTCGTCGACGCCGAGAAGACGCGCTTCGACTTCGCGCACAATGCGCCGATGACGGACGACGAAATCCGCCGCGTGGAGCAGATCGTCAACGCGGAAGTGCTCGCGAACGCGCCCGGCATCGTGCGCGTGATGCCGTTCGACGAAGCGGTGAAGGGCGGCGCGATGGCGCTCTTCGGCGAGAAGTACGGCGACGAAGTGCGCGTGCTCGACCTCGGCTTCTCGCGCGAGCTGTGCGGCGGCACGCACGTGACGCGCAGCGGCGACATCGGCCTCTTCAAGATCGTGATGGAAGGCGGCGTGGCCGCGGGCATCCGTCGCGTGGAAGCGATCACGGGCGACAACGCCGTGCGCTACGTGCAGGAGCTCGACGCGCGCATCAACGCGGCGGCCGCGGCTTTGAAGGCGCAGCCTGCGGAACTCACGCAGCGCATCGCGCAGGTGCAGGACCAGGTCAAGTCGCTCGAAAAGGAACTGGGCGCGCTCAAGTCGAAGCTGGCGTCGAGCCAGGGCGACGAGCTCGTGGGCCAGGCCGTCGAGGTGAACGGCGTGCACGTGCTGGCGGCGACGCTCGAAGGCGCCGATGTCAAGACGCTGCGCGAGACCATGGACAAGCTCAAGGACAAGCTCAAGAGCGCGGCGATCGTGCTGGCGGCGGTGGAGGGCGGCAAGGTGAGCCTGATCGCCGGCGTCACGGCCGAGGCGAGCAAGAAGGTCAAGGCGGGCGAGCTCGTGAACTTCGTCGCCCAGCAGGTGGGCGGCAAGGGCGGCGGTCGTCCCGACATGGCGCAGGCGGGCGGCACCGAGCCGGCCAACCTGCCGGCCGCGCTCGCAGGCGTGAAGGGCTGGGTCGAGGCGAAGCTGTAAGCGCCGATTCGGTCGTCAATTCGTCCGGTCGTTAATTCGTCCGTTAGCGGGTTTGAAGAAGGGCTGTCCGTGAGGGCAGCCCTTTTTGTTGCGCGTCTCCCGCGTCTTGTGCGCCTCCGGCGTTTTCCAGCAGGGCGCCCTTGAGCGCGTCGAGCGCCGGCGAAAAATGTCCGCGCCGCCAGATGAGCAGCGTGTCGATGAGCCCGTGCTTCCCCAGCGGATGCATCGCAATGTCGTCCACGTTGCGCTGCAGTTCCAGCACCGAGCGCGGTGCGACCGCCACGCCTGCGCCTGCCGCCACACAGGCAACGATCGCGTGATACGACCCGAGTTCGAGCACGCGCGTGGGCCGGATGCCGTATTCGAGATACCAGCGCTCGATGTAGCTGCGATAGGCGCAGCCGCGCTCGAACGCGACGAGCGTGGAGAGGGCGACGTCGCCGGGCTGGCGGATCGGCCGGTGGCCGCGCGGGGTCAGTATCACGAGTTCCTCGCGGTAGACCGGCACGTACTCGAACAGCGCGGCGTCGGGCGGGCCGCCGAGCGGCATGGAGATCAGCGCGGCGTCCACCTCGAATTCCCTCAGGCGCTGGGTCAGGTGGCTGGTGGTGCCGGTTTCGAGTTCGAGCGTGACCTCGGGCCAGTCCTGGTGATAGCGCGCGAGCACGCCGGGCAGGCGGCTTGCCGCCGTGCTTTCCATCGTGCCGAGGCGCAGCCGTCCCGAGGGTCGGCCGCTTTTGACCGCGTGGCGCGCTTCGTCGGCGAGCGCGAGCAGGCGCTCGGCGTAGGGCAGCAGCGTTTCGCCCGCGGGCGTCAGGACGAGCCGGCGCCCTTCGCGCGTGAAGAGCTCGGCGCCGAGCTGTTCTTCGAGCTGCTTGATACGCGTCGTGACGTTCGACTGCACCCGGTTGAGCTTCGCCGCCGCGCGCGTCACGCCGTTTTCGTGGACCACCGCCCGAAAAATGGCCAGTGCGGTCAGATCCATGATTCTCTCCTTGGGATGGATTCGCTCATCATAATTCATTTTTCGTGATCGATTGGATGGCTTACGATACGGCAAGGTCGATTTGCGTCTTCCGCGCCTTTTGCCGCCATGAATGATTTCGTCTCCCGTCCCGCCGCTTCTTCTGCCGAGCCGCATGCCCGCTCGCACGGCCCCGATGCCGCGCGCCAGACCGCGCTCGCGTGCATGGTGACGCTCGCGGTGGCGCTGGGCGTCGGCCGTTTCGCGTTCACGCCGCTCCTGCCGCTAATGCTGCACGGAGGCGGACTGGATTTGCGCCACGGCGGCTGGCTGGCGTCGCTCAACTACGCGGGCTATTTTGCGGGTGCGCTCAGTTGCGTGGCGCTGCGCGGCGCGCATGCCACGATCGTCCGCGTGGGGCTGGCCGCGACGGTCCTGCTGACGCTGGCAATGGGGCTCACGCAGCAGTTCTGGATCTGGGCCGTGGTGCGGTTCGTGGCGGGCGCCGTGAGCGCGTGGACCTTCGTGTTCGCCTCGCAATGGGGTCTGCGGCGGCTGGCCGAATTGAGCGCGCCCGAGTGGGGCGGCGTGATCTATACGGGCCCGGGCGTCGGCATCGTCGCGACCGGGCTTGTCGTCAGCGCAGCCGGCGGTCTTGGGGCGCGCGCCGGCTGGATCGGCTTCGGGCTGATCAGCGCGGTGCTCGCCGTGTTCGTGTGGTCCACTTTCGGCGAGGACCGGCGCGCGCCGGCGCCCCGCGCGGCAGGAGCTGCACGCGCCGCGGCCGGGGCAAATGCTCCCGCCGCACCCGATACGAACCGCGCCGACGCCTTCTGGCTCGTCCTGCTCTATGGCGTGCCGGGCTTCGGCTACATCATCACGGCGACCTTTCTGCCCGTGATCGCGCGCCATGCGCTGCCCGGCTCCGTGTGGCCCGACCTGTTCTGGCCGATGTTCGGCGCGGCGCTGATCGTGGGGGCGCTCGCCGGTGCGCGCCTGCCGCTGCATTGGGACAATCGCCTGATGCTCGCGGGCTGCTACGTGTTCCAGGCCGTGGGCATTGCGCTGGGGATCGTCTGGCCGAACGCGGCGGGCTTTTCGTTCGGCAGCGTGCTGATCGGGCTGCCGTTCACGGCCATCACGCTGTTTGCGATGCGCGAAGCCCGCTTGCTGCGCGGCGAGCATGCCGCCGCGCTGATGGGGTATGCTACGGCCGCCTACGGGATCGGCCAGATCGCCGGGCCGCTCGTGGCCGCGCCGCTGGCGGCGGCGACCGGCTCCTTCTCGCCGTCGTTGTGGCTCGCGGCGGCCGCGCTCGTGGCCGGAGCGCTCGGCCTTGTCTGGCGAGCCTGCACGCGCGGCCGGATAGCGCACTAGAATAGTCGCCTTGCGTCCGTCGTGAGCGTGCCCGCCGGGCCGCGCGGCGGCATCGGGCTTGCCTTGCGCATGCCCCCATCGACATGAGCGACTACCAGTACTGTCCCCGCTGTGCCTCGCGTCTCACCGAACGCGCCGATCCCGCCCACGAAGGCGGCCGCGTCCGCCTTGCTTGCCCCGATCTCGTCTGCGGGTACGTGCACTGGAACAATCCGCTGCCCGTTGTCGCCGCGATCGTCGAATACGAGGGCCGCGTGCTGCTCGCGCGCAACGCCGCCTGGCCCGAGGGCATGTTCGCGCTCATCACCGGCTTCCTCGAAAACGGCGAGACGCCCGAAGAGGGCATTGCGCGCGAGGTGTTCGAAGAGACTGCGCTGCGCGCCGAGAGCGTCGAGCTCGTCGGCGTCTACGAGTTCATCCGCAAGAACGAACTCATCATTGCGTATCACGTGAAGGCGACGGGCACGATTGCGCTTTCCCCCGAACTGCTCGAATACCGCCTCGTCGAGCCCGCCAAGCTGCGGCCGTGGCGCGCGGGCACGGGCCAGGCGCTCGGCGAATGGATGCGCCGGCGCGGCCTGCCGTTCGAATTCGTCGAACGGCCCGGGCAGTGATGCGCCTGCCAGCGCGCTTTCCTCGCAACCTTTCCCGTACCGCCTTCCCAGGATCACGCCGATGAACCGACCCGTCACCGTTTCCCGTGCAGGCTATCGCCACTTCCTGCCGATCGGCACACGCTGGATGGACAACGATGTCTACGGCCACGTGAACAACGTCGTTTACTACAGCTATTTCGACACCGTCGTAAACGAGTATCTGATCCGCGCGGGGGCGCTCGACATCGAGCATGGCGCGACGATCGGGCTCGTCGTCGAAACGCAGTGCAACTACTTCGCGCCGCTCGTGTTTCCCGAGCGTGTCGATGCGGGATTGCGCGTGGCGCGTCTTGGCTCATCGAGCGTGCGCTACGAGGTCGGGCTCTTTCGCGAGGGCGAGGAGGCGCCTGCGGCGCAAGGCCATTTCGTGCACGTCTACGTCGATCGCGCGACGCGGCGGCCCGTAAGCGCGCTGCCCGATGCGCTGCGTGCGGCGCTCGAACCGCTTGTCGTGACCGAAGCCGTCGCCGATCCTACGCGCGGCTAAGCAGCGCCGCATTCGCTTGGGTGCGACTGCGACTGCGGTTGCGGTTGCGGGCGCAGGTGTGGGCAAGCGCGAGCCCGCGCTCTAGCGCGCAACGCCCACGCGCGCGAGCGCCGTCATCGGCCCGAGGCTCCTGAGTGCCTGCAATTGCGCCGCGTCGCGCACGAAGAACGAGCCCGCAAAGCCGAGCGCATTGACCGAAATCCCTTCTGCGCGCTCCTCCGAGCGCGGCACGGCCAGCATCCAGCGGCGCGTGACAAGCAGGTTGTACGGCGCGCCCTGGTGCGGCACACCGCCTACGTAGATAACGGGAACGCCCGCCGCGTCGAGCAGTTCGCGATAGCACCCGAGCGCCTCGCGCGCGGCTTCGTCGACGGCGCCGCCGGCAAGGTCGAGACGCGCGAAGGCATGACAGAACGGCAGATCGGGCACGGTTTCGACCGGCAGCGTGTCGTGCACGACGTGCGCGCGGTCGAGCAGCGCCTCCATAGGCACCGGCGGCGCGCTGTCGCCAAGCGGCAACGGCACCACCTGCAGGTGCTTGTGCGGCTGGCTCGCGCCCGCCGCCGTTCCCCCGTTATAGAAGCCGAGGCCGTCGAGCTCGCGCAGCGCCATGACGAGCGCCGCGAAGTCGGCGGCGTCGAGCAGCGCTTCCTGCGGTTCGAAGGCTCGCGTCACGATCAGCAAGTGATGATCGATCACGTTGAACTTGTTGAGCAGTGCGACGTGCGTGGGCGAAAGATCGGCGACGAAGAGGTCGTCGTCGTACGGCAGAAAGGGGTTATGCGGTGCTTGGGTATCCTGCGTTTTTCGTGCCGCGTCCTTGCGTGCGAGATTGGCCGCCACGCGCACGGCGAAGCGCACGCCGTGATCGTCGATCGGTGTGAGCGCGGTTTCGATCGGCAGCAGCGCGCCGCGCTGGAGCGCCAGCGCCGTTTGCCGTTCGAGCGCCGTGTACAGGTCGACGGACGAGCTCATCGGCGCTCAAGCCTTGTAGCCGATCGCGCGCAGCAGGTCCTTGCGCCAGCGCACGTCGTCTTCGGCTTCGATGCCCAGCGGCGGGAAGCCGTCCACCACGCCGACAATGCCGCGCCCCTGGTCCGTTTCCGCAATCAGCACCTGGGTCGGATTGGCCGTCGCGCAGAAAATGCGGCAGACCTCGGGAACCGACTTGATCGCATTGAGCATGTTGACGGGGAAGAAGCCGTCGCCGAGAAAGACGATGAAGCTATGTCCCGCGCCGATGCGCTGCGCGTTGTCCGTCGCCATCTCGACGAGCGTGTCGTCGGTGCCCGAGCGGCGCACGAGCCGCTTGTCCGATGCCTCGCAGAACGCGAGCCCGAAACGGATGCCCGGCACGGCGCCGTAGATCGCCTCGTGCAGGTCTTCGACCGTTTTGATGAAATGCGATTGCCCGAGGACGAAGTTGGTGGCCTCGGGCTTGACGATCTCTACCGTGGACAGTTGCATGGCGGACCTCGCGCGTGGGCGTCACGAAGGGCGGCGGCCCTCGTCGGGACGGGGGCTTCGGATCGGCTTGCGATGCGCAAAGCGCGAATGCCTTGCCGTCAAACCCAGTGTAGTACGTCCCGTGCGCGGCGCCACGCCGGGCAAAACGCGGGCCGAACACAGGCCAGGCGCGGACCCAAGAAAACGGCCGGCGCCCCCAGGGGCATCCGGCCGTTCTGTCTTGCACGCGCGAGGCCCGAGGACCTCGCCTTTCATTCAGGCCGCGGCCTTCTTCGCCCGCTTGCCCTCGACGTCGGGCAGGAACACGGTGAGGATGCCGATCAACGGCAGGAACGAGCAGACCTTGTAGACGAAGCCGATGCTCGTGGCGTCGGCAAGCTGGCCGAGCACGGCCGCGCCGATGCCGCCGAGGCCGAACGCGAAGCCGAAGAAGAGGCCGGCCACCATGCCGACCTTGCCCGGAATCAGCTCCTGCGCATAGACGAGGATGGCCGAGAACGCCGAGGCCAGCACGATGCCGATGATCACCGTCAGCACGCCGGTCCAGAACAGGTTCGCATAGGGCAGCAGCAGCGTGAAGGGCGCCACGCCGAGAATCGAGCCCCAGATCACGTACTTGCGGCCGATGCGGTCGCCCACCGGGCCGCCGATGATCGTGCCCGCGGCAACGGCGGCGAGGAACACGAACAGATGTATCTGCGCGGCCTGTATGGGCAGATGGAAGCGGTCGATCAGATAGAACGTGAAGTAGCTGTTGATGCTCGCGAGGTAGAAGTACTTCGAGAACACGAGCAGCACGAGCACGCCGATGGCGCTCGCCACGCGGGCGCGCGAGAGCGCGACATGCGGCATCTCGGCACGCTTTTTCTTCATGCCCGGATGCGCCTTGTACCAGCGGCCGATCTGCGTGAGCACGAACATGGCGACGAGTGCCGCCACCGAGAACCACGCGATGCTGCGCTGGCCGTGCGGAATGATGATGGCCGCGGCGAGCAGGGGCCCGAGCGACGAGCCCGCATTGCCGCCCACCTGGAAGAGCGACTGCGCAAGGCCATGGCGGCCGCCCGAGGCCATGCGCGCGACGCGGGACGATTCGGGATGGAACACCGAGGAGCCGCAGCCCACCAGTGCCGCCGCCACGAGCAGCACCCCGAAGGTCGGCGCGACCGACATCAGCAGCAGCCCGCACAGCGTGAAGCCCATGCCGACGGGCAGCGAGTACGGCATCGGCCGCTTGTCGGTATAGACGCCTACGAGCGGCTGCAGCATCGACGCCGTGATCTGGTAAGTGAGCGTGATGAGGCCGATCTGCGTGAACGACAGCGAGAAGTTGTCCTTCAGCATCGGATAGATGGCGAGGATCAACGACTGGATCATGTCGTTGAGCAGATGCGAAAAGCTGATCGCGCCGAGCACGGAGTACACGGTGCGCTGGGCGCCGGAGGCGCTCGGCGCAGACGCGGGGGCGGCGCCGGGCAGGGCGCGCTTGTCGAGGCTGGTTTCCATCGTGTCCAAGGGCAGAGAGCTTCATGCGGGAGCCGTACCCCAGTGGGGCGAGAGAGTCGGCGACGGCATGAAAGGAACATGTATATGAGTTATGAGACGCAGTGTAATGTGTCTCGTCTGCACGGTCAGGACATATTTTGTCGAGATTGGGACATTCCCCGCGAGGCGTTTTATTGGCGGTACTTTTTGATCGTGTATAACCCGCCGGTGCGCGTGCCCACGAGGCGCGTCGCTACGGGGCCGGAACGCGAGACCGATACCGGCGCGATGTTAAAGATCGCGCGCGAATTTGCCGTTGACCGGGTTGTGGCGCGCTGTGTCGATCAGTCTGTGCGCGTCCGACAAAACGCTGGAGACCGTCAAAACATGAAAGCTGTATCGCAGGGCAGCCGGCAAGCCGGCTTCGTGCCGCAGGACCCAGGCGCCGCGGGTGCGCCCCAGGCCTCCTCCCGAGCCGCGCGGCAAGGCGGCGGCAAAGCGTTTTCAGTCAAGGCGACATTGCGCACCGCATTTGCCGTGCTGCTGATCGGCACGCTCGCGATGGGCGCGTTTTCGCTCGCGCAGATCAGCCGCCTCAACGGCTCGACGCAGTCGATCTACGAACAGGGCTACGTGGCGAGCCGCGCGGCCGAAGAGGTGCGCGGTCACATGCTGCGCGCGAGCCGCGCCCAGAAGATGCTGCTCACGGCCACCACGGCGAAGGAGCGCGACGAACTGGGCGAGGATATCGATCACGATCTCGCGGCGCTCGGGAGCGAGATGGATCAACTGCAGCAGGATGCGCAGCGCTCGGGCGGCGCGGCGCTCGATCTCCAGAAGAAGCTGGCGGGCGCGAGTTCGACCTGGAGCGGTCATCTGCGCGATTTCGTGACGCTAGTGAAGGCGCAGCCGCTCGACCTTTCGCAGATGGGCTGGCAGGTCGCCACGCAGGACGTCTCGCTGCTCGTCGAAACGGAGAAGCTCGAAAAGCTGGTCGATGAGCTCGTCGAGCAGCGCGGCGCCGCGGCGAAAGAAACGATTTCGGCGGCGGCGTTCATCTTCAAGTCGTCGTTCGTGATGATCGCGGCGGCTACCGTCGCGCTGTTCGTGCTCGCGTTCTTCGTGAGCGAGTGGGTCGTGCGGCGCATCGCACGGCAACTGGGCGGCGATCCCGCGGTGGCGAAGGCAATTGCGAGCCGCATTGCGGCGGGCGATCTCGCTCAGCCCGTAAAGCTCGATGCGCGTGCCGCCTCGAGCATGCTTGGCGCGCTGCGCGACATGCAGCAAGGTCTTTCGGTGACGGTAGCGGAAATCGCCGCGAGCGCCGAGGCGATCGCCTCGGCGTCGAGCGAGATATCGACCGGCAACCTCGACCTCTCGAAACGCACCGAGGACCAGGCGGTCGCGCTCGAACGCACCGCAAGCAGCATGGAGCAGCTCACCTCCACCGTGCGCCTGAACGCCGAGAACGCCGCGCAGGCGAGCACGCTGGCGGGCAACGCGTCGGAAATTGCGGAGAAGGGCGGCGCCGTGGTGGGCCGCGTGGTCTCCACGATGAACGAGATCAACGACAGCGCGAAGAGCATTGCCGACATCATCGGCGTGATCGAGGGCATTGCGTTTCAGACCAACATCCTGGCGCTCAACGCGGCCGTCGAAGCGGCGCGGGCGGGCGAGGAAGGGCGTGGCTTCTCGGTGGTCGCGGGCGAGGTGCGCAATCTCGCGCAGCGTAGCGCCACGGCGGCGAAGGAGATCAAGTCGCTCATCAGCGCCTCGGTGGAGCGCGTGGCGAACGGCTCGACGCTCGCGCAGGATGCCGGCCGCACGATGGACGACGTCGTGAAGGCGGTCAAGCGCGTGAACGACATCATCGGCGAAATTTCCGCGGCGTCGCACGAGCAGCGCGCGGGCATCGAGGAGATCAGCCGTTCGGTCACGCAGATGGACGCCGGCACGCAGCAGAACGCGGCGCTCGTGGAAGAAGCCACGGCCGCCGCCCAGTCGCTCGACGATCAGGCCAAGGCGCTCAAGCGGCTGGTCGGGAAGTTCAGGCTGGCGTGAGGTGCCGTCCCGGCCCGGGGGATGATGCAAAAAGCCGCCCTTGCAGGCGGCTTTTTGCGTTCAGGGGCACTACGCTTGCTTCGGATTAGTTGGCATCCCGCTCGATGATCCATTCGTGAGCAGGATCGTTGTGGAAGTGCCACTCGCGGCGCGGTCCGGCCATGACATTCAGATAGTACGAGTCGTAGCCGTACGGCACGGTGACCGGATGATAGCCGCGCGGCACCATCACCACGTCGTGATCCTCCACGGCCATGGTTTCGTCGAGGTCGCGTGCATCGGTGTAGACGCGCTGGTACGCGAAACCCTGCGGCGGGTTCAGCCGGTGATAGTAGGTCTCTTCCAGCGCGCTTTCCTGCGGCAGGCGATCGGCGTCGTGCTTGTGCGGCGGATAGCTCGACGAATGCCCGGTGGGCGTGCGCACTTCCACCACGAGCAGCGATTCCGCGGGTTCGGTCTGCGGGAGGATGTCGCAGACGTAGCGCGTATTGAGGCCCTTGCCGCGCGTCGAACGCTTCATCTGGGCAGGCTCGATGAGACGCAGGGGCAGCGTGCCTTGCGCCGGCGCGCTCGCCACGCCCACCTCTGCCGCGCGCGTGGCGCGCACGGTCGCCTTCACGCCGGGCGGCACATAGAGCGCGTAGGGCGCGGCGTCCTCGAACACGCTGTCGCGCGAGCCGAGGCTCGACCAGCGCTCGCCGCCCGCTTCGATATCCACGGTGCCCGTGAGCACGACGATGCAGCTTTCGCGGTCTTTTTCGTACACATAGACCACGTCGCCCTCGGCGAGCCGATGCGCGGCGAAGCCCACATAGCGCCAGCCCGCGCTGGCGGGCGTGACGCGCGCGATGGTCAGGCCTTCGCGCGCGGCCTTCACGAGCAGACTCATGCTGCCTCCTTGGATACGGTCCGGTTTGCCGATTGCGGCGACAGCGGCGGCGCGTCGGCGAGTTCGCGCAGCGTGCGGTAGCCCTTCTGCGCGTAGGCATACGACGGCGCGATCACGGGATCCTGCTCGGCCTCCACCACGAGCCAGCCGCGATAGCCGTGGCGCTTGAGGCGGTCGATGACCGTCGGGAAGTCGACGGCGCCGTCGCCGGGCACCGTGAAGGCACCCGCGAGCACCGCGTCGAGAAAGCTCCAGTTGCGGTTGCGCGCGAGCTTGATCACGGCGGGGCGCACGTCCTTGCAGTGCACGTGGCACACGCGCGCGATGTGCTTGTCGAGCTCGGCGACGGGATCGCCGCCCGCGAACGTCATGTGTCCCGCGTCGAACAGCAGGCCTACCGCGTCGCTCGTGCGCGCCATCAGCTTGTCCACGTCGGCGGGCGTTTCGACATAAGCGCCCATGTGATGGTGATAGGCGAGCCGCACGCCTCGCGAGAGCGTGTGCTGCGCGAAGGCGTCCACGCGCGCGGCGTAGGCATCCCATTGCGCGTCGCTGAAGAAGCGCGGCCGCTGGTACAGCGGGCGCGGCGCGCCCTGGATCGAGTCGGCGACTTCGCCGTAGACCATGACCGTTGCGCCGTTTTGCGCGAGCAGGTCGAGATGCTTGTCCACGGCGGCGATCTCTTCCTCCACGCTGCGGCGCGCCAGCATGCCCGAGTACCAGCCCGACACGAGCGAAAGGTCGTACTGGGCGAGCAGGGCCTTCAGGGCCTGCGGCTCGCGCGGAAACTTGTTGCCGAGCTCGAAGCCTTCGTAGCCGATCTCGCGGCCTTCGGTCAGCGCGACTTCGAGCGGCGTCTCGCCGCCCAGCGACGGGAGGTCGTCGTTCATCCACGAAAGCGGATTGATGCCGATGCGTATTTCAAATGCGCTCATATGCGTTCCTCAGGCTTGATCGTCAGCGCGCGGCGCGGGTGCGTCGGCGCCATCGGCGTCGGCCGGTGCGGCCGCGGGCGCCGTGTCTTCCGGCTGCGCGGCGGGTTCCTCGCCGCGGCTGCGCGAGGCCAGGCGTTCGTCGTAGTGTTCGCGCGCTTCGCGCACCGCCGCGCGCGCCGAGACCTCGGGCACGGCCACTTCCCACCACCAGCCGCCGTCCGCGGTCGTGCGCGCGGGATCGGTGTCGATGCTGATGAGGTAGGTGCGTGCCGAGGCGCGCGCACGCTGCATGGCGGCCTCCAGCTCGGCGACGTTCGCGACGTGCTCCGCCTGGGCGCCCAGCGAGCGCGCATGCGAAGCGAAGTCGATGCGCGGCGCACCGAGCGGGCCCTGCGCGCAGTCGTCGAACAGGTTGTTGAACGGGGCGCCGCCGCAGGCTTGCTGCAGCCGGTTGATGCAGCCATAGCCGCGGTTGTCGAGCACGACGATGATGAGCTTCGCGCCGAGCATCACCGAGGTGGCGATCTCGCTGTTCATCATCAGGTAGCTGCCGTCGCCTACCATCACGATCACTTCGCGGTCGGGACGCGCGAGCTTCGCGCCGAGGCCCCCCGCGATTTCGTAGCCCATGCACGAGTAGCCGTACTCGACGTGATAGGCGCCGGGCCGGCCCGCGCGCCAGAGCTTGTGCAGTTCGGCCGGCAGCGTGCCCGCCGCGCAGACGACGATGTCTTCGGCGGGCGAGCGGCTCGACGAGCGCTGCACCGCGCCGATCACGTCGGCGTCGTAGGGAAGGGAGTTGCGTGCCTGCGGGGCATGCGTGAGACCTTCGACGCGCTCGCGCCATTCGCTCGCGAGGCTCAGGGCTCTGGCGGTCCAGCCGGCGTCGGCGCGCCACTCGCCAAGCTCTTCGCCGAGCGCGGCGAGCGCGAGCTTCGCGTCGGCCTGCACGGTCCATGCGTTGTGCTTGATCGCGTCAAAGCCGTTGGCGTTCAGGCTGATGACGTGCGCGTGCTGGAACAGCGAATTCGAGCCCGTCGTGAAGTCCTGCAGCCGCGTGCCGACGGCGAGGATGCAGTCGGCCTCATGCGCGAGCGCGTTGGCGCCGGGCGAGCCCGTCACGCCGAGCGCGCCGACGTTGAGCGGATCGTCCCACGCGAGCGCGCCCTTGCCGGCCTGCGTTTCGGCGACCGGAATGCCGCGTGCCGCCGCGAGCGCCTGCAGCGTTTCCGAGGCGCGCGAGTACAGCACGCCGCCGCCCGCCACGATCAGCGGACGCTTCGCGCGCGAGAGCTGGTCGAGCGCGCTGTCGATCTCGGCCTGCACCGGAGCGGGTGCGTGAAAGCTCACGAGGCGCGGCGTGAAGAAGCTTACCGGGTAGTCCCACGCGGTGGCCTGCACATCTTGCGGCAGCGCGAGCGTGACGGGGCCGCACAGCGCCGCGTCGGTCAGCACGCGCATGGCGCGCGGCAGCGCGCTGAGCAGTTGCGCCGGATGCACGATGCGGTCGAAGTAGCGCGAGACCGGCTTGAGCGCGTCGTTGGCCGAGAGGCCGCCGTCGTGCAGGTCCTCGATCTGCTGCAGCACCGGGTCGGGCTCGCGCGAAACGAAGATGTCGCCGGGCAGGAGCAGCAGGGGCAGGCGATTCACGTGCGCGAGCGCCGCGGCGGTGACGAGGTTCGTCGCGCCGGGGCCGATCGACGTGGTCACGGCCATCATGCGGCGGCGAAAATGCGCCTTCGCGTAGGCGATCGCGCTGTGCGCCATCGCCTGCTCGTTGTGCGCGCGCAGCGTGGGCAGTTCGTGGCGCCACTGATAGAGCGCCTCGCCGAGGCCGGCCACGTTGCCGTGGCCGAAGATCGCGAAGACGCCGCCAAAGAGCGGCTCGGTGCGGCCCGAGCCGTCCTCGCAAGCCACGCGCTGCGCGGCCAGGTAGCGCACCAGCGCCTGGGCGGCCGTGAGACGCACGGTCGGACCGTGCGCGGCCTGTTGGGCGCCCGGGTGAGCCGGGTGGCTTTCCGTCGCGGCGGGAGCGATGCGCTGGTTCATGCTGCTTTCTCCTCGCGGGTGAGCGTCGCGGCATCGGCGGCGGATTGCGGTTTCGCGCGCGAGGCGCGCCAGGCGGCGATCAGTGTTTCGAACGTGCGGCGCACGCGCGCGATGACTTCATCGTCGCCGATTTCGCCCGCGAGCCAAGCGAGGCTCGGTTCGTAGAAGATCGTGCGGCCCACCGTGAAGCCGCGGCAGGCGGCCGACTGTGCCGCCAGGCGGAAGCCTTCTTCAAGCTGCTCGACCGGTGCCGAGAGTCCGAGCAGCACGACGCCGCAGCAATACGGGTCGCGCTCCGTAATCAGTGCATCGATGGCGCGCCACTGTTCGGCGTCCGTCGGCTCGAGCTTCCACCACTCGGGGTAGAGGCCGATGTTGTAGAGGCGCTTGAGTGCGCGGTAGACCGTATCGGGCGCGTTCGGCACGCCGTCGCGCTTCGGCGGAATCACTTCGAGCAGCAGTTCGTGGCCGCTGGCCTGCACGGCGTCGTAGAGCGCGCGCAGTTGGGACTCCTGCTCGATGCGCTGCTCGACGGGATCGTCGGGATGGTATTGCACGAGACACTTCACCGTGTGTCCGATGGGCCAGGACGCCAGGGTCGTGCCGATCGAGCGGCCGTGATCGAACACGAGCGGCACCGAGCCGGGCAGCTCGACGGGACGGCCGATCCACCAGCCGCGTCCGGTGGCCGCGTTCAGCGCGTCCTGGCCGTAGCGGTCGTCGATCAGGACGCCGATGCGACCCTGCAGGCCAAGCGCCTGCTCGGTTTGAGCGACGGCTTCGACGAAGAGGTTCTTGAGCTGCGAAACGCGGGATTCGTCGGCGCCCGTTTGCTGCGCGAGGTCGAAGAACTGGTTGCGATGGTCGAAGGCGAAGCCCAGCACTTCGTCGTGCTGAACGCGTGCCGGCGTCACCCGGTGCAGGCGTGCAAGCGTCGCGTCGCGGTCGGGGCGGCGCATGCGTACGGGGTCGGCGGCGGCTTCGCTCAGGAAATAGTCGAGTTCCGCGGGCGTCGGCATGGCGGGCGCGCAGCCGTGGCGCGACACCACCAGCGCGCCGCATGCGTTTGCGGTGCGCGCGCAGTCTTCGAGCGACGCATCGCGCAGCCATCCCGAGAGAAAGCCCGAGGCGAACGCGTCGCCCGCGCCCAGCACGTTGAGCACTTCGACTTCCACGCCGCGCTGCATCGGCACCGAGTCGAGCGAGGCGGGCACGGGGCCCTCGATGATCTGGCAGCCGAGCGGCCCGCGCTTGACGAGCAGCGTGGCGCCGGTGACTTCGCGCACGCACGCGAGGGCTTCGGCCAGCGACTCCTTGCCGCCGGCAATGCGGAACTCTTCTTCCGTGCCGATCACGAGGTCGAAGAGCGGCAGAATACGCTGCAGGTGTGCCGACACGCCTTCGCTCGCGACAAAGCGCGTCTCGCCGTCGGCCTTGCCGGTGAGGCCCCATAGCACCGGGCGATAGTCGATGTCGAGCACTGTGCGCACGTTGTTGCGGCGCGCGTAGTCGAGCGCCGTGAGGCTCGTGCGGTTCACCTGCTCGGTGGAGAAGTGCGTGCCCGTGATGAGGAGCGCTTTCGACGAGGCAATGAACGCTTCGTCGAAGTCCTGCGCATCGACGGCCATGTCGGCGCAATTCTCGCGGTAGAAGATGAGCGGAAACGTGTCGCGGTCTTTCAGGCCGAGCAGCACGAGCGCGGTCAGGCGCTCGTGGTCCACGCGCACGTGGCTCGTGTCGCAGCCTTCCTTCGCGAGCGTTTCGACGAGAAAGCGGCCCATGTGATCGTCGCCGACACGCGTGAGCATGGCCGACTGGAGTCCTAGCCGCGCGCAGCCGAACGCGATGTTCGCCGACGATCCGCCCAGGTACTTCGAGAAGGTCGAGACATCTTCGAGCCGCGCGCCAACCTGCTGCGCGTAGAGATCCGCGCCAAGACGCCCGAGGCAGACGATGTCGCGCGTCTTGCCGGGCGCGAAGCGGCTCGCCGCGTCGGTGGCTGCGGCGGACGAGGCGGGGGAACGGGTGAGTGCCATAGGTATTCCTGTTGAATTCGATGCCGTCGTACCGCGCGCTCAGATGGTCGCGCCGTCGAGCTCGGCGATCATCTTCTGCATCTCCGCGCCGCCCGCCATCATGTCCAGCACTTCGTTCTTGCTGATCGTGTCTTTCGTGTAGGTACCGAGCGAGCGGCCGCGATTGAGCAGCGTGAACGAATCGCCGATGGGGTAGGCGTGGTGCACGTTGTGCGTGATGAAAATGACCGAGATGCCCTTGGCGCGCGCGGTATGGATCAGTTTGAGCACGTTGAAGCTCTGCTTGACGCCGAGCGCGGCAGTGGGTTCGTCGAGGATCAGCACGCGTGCGCCGAAGTGGATGGCGCGCGCGATCGCGAGACACTGGCGTTCGCCGCCCGACATCGTGCCGATCGCCTGGTGCGGGTCGCGCACGTTGATGCCCATCTCGGCGAGGCGATCCTTCGCGATCGTCGCGCTCGAATCGAGGTCCATCACGTTGAGGAGGCCGAAGAGTTTCTTCTGCGGTTCGCGGCCCATGAAGAAGTTGCGCGCGACGGAAAGCAGCGGCACGAGCGCCAGATCCTGGTAGACGGTCGCGATGCCGAGATCGAGCGCCTCTTTGGGCGACTCGAACTGCACGGGCTTGCCGTCCACGAAGTACTGGCCGGTGGTGGGCTGGTGCACGCCCGCGAGCGTCTTGATGAGCGTGGACTTGCCGGCGCCGTTGTCGCCCAGCAGGCAGTGCACCTCGCCGCGTTTCAGGCGCAGCGTGACGCCGTTGAGCGCGATGACCTTGCCGAAGTACTTGCTGACGTTTTCGAGCGCGAGGATCGTGTCGGCGTTGTTTGCCGCGCTGCTTGCGGTAGTGGTTTCGGACATGGAAGCCTCCGGATTACGACTGCGCGACGCGACGGCGCACGTAGTGGTTGAACAGCACGGCCATGAGCAGCATGAGGCCGAGGAACACGCGGAACCAGTCCGAATCGATGTTCGTATAGGTGATGCCGATCTGCACGACACCGAAGATCAGTGCACCGAACGCGGAGCCAACCACCGAACCGTAGCCGCCCGTGAGCAGCGTGCCGCCGATCACCGCGGCGATGATCGCTTCGAACTCCTTCTGCAGGCCGCGGTCGGCGGCGGCGGAGCCGATGTCGCACACCTGGAGCACAGCAAAGAGGCACGAGCAGAACGCGGTCAGCATGAAGAGCGAGATCTTGATGCGCTTGACGGGGACGCCGACGTTCTTCGCGGCGTTGGCGTCGCCGCCCACGGCGAGGATCCAGTTGCCGTAGCGCGTTTTTGCGAGCACGAACGCGCCGACGATCGTAAGTGCGAACCACCAGAGAATGACCTTCGGGATGCCCGGCACGAGCGGCTGGCCGTTGTCGAGCATCTTGCCGATGCCCATGTGGGCGAGGGCGATGAAGAGACCCTTGAACGCCGTGCCGTGAAAGAGGAAGTTGCTGAGCGCGTCGGCTTTGGCGACGTCGCCCACGCCCGAGACGATCGTGCGGTCGGCGAACATGATCGAGAGCGCGAGCGTGAGGCCACGCAGGATGAACATGAAGGCGAGCGTCACGATGAACGAGGGCAGCCGCGTGCGCATGACGAGGTAGCCGTTGAGCGCGCCGATCGCGGTGCAGCCCGCGAAGGCGAACAGAATGGAGAGCGCGATTGGCCAGTGGAAGTACATGGTCGGGATGGCGACCATCATTCCGGCGAAGCCGATCATCGAGCCGATGGAAAGGTCGAACTCGCCGGCGATCATGAGCAGGCACGCGCCGACCGAGAGGATGCCGAGGTAGGCCGCGACCTGCGACCAGTTCATGATGCCGTCGAGGTCGAACATGCCCGAGCCGCCGGCGCCGATGGCGAACACGGCGAATACGAGCACGGTGCCGGAAATCGCGGCGAATTCCGGCCTGCCGAGCAGGTGGCCGAAGCGCGATTCGCGGCGCACGCGCTCATCCGCCGAGCCTCCTGTCCCTGCCGGTCCCGGGGGCGTGGCGTCGGAGTTTTGCGCGCCACCGTCCGGTGCATGCGAGGGGAAGTGTTTGCCGGCTACACCCATGATGTCTCCTTTGTCGACCGGAGTTAGCGCTTTAGCACCGGCTCAGGTCCCATGCAGTTGCTGATGCCCGGTACGCCACCTCATGCATGATGCAGTGAGGCGGAACATGGTGGCGACGTACCGGTGAAGAGCGCGCGGCGCGGTGAGCGAAGGGCGAAACGGGACTCGCGAGGGGCGAACCGTCGCCGCGCGGGGCTGACGAAAAACTGCTCTGCTACTACGCTACGACTGGACGGATCAGCGGTACTGGCCCGCGTACTTGACGACCTTGTCGATGTTCTCCTTCGTGATGAAGCCCGGACCCGAGCGGATGTTGCGCGGGCCGTACGACGGCTGCAGCCCGTAAGTCTCGAGGCGCTGCTGGAACTTCGGATTCGACTGCAGGATCTGGCGGATCTTCGCGGGATCGGTCGTGTGATCCTTGTGCACGATCGCAAGCACGGCGACGGCGATATAACCTTGCAGGTACGGTTGCTGGTCGATCGCGAACTTGATCGTGCCGTCGCGAATGCCCTTGGCGATGTCGTCGGAGAAGTCGAAGGTGGCGAAGTAGATCTTGCCTGCGAGGCCCATCTGCTGCACGGCCTTGATCGTGCCCACCGCCGACACCGGGCCGAGCGTGAGGATCGCGCCCGTGTCCGGATGGTTGCGCAGGTAGGCGCTAACCTTCGACTGGATTTCGACCGGGTCCTGGCCCGAATCGATCGTGGAGCTCTTGTAGTCCACGCCGAGCGCGTCGGCAAAACCGCGGCAGCGCTCGAACGACAGCGGGTTCGTCGCGTAGTGGTTCACGCAGAGGAACGACTTCACGCCCGCGGCCTTGGCCTTTTCGCCGGCGGCGTGGCCTGCCACGTACTCCGGCTGGCCGATATGCATGACGGCGCCAAGCTGGGCGCTTTGTTCCTCGGTGCCGGAGTTGATCGTCACGAGCGGGATATGCTTTTCCGTGACCTTGGAGATGGAGCTCTTCAGCACGTCGTAGTCGGCAATCGTGACGATCACGCCGTCGTAGTTGCGCGCGGCGGCCTGTTCGATCAGGCGCGACATGTCGGCGATGTCGCCATTGGGGGGATTGCGGTAGTCGGTCTCGACGTTCCAGTCTTCGTCGGCCTGCTTGATCGCATTCTTGATGGTGTTCCACCAGGAATCCGAATCGGGCGCGTGGCTGATCAGCACGAAGTGCGCGTCCGCGGCCTGCGCCGCCGGCATGGCCAGCGTGCTCACTCCTGCGGCGAGCAGCAGCGTCGCCGCGACCCGCGCAAGCATTGCCTTGCCCTTGCGTTGTGTCATTGTCTCCACCTTTCTCGGTCTGTCATTTTTGGGATGAGCGGGGCGGCTTGGGGGCGTCCCTGTCGTCTCGCTCATGAACAAGATTAGGCGATCGGCGCGCCAGATGCAACAGAAATTTCATCGTAAATAAAAATAGAAAATCTGTTCCATTTGAGCGGGGACCTTCCTATAATCGGCATCGTCGGTATGCCCTGAAAGCCGCGCCTGGCAAGGGTTTTGCGGCACTGCGGCATAACGCGAAGGAAAAAGATCATGGCGGACGAGACAAGCGACGTTGCATCGGGCGTCGACGAATTGATGCAGCGCGTCGCGCACGACTACGAGGCGCTGCCGCGGCAGTTGAAGAGCGTCGCGACCTATATCGAGCAGAACCGCGCGAGCGTGATGATGGACCGCACGAGCGACATCGCGGCCAGTTGCGGCGTGCACCCCTCGGCCGTGGTGCGCTTTGCGCAGCGCTTCGGCTTTTCGGGCTTTTCGGACCTGCAGGCCGTGTTCCGCCAGGCCTACGCGGGGCAGGGCGCCTCGGCGACGAGCTATCAGCAGCGCATTCGCCAACTGATCGACGAGAAGGAAGGCAAGGCGAGCCCGGACCTGGGCGGCGCGGTGGCGCGCGAGTTCATCGGCGCCTGCCGCAGCGGTCTCGACGAGCTCGACGCCGGCCTCGACGACGCGCAGTTCGACGAGGCCGTGAAGATGCTGGAGCAGGCCGACAACATCTACGTGATCGGCGTGCGGCGCTCGTTTCCGGTGGCGAGCTACATCGTCTATGCGCTGCAGCATACGAGAAAGCGCGTGCATCTCGTCTCGGGCCTCGGCGGCATGTATCACGAGCAGATTCGCAGTGTGAAGAAGGGCGACGTGGTCATCGCGATCAGTTTCGCGCCCTACGGCAAGGAGACGCAGTACTGCCTGCGCGTCGCGCAGCAGCATCACGCGAAAACGCTCGTCATTACGGATAGCCAACTTTCTCCGCTCGCACGCCATGCGAACGCCCAGCTTTACGTGAAGGAGGGGAGCGCATTCGCGTTCCGCTCGCTCACGAGCACTTTCTGCCTGTGCCAGGCGCTGTTCATCGCGCTTGCGTACCGGCTCGAACTGAACGTCGAAGAGTCGACGGACCATGGAGGATACGATGACTGAAGCAGCAGGCAAGACGCTGAACGTTGCGGTGTTCGGCGCGGGCCGCATCGGGCGCATACATGCGGGCAATCTCGCGCGCCAGCCCGGCGTGCGCCTGAAGTACGTGATCGACGTGAATCGCGACGCCGCCGCCGCGCTCGCCGCGCAGCATGGTGCCGAGGTGGCCGGCGTGGACGACGCCTTCGGCGACGCATCGATCGACGCCACCGTGATCTGTTCGAGTACCGATACGCACTCCGGACTGATACTCAAGTCGGCGGCGGCGGGCAAGCACATCTTCTGCGAAAAGCCGGTCGATCTCGCTATCGAGCGTGCGCGCGCGTGCGCCGAGGCCGTCGAGCGCGCGGGCGTGGTGGCCATGATCGGTTTCCAGCGCCGCTACGATCCCACCTTCGCGGCGCTCAAGGCGCGCCTCGACGCGGGCGAGATCGGCACGCCGGAAATGCTCGTGGTGACGAGCCGCGATCCGGGCGCGCCGCCCGTCGACTACATCAAGCACTCGGGCGGCATTTTCAAGGACATGCTGATCCACGACTTCGACATCTTCCGCTGGATCCTGGGCGACGAAGCCGACACGGTGCACGCGACCGGCAGTTGCCTCACCGACTCGGCGATTGCCGAGGCCGGCGACATCGACTCGACGGCGGTGACGATCCGCACGAAGCGCGGCCGTCTTTGCCAGATCAACACGTCGCGGCGCGCGGCGTACGGCTACGACCAGCGCTTCGAGATTCTCGGCAGCGAGGGCATGCTCCAGGCGGGCAACATGAAGCCCACGGAAGTGGTGGCGTGGTCGAAGACGGCCGTGGCGCAGGACGTGCCCGAGGCCTTCTTCCTCGAACGTTACCGCGCGGCCTATGCGAGCGAGATGGCGCATTTTTACGAGGCGGTCACGAAGGGCACGCCGGTACGCACGACGGTGGCGGATGGACTGAAGGCGCTCGAACTCGCGGAGGCGGCCTCGCAGTCGTGGCGCGAAGGGCGTGTGGTGAAGGTCGGCGCATAACGGACGGAGGCGCAGGATGCAGGAGATGCAGGAAACACCACGGACCCAGCCTTTGCGCGTGGGTGTGGCGGGACTGGGGCGGCTCGGGCGGCGGCACGCCCAGAATCTCGCGTATCGCGTGCCGGGCGCGACGCTTGCGGCGGCATGCAGCCCGCTGGAAGAGGATCTGGCGTGGGCGCGCGAGGCCTTGCCCGCGGCGCGCCTGTACGCGGACTATGCGGCCATGCTGGCCGACGACGCGCTCGACGCGGTGTGGCTCGTCACACCCTCGGCGCTGCACGCGCAGCAGATCGTTGACGCGCTGCGCGCGGGCAAGCACGTGTTCTGCGAGAAGCCGCTCTCGCTCGACGTCGCCGAATGCGAACGCGTGGTGGCCGAGTCGCGCCGCTACGACAACCAGCAGGTGACGATCGGCTTCATGCGGCGCTTCGATCCGAGCTACCAGGCGGCCTATGCGAAGGTGCAGGCGGGCGCGATCGGCCGCCCGTTCCTCGTGCGCTCGCAGACCTGCGACCTCAACGACCCCGAAGGCTTCTTCGTGCGTTTCGCGCCCACCTCGGGCGGCATTTTCCTCGACTGCACGGTGCACGACATCGACGTTGCGCGCTGGCTGCTCGGCAAGCCGCGCGCCACGCGCGTCTACGCCACGGGCACGATTGCGCTGCACGAGGGCCTGCGCGCGGCGGGCGACGTGGACAACGGCGTGGCGGTCTGCGAGTTCGAGGGGGGCGGTCTTGCCATGTTCTATGCGTCGCGCACCATGGCGCACGGCAACGACACGTCGAGCGAAGTGATCGGCACGGCGGGCGCACTCGCGATCGGGCATATTCCGCGCGTGAACCGCGTGGAAATCTACGATGCGGGCGGCGTGCGCAGCGAATGCACGCCCACCTTCTTCGATCGCTTCGAAGAGGCTTTCCTGGTCGAGGCGCAGGCCTTCGTGGCGTCGGTGCGGGCACGCATGGGCGCAAGCGGCGCACATGACGCCGGTGCGCAGGGCGCGACGCTGGAAGACGCGCTGGAGGCGACGCGCATTGGCCAGGCGCTGCGCCAGTCCTTGCAGACGGGGCAGGCGGTCACGCTCTGAGCGGCGTCCTGAGGGCGGGGCGCGCCTGCGGTAGAATCGGCGCTATTGATATGTGCCGTGCGCCGCATGAGGCGCCTCCCCCGAAGGATCCAACCCCGATGCAAATTCAGGTTCACAAGGAAGTGGACGCGCGCGGGCTCAACTGCCCGCTGCCGATCCTGCGCGCCAAGAAGGCGCTGGCCGACATGGAAAGCGGCCAGATTCTCAAGGTGCTCGCGACCGATCCCGGTTCGCAGCGCGATTTCGCCGCGTTCGCGAAGCAGACCGGCAACGAGATCGTCGAAAGCACGCAGCAGGACAAGATTTTCGTGTTCCTGATGCGCCGGCGCTGAAATCGGCCCCGGCTGTGTCGCTCTCCCCGGAGCGCGCGCAAAGAAAAATGGCCCGCTGAACGCGGGCCATGTCGTTTGTACCGGCAGCATACCGGCGGCGTTTCGCGCCGCCAGGACCGGAATTCAGCCTTCCATCGTCGGCTTGCGCGTATGCAGGTATTCGGCGAATTCAGTGGCCACTTCGGGGTGGCGCAGCGCGAACTCGACGGTCGCCTTCAGATAGCCGAGCTTGCTGCCGCAGTCGAAGCGCGTGCCGTGGTACTTGTAGGCCAGCACCTGCTCGTCGGCGAGCAGCGACTGGATTGCGTCGGTGAGTTGCAGTTCGCCGCCCGCGCCCGGCTTGATCGACTTCAGGTGTTCGAAAATGCGGGACTTGAGCACATAGCGGCCCACCACGCCGAGGTTCGACGGCGCGACTTCGGGCGCCGGCTTTTCGACGATGCCGGAGAGCTTGACGATCGAGTCTTCCCACTCCTTGCCGTCGACAATGCCGTACGAGCGTGTTTCCGAAGGCGGAATCTCTTCCACGCCGAGCACCGAGCTATGGTAGTGGTCGAACACCTCCACCATCTGCTGCATGACGGGCGGCGTGCCGTAGAGCAGGTCGTCCGCGAGGATCACGGCGAATGGGTTGTCGCCCACGAGCTTTTCCGCGCACAGCACGGCGTGGCCGAGGCCGAGCGCCTCGGGCTGGCGTACGTAGAAGCAGTCGACGTGCGCCGGCTTGATGTTGCGGACCAGCTCCAGCAGTTTCGCCTTGCCGCGCGCCTCGAGTTCCGCCTCGATCTCGTAGGACTTGTCGAAATGGTCCTCGATCGCGCGCTTGCTGCGGCCGGTCACGAAGATCATCTCGGTGATCCCGGCCGCCACGGCTTCCTCGACGGCGTACTGGATCAGTGGCTTGTCGACGATCGGCAGCATTTCCTTCGGACTGGCCTTGGTGGCCGGAAGGAAACGCGTGCCGAGGCCCGCTACCGGAAATACCGCTTTTGTAACTTTTAGCATGTCTTTAGTCCTGGTCCTGCAGGCCGCGCGGTCCTCCCTGTTGGCGCGCGCGTCCTGCACTCTGGGTCACGTCCTGCTCGCCAGGCCGTGCTTCCGGCCCTCAGCCCGGCAGCCGTTCCAACTGCGCGGTCAGTTTGCCGAGCGTCGCCTGGAATTCTGCCAGCCTTTTCTGCTCCTGTTCAACGACAGCGGGCGGAGCTTTTGCGACAAAGCTGTCATTTCCGAGTTTCGCGTTGCACTTCGTCACTTCGTTCGCCAAGCGGGCGATCTCCTTCGAGAGCCGCTCCCGCTCGGCTGCCACGTCGATCTCGACCTTCAGCACCAGCTTGTCTGTTCCTACGATAGCAACCGGCGCGCCTGCCGAGGCGGCGTCGAGCGTTGCCTCGTCGGCGATGATCTGGACCTCCGACAACCTCGCCAGTGCCTGCGCGTACGGCGCGAAGCTAGCAAGCCGCTCGCTGTTGCCCGTGGCCAGCAGCGGCGCCTTCGTGGCGGGCGAAAGGTTCATCTCGCCACGCAGGTTGCGGCAGGCGTCGATCACGGCCTTGAGATCCGCGGCCCATTGTTCGGCGGTCTCGTCGATCTTCTTCGGCTCGGCGACCGGGTAAGGCTGCACCATGATCGATGCCGCGCCCCCGGCTATGCCTTGCGGATACGCGTCGGTGAGCGGCGCCACTTTCTGCCACAGCGCTTCGGTGATGAACGGGATCACCGGATGCGCGAGGCGCAGCACCGTCTCCAGCACGCGCAGCAGCGTGCGGCGCGTGGCGCGCTGCTGCTCGGGCGCGCCGGTCTGGATCTGAACCTTGGCCAGTTCCAGATACCAGTCACAGTATTCGTCCCAAATGAACTTGTACAGGGCGTTCGCCACATTGTCGAAGCGATAGTCCGCGAAACCCTTCGCGACTTCGGCTTCCACACGCTGCAGGAGCGAAACGATCCAGCGGTCGGCCTGCGAGAAGTCCGTGTAGCCGCCGGGGCCGCAATCGCCGGGCTGGCAGTCTCCCGGTTTGCTGAAGCCGCAGTCGTGGCCTTCGCAGTTCATCAGCACGAAGCGCGTGGCGTTCCAGAGCTTGTTGCAGAAGTTGCGGTAGCCCTCGCAGCGCGCGAGGTCGAAGTTCACGTTGCGGCCGAGCGTGGCCATGGAGGCCATCGTGAAGCGCAGCGCGTCGGTGCCGAAGGCGGGAATGCCGTCCGGGAACTCCTTGCGCGTCTTCTTTTCGATGGACGCAGCCTGCTTCGGGTTCATGAGGCCCGTGGTGCGCTTGGCGACGAGCGCTTCGAGGCCGATGCCGTCCACGATATCGATGGGGTCGAGCGTGTTGCCCTTGCTCTTCGACATCTTCTGGCCTTCTGCGTCGCGCACGAGACCATGCACGTACACGGTGTCGAACGGCACCTTGCCGGTGAAGTGCGTGGTCATCATGACCATGCGCGCCACCCAGAAGAAGATGATGTCGAAGCCCGTCACGAGCACGGACGAGGGCAGGAACGCCTTCAGCTCCGGCGTTTCCTCGGGCCAGCCGAGCGACGAGAACGGCACGAGCGCCGATGAGAACCACGTGTCGAGCACGTCATCGTCGCGCTTGAGCGCACCCTTGTAGCCCTTGGCTTCGGCTTGCGCGCGCGCCTCTTCCTCGCTCTTCGCGACGAAGATCTCGCCGTTTTCGCCGTACCAGGCCGGAATCTGGTGGCCCCACCAGAGCTGGCGCGAGATGCACCAGTCCTGGATGTTTTCGAGCCACTGGTAGTAGGTCGTGGTCCAGTTTTCCGGCACGAACTTGATCTGGCCGCTGCGCACCACGTCGAGCGAGGTTTCGGTGATCGACTTGCCGGGGTTGAAGGTGCCCTCGGGCGCGGGCTTCGTCATCGCCACGAACCACTGGTCCGTGAGCAACGGCTCGAGCACGACGCCCGTGCGGTCGCCGCGCGGCACCATCAGCTTGTGCGGCTGCACCGATTCGAGCAGCCCCGCCGTCTCGAAATCGGCCACCACCTGCTTGCGGGCCTCGAAACGGTCGAGGCCACGGTACTTTTCCGGCGCGTTGGCGTTGATCTTCGCGTCGAGCGTGAGAATCTCGATCATCGGCAGGCCGTGGCGCAGGCCTACCTGGTAGTCGTTGAAGTCGTGCGCGGGCGTGACCTTCACGACGCCGGTGCCGAACTCGCGGTCCACGTAGTCGTCGGCGATGATGGGGATTTCGCGGTCCGTGAGCGGCAGCTTCACCCTCTTGCCGATCAGGTGCGCGTAGCGCTCGTCTTCCGGGTGGACCATCACGGCCGTGTCGCCGAGCATGGTTTCCGGGCGCGTGGTGGCCACGGTCAGGTGACCCGAGCCGTCCGCGAGCGGGTAGCGCAGATGCCAGAGATGGCCGCTTTCCTCTTCGCTCGCCACTTCGAGGTCCGAGACGGCGGTGCCCAGCACCGGGTCCCAGTTCACGAGGCGCTTGCCGCGATAGATCAGGCCCTGTTCATAGAGGCGCACGAACACGTCGCGCACGGCGGCCGACATCTTGTCGTCCATCGTGAAGTACTCGCGCGACCAGTCGATCGAGGCGCCCAGGCGCCGCACCTGGCCCGTGATGGTCGAGCCCGACTGCTGCTTCCATTCCCACACGCGCTCGACGAACTTTTCGCGGCCGAGGTCGTGGCGCGAGATCTTCCGGGCGTCGAGCTGGCGTTCCACCACGATCTGCGTGGCGATGCCCGCGTGGTCCGTGCCGGGCACCCACAGCGTGTTCTCGCCGAGCATGCGGTGATAGCGCGCGAGGCCGTCCATGATCGTCTGGTTGAACGCGTGCCCCATGTGCAGCGTGCCGGTGACGTTGGGCGGCGGCAACTGGATCGAGAAGTTGCTGCGGCCGGGCGTGAAGGTCGCGGCGGCGTAGCCGCGGCGCTCCCATTCGGGGCCCCAGTGGGCCTCGATCGTCTGGGGCTCGAAGCTCTTCGCTAGCGTGCTGTCGCTCATGGGTGAAATCTGCCGAAAAAGGGATGCGGAAACCTTCGATTATAAGGGGAAGTGCCAGTGGGCCCGCGCCGCCGGAGGGCGGCAGCCCGGTGAGGGGAGACTTATAATGGCGGCCTGCCCATCTTCGGCGCGCCTTCGCTTTCGCGCGTCTTCCAGCTTCCTGCGTACTCCATGCCCGATCTGCTCGCGAACCTGAATCCCGAACAACTCGCCGCCGTCACGTTGCCGAACGAGCCGGCGCTCATCCTGGCCGGGGCCGGCAGCGGCAAGACGCGCGTGCTGATCACGCGCATTGCGTGGCTGATCCAGCAGGGACTCGCCTCGCCCCCCACGATCCTCGCCGTGACCTTTACGAACAAGGCCGCGCGCGAGATGGTGGGGCGCCTGCAGGCGCTCCTGCCCATCGATACGCGCGGCATGTGGATCGGCACCTTCCACGGCCTGTGCAACCGCATGCTGCGCGCGCATTACCGCGACGCGGGCCTGCCGCAGACGTTCCAGATTCTCGATACGGCCGACCAGCTTTCGGCGCTCAAGCGCCTGATGAAGGGCCTGAACATCGACGACGAGAAATACCCGCCGAAGAGCCTGCAGCACTTCATCAACAACGCAAAGGAGCAGGGCCTGCGGCCGAAGGACGTGGACGTCACCGACAACTTCAACCGCAAGTTCGTCGAACTCTACGAGGCCTACGACCAGCAGTGCCAGCGCGAGGGCGTGGTCGACTTCGCGGAGCTGCTGCTGCGCTGCTACGAACTGCTCGCGCACAATCCGCCGCTGCGCGCGCACTACCAGGCGCGCTTTCGCGACATCCTGGTCGACGAGTTCCAGGACACCAACAAGTTGCAGTACGCGTGGCTGAAGCTGCTGGCGGGCGGGAACAACGCGATCTTCGCGGTGGGCGACGACGACCAGTCGATCTACGCGTTCCGCGGCGCGAACGTGGGCAACATGCGCGACTTCGAGCAGGAGTTCCGCGTGAAACACCTGATCAAGCTCGAGCAAAACTACCGCTCGCACGGCCATATTCTCGACGCCGCGAACCACCTGATCGCGCACAACTCGCGCCGCCTCGGCAAGAATCTGCGCACCGACGCGGGCCACGGCGAGCCGGTGCGCGTGTACGAGGCCGCGACCGATTCGCAGGAAGCGGGCTGGATCGTCGAGGAGATCCGCGCGCTCATCAACACGGGCTTCGCGCGCAACGAGGTTGCGGTGCTCTATCGCAGCAACGCGCAGTCGCGCACGATCGAGCACACGCTCGTCAACGCGGGCATTCCGTACAAGGTGTATGGCGGCCTGCGCTTCTTCGAGCGCCAGGAGGTGAAGCATGCGCTCGCGTATCTGCGTCTCATCGACAACCCGAACGACGACACCGCGTTCGCGCGCGTCGTGAACTTCCCCACGCGCGGCATTGGCGCACGCTCGATCGAGCAGCTCGCCGACGCGGCGCGCCTCTACAACTGCTCGATGGCGGCGGCGATTCCGTACGTGACGGGCAAGGCCGGGTCGAGCCTCGCCGCGTTCGCGAACCTCGTCGCGAAGATGCGCGCGGAAACGGCGCAACTGAGCCTGCCGGAAACGGTGGAATACACGGTCCGCATGAGCGGGCTGGCCGAGTTCTACCAGAACGAGCGCGAAGGCCAGGACCGGCTGGAGAACCTGCAGGAACTCGTCAACGCGGCCACGGCGTTCGTGAGCGAGGAGGGCTACGGCCTCGACACGCCCGCGCGCTCGATTCCGCTGCGCCGCGGCGCGAGCGCGCTGCCGGAGATCGTCTCGCAGGACGGCGAGATCGAAGTGCTCGACGCCCCCGCGATCACGGACCCCGCGCAGAACCCCGACGTCATGACGCCGCTGGCGGGCTTTCTTTCGCACGCCTCGCTGGAAGCGGGCGACAACCAGGCGCAGGCGGGCCAGGACGCGGTGCAGCTGATGACCGTGCACGCGGCCAAGGGGCTCGAATTCACGGCGGTCTTCATCACGGGTCTCGAAGAGGGGCTCTTTCCGCACGAGAACAGCGCGATGGAAGCCGATGGCCTCGAAGAGGAGCGCCGCCTGATGTACGTGGCGATCACGCGCGCGAAGGAGCGGCTCTACCTCTCGTTCACGCAGAGCCGGCTGCTGCACGGCCAGACGCGCTACAACGTGCGCTCGCGCTTTTTCGACGAACTGCCGCAGGAAACGCTCAAATGGCTCACGCCGAAGGTCGAAGCCGGCGCCCGCTGGGGCGGACGCTCCGACAACGCGGGCTGGGGCCGCGACTGGTTCGCGCGCCCCGAGGGCGGCCGCGAGCGCGACGCCTACGTGGCGGACAAGAGCCCGCCGCCGGCGTTCGCCAACGAGCAACGCGCGGCCGAGACGGGTTTCCGCGTGGGCCAGCTCGTGTTCCACACGAAATTCGGCGAAGGCACCGTCACGGCGCTGGAAGGTAGCGGCACCGACGCGAAGGCGCAGGTCCGCTTCAAGCGTCACGGCGAGAAGTGGCTCGCGCTGGCGGTGGCGAAACTGCAAGCGGTGGAATGAGCGTATACCGCCCGACGAACTGGACTCTACGGAACCCTCAACGATGAATGTATCGTCCCGCGCCGCGGCGCGTCCGCTCGGCGTGCTGGCCGCGCTGCCCGAAGAACTCGGCGATCTGCTCGCGGCCATGCGCGCGGAGTCGGGCGTGACGACGCGCACGCTCGGTCAGCGCGACTATCACCTCGGCACCGTCCACGGCGCGCCCTGTGTCGTGACGCTCGCGCGCGTCGGCAAGGTCGCGGCCGCCGCGACGGCGAGCGCGCTGATTCATGCCTTCGATGTCGAGGCGATCGTGTTCACGGGCGTGGCCGGCGGCGTCGGGCCGGCGGTGCATATCGGCGACATCGTGGTGGGCGAGACGCTGCTCCAGCACGACATGAACGCCGAGCCGCTCTTTCCGCGCTTCGAGATTCCGCTGCTTGGCCGCGCGCGCTTCGAGGCGGATCCTGCGCTCGCCGCGGCGCTCGCCGAAGCCTGCGAGCGCTTCGTGGCGGAAGAGGGGGCGGCGCTGGCCGAGCGCTTCCAGACCCGGCAGCCGCGCGTGCATCGCGGTCTCGTGATCAGCGGCGATCAGTTCGTCGCGAGCGGCGAGGCCGTGGGCGCCTTGCGCGCGGCACACCCCGAGGCGCTGGCGGTCGAGATGGAGGGCGCCGCCATCGCGCAGGTCTGCTACGAATACGGGTTGCCGTGCGCCGTGGTGCGCACGATCTCCGATACCGCCGACGAGCATGCGAGCACGTCGTTCGCCACGTTTCTCACCGATATCGCCGGCACGTATTCCACCGGCATCTTGCGCCGCTTCCTCTCCGTCTACGCTTCGACGCCGCGCTAAGCGGTGTTTAAGCGGTATCTAGACGCCGCCGTCGCCGCGACTCCCCTCGGCCACGGCGTCGCGCACCTGCTGTAGCGCCGAGGCATCCTCGATCGTCGGCAGGTCGCCGGGTTCGCGTCCTTCCGCGAGAGCGGCGATGGCACGCCGCAGCAGCTTGCCGGAGCGCGTCTTCGGCAGCATGCCGACGAACAGCACGCGCGCAGGCCGGCCGATGGCGCCGAGCTGGCGATCCACGGTCGCGGCAATCGACGCTTCGAGCTGCTTCGCCGCCTTCGGATCGGCCGCGGCGGCCGCGTCGCGCAGCACGACGAACGCCAGCGCCGCCTGGCCCTTCACGGCGTCGTTCACGCCGACCACGGCCACTTCGGCCACCGCCGCATGCGACGAGATCGCTTCTTCGATTTCGCGCGTGCCGAGCCGGTGTCCGGCGATGTTGATGACGTCGTCGGTGCGGCCGAGGATCGTCACGTAGCCGTTTTCGTCCTGCACGCCCCAGTCGAAGGTCGAGTACACCTGGTGGCCCGGCACGCTCTCCCAGTAGGTCTTCACGAAGCGCGCGTCGTCACCCCAGACCGTTTGCATGCAGCCCGGCGGCAGCGGGTAGCCCAGCGTGATCACGCCTTTCTCGCCGGTCGGGCAGGGCTCGCCCGTATGCTCGCTGCGCAACGTGAGGTCGTAGCCGTACGCGGGCACCCCCGGCGAACCGAGCTTCTGCGGCAGCGCCTCGACGCCGCGCTGGATCGCGAGCATCGGCCAGCCGGTTTCGGTCTGCCAGTAGTTGTCGACCACCGGCTTGCCGAGCGCCTCCGAAATCCACGCGGCGGTGGGCTCGTCGAGCGGCTCGCCCGCGAGGAACAGCGTGCGCAGGCTGGAGAGGTCGGCGGCATGCAGCAGCGCCGGGTCCTGCTTCTTGAGCACGCGAATGGCCGTGGGCGCCGTGAACATCAGATTGATGCCGTATTGCTCGACGAGGCGCCACCAGATGCCGCCGTCGGGGCGGATGGGCGTGCCTTCGTACATCACGGTCGTCATGCCGGCGAGGAGCGGCGCATAGATGATGTAGCTGTGCCCCACTACCCAGCCGATGTCCGACGCCGTGAACATCGTGTCGCCCGCGCGGCCCTCGAAGATGTACTCCATGGAGGCGGCGAGCGCCACGGCATAGCCGCCCACGTCGCGCTGCACGCCCTTGGGCCGGCCGGTCGTGCCCGAGGTGTAGAGGATGTACGACGGTTCATTCGATTCGAGCCAGACGCACGGCACCTGCGCGCCGTAGTGCTGCTCGCGCAGCGGCTCGTAGTCCACGAGGTAGGGGGCGGCGAGGCGTTCGGGCGCGAGCTGCCGGTCGATCAGGAGCACCTTGGGCGGCGCGTGCTGCGCGCGCGCCATGGCTTCGTCCACGAGCGGCGTGTAGTCGATCACCTTGCCGCCGCGCGCGCCCGCGTCGGCGCTCACGATCAGCACGGGCTTCGCGTCGTCGATGCGCGCCGCGAGCGAGGGCGCGGCAAAGCCGCCGAACACCACCGAATGGATCGCGCCCAGCCGCGCGCAGGCGAGCATCGCGAACACGGCCTCGGGGATCATCGGCAGATAGATCAGCACCCGTTCGCCGCGCGCGACGCCCAGCGACTGCATCACGGCGGCCATGCGGTTTACTTCGGCGTGCAGCTCGGCATAGGTATAGCGGCGCTCGATGCCGGTCTCGGTCGAGACGTAGACGAGCGCACATTGCTGGGCGCGTTCGGCAAGATGCCGGTCCACCGCGTTGAAGCACAGATTCGTGCGGCCGCCGCAGAACCAGCGCGCGAACGGCGGATTCGAACGGTCGAGCACCGTGTCGAACGGCGTGTCCCAATGAATGCGCGAGGCTTCGCGGCGCCAGAAGTCCTCGGGCTGGGCAATCGATTCGCGGTGAAAGTCGCGGTAACGGCGCATGGCAACCATCCTCCGGGGCGGCCGGCCGCCTTGGGGCCGGCAGGGTTCGGTCCGGCTCGCGTCGCACGCGCTGGCTTTGCGCGCGCCTTCGTCGCACTCGTCGCGCATCGAGGGCCGGATTCACCGCAGCATAGGGCAGTGCCGCGGACGCGGACAACGCGGGTTCTCCATGATGTCGCGCTTTTTGCCGAACTTCTTGCCGTCCCGCCCGGCACGCGCACTCAGGTGGTTCCGGGCTTCACCACCACCGTGCAGGTCGTGCCCGCGGAGAGGATCATGCCGTCGGGCACCGTGTCGATGTGAATGCGCACCGGCACGCGCTGCGCGAGGCGCACCCAGTTGAAGGTGGGGTTCACGTCGGCCAGCAGTTCGCGGCTTTGCGGATTGTCGCGGTCGTAGATGCCGCGCGAGATGCTCTCGACGTGGCCCTGCAGCGTGCCGCCGCTCATCAGCTTGATCTCGGCCTGGTTGCCGATTTTCACGTGCGGCAGCTTGGTCTCCTCGAAGTAGCCGTAGACCCAGAACGAGTGGCTGTCCACCACGGCCAGCTTGGCCTGACCGGAGATCGCGTAGTCGCCCTTGAACACCTGCAGGTTCGTCACATAGCCGTCCACCGGCGAGATCACGCGCGTGCGTTCGAGATTGAGCTTCGCGGCGTCGAGCGCGGCGGTCGCCTCCTCGTACTGCGCCTGGGCCGAATTGGCGGCATGCGAAGCGTTCTCGCGGCTTTCCTGCGAGACCACGAGGCTGTCCACGTCGGCGCGGCGCTTCGCGTCGTCCTGGCGCATGGTCAGTTCGGCACGGCGCGCGGCGACGGCGGCCTGGGCCTGCTCCACGGCGATCTGGTAATGCGACGGGTCGATCTGCATGAGCAGGTCGCCCTTGTGCACGAACTCGTTGTCGTGCACGGGCAGGTCGACCACGGCGCCCGAGACGTCGGGGGCGATATTGACCACGTCGGCGCGCACGCGGCCGTCGCGGGTCCACGGGTCGTCCATGTAGTGGACCCACAGCACGCGGCCGACCAGGAGGGCGACGACGAAGATGATGGCCGTCGCGGTAAAGCCAATGAGGTTTCGCAGTGTCATGATGCTTCGAATCCGGTTCAACGATAGACGGCGAGACCGAGCACGCAGCACACGACCACGAGCAGGCTCACGCGAAAGAGGGAGGGGTGCCAGACGACCCGGTACAGGCCCGTGCGGGCCAGCAGCGAGTCGAGCACCCAAGTGATCGCCGCGCCCAGGATGAAGAGCAGCACGATCGCGGGAATGTAGGCGTCCAGTAACGCAACGTCACGAGGCATGGTGGGCTCCAGGGCTTGCGCCGGGATGCGCGCCTTCGCTTTCGGCCCAGCTCGCGAACGGCGACTGCGGGTCGATGAGGGCGGTACGGATGAAATGCAGATGGCTCAGGATGCGCTGCAACTGGCGGCGTTCTTCGCGCGGCGGCTCGAAGCCGTGCAGCACGCCCTGCGCCGCGTCGATGGCCGTGCGCGTGGCCGCGAGCGCGGCGGCATGGCGCGGCGCGGCCGGGCGGTCGAAGAGGGCGCTCACGGACTGGAGCGTCGCGTCGATCGCTTCGCGCCATGCCGTGCCCTTCGCGTAGCGCGGATGGGCCGGCAGCGTCGCCAGTTCGTCGCGCAGGTCGAGCGCGGCATTGCCGGCTTCGAGCGTGGCGAAGAGCCAGCGCAGCGTGTCGCGGCGCTGGGCCTCATCGTTGCCGGCCAGCGCGCTCAACTGGAACACGAGGTCGCGCGTGCCGCTCTCGAAGCGATTGCGCAATCCCCCCAGTCCCGTCAGGCGCGCGCAGCACGCCTGCACCGCCGCGCGGCGCAGGTCGGCGAGCAGGCGCTCGCGCTGCCAGCGCGCGGAAGGCGGCAGGAACGCCGCGAACGCCGCGGCCGTGACGCCCATCGACATTGCGAGCGCGAGCGCGTCGTTCATGTAGCTGTCCGGGTTGTACTGCATGACGTTGTCCGGGCCTGCGAGAAAGCACAGGAAAATGCAGTAGCCCATGCCGTAGCCCGCGTACGGCGGGCGCGTCGTGAGGAACACGCCGAACGCGAGCGCCGGCGTGAGCGCGACGCACAGCATCGGAAAGCCGTCGATGCGCGGAAACACGCCGAACACCAGAATCATGCCGACGAGCGACGCGAGCACGGTGCCGAGCGCCATCTGGGTCGCCATGCGCGCGGGCTGCGGCGCGGAGGAGGCCAGCGCGCAGGTGGCCGCCGCGGTCAGCACGAGGGTCGTGCCGCTCGGCCAGGCGGTCGCGATCCAGAACGCGCCGAGCAGCCCGATGACGATCGCCGCGCGCAGGCCCGCGACGCCGGCTGCGATCCCGTTCGTCTTCGGCACGTAGCGGGCGATCCACTTTTCGCGCGAGTGGGTGTCGACCGCGAGCGACGCGTAGGTCGCCGTGTACTCGTTCATGTCGTGGACGAAGCGGTACAGCAGTTCCGTCGCGGTGTCGAAGTCGAGCAGGCCGGCGGCGGCGCCGGCGTGCGTGTCACGCATTTCTGTTTCCAGTTCTGTCTCCAGCATGGCGCGTGTTTCGTGCACGCGCCTCGGCAGCGCTTCGCGCCAGGCGTCGAGCTGCCGCGCGACGTGCGCCGCGTCGGCGGCCGCGAGCACTGGCTCGCCGGCCTTGGCGAAGAGCGGCGCGATTTCCCGGAAGTACGGCTCGAGCGCGTCGACCGTGGCCGAGGCGCCTTCGCTGCGCAGCCGGTTCATCAACTGGTGCAGCGCGTGAAAGCGCGTGGAGGCGCTCATGAACTCGGTGTTCAGGCGCGCGAGACGCCCCGAGCGCATGCGCGAATCGGGCGTTTCGAACACGGCCGTGCTGCGGCTGGCCTCGAGCCCGACGATATCGGACACGAAGCGCAGGTTGGTTGCTTCGATCTGCGAACGATCCACCTGGCCTGCCAGCGCCGCCGAGATGTAGTCGACGAACGACGAGAAACGCCGGCGCACCGTCGAGCGCAGCAGATCGCCCGTGTACTGCGGAAACACGACCGCGCTCACGAAGCCCGACGCGAGAATGCCGACCGAGATCTCGCACACGCGCGTCATGGCCGACATGAACGCGCCGTCCGGATGCTGCGAGGCCGGAATGCCGATCAGCGCGGCCGTGTAGCCGGCGAGTACGAAGCCGTAAGACCGGAAGTTGCGGTTGCGCGCGGCGCCCGCGGTGCAGATGCCGACCCAGAGCGCGGTCGAAGCGAGGAACAGCTCGGGCTGCTGCGCGAAGAGGCCGATCAGCGCGAGCATCACGACGAGACCGACGAGCGTGCCGCAAAGCCGGTAGAAGCTCTTGGCGAACACGGGGCCGCTTTGCGGCTGCATCACGATGAAGACTGTGGTCATTGCCGTGCGCGGCTGCGGCAGATCGAGCTTCATCGCAATGGCGAGCGTGAGCAATGCCGCGGCGATGGCCTTGAAGACGTAGATCCAGACGAGGCCGTCCGTGCGCGCCCAGTCGGCGAGCGCCGCGAAGGTGCGCTCGGCGGCCGGCGGTGCGGGGGGAGAGGACGCTTGCATCGTGGCGTGCCTCAGTTGGCCGCGGGAGCCGGACGGCCGGCGCTGGCGTTGGCGCCGGGTGCGTTCGCGCCTTCGGTGACCGACGAACGCGGTGCGAGCAGAGCGGCCGGCGCGAGCGGGATGTCGCGGGTCTTCCTGCCGTGCGCGGGCAGTTGCTCGGCTTCGGTGGGCGTGGCGACAGCGGGATCGCTCGCCGCGTCGATCACCCCACCGCCCAGCGCGGCGACGAGCGTGGCTTGCGCAGTCAGGCGCGCGGCCTGAATGCGCGCGACGCCCTGCTGCGCCGTCAGCAGTTGCTGCTGCGCGATCAGCACGTTCACGTAGTCGGTGAGGCCGCGGCGATAGCCTTCCTCGGAGAGGTCGAAGTTGCGCTGCGCGATCGTCACCGAACGGTGGGCGTCGTCTTCCTGCGTGGCGAGCGAGCGCATGCGCACCACCTCGTCGGCGATCTCCTTGAGCGCGGTGACGATGGTCTGGTTGTATTGATCGACGGCGACGTCGTAGGCGGCCGATTGCGCGCCGAGCTGCGCGCGCAGGCGTCCGCCGTCGAAGATCGGTAGCGAGAGGGCTGGGCCCGCGGAGTAGCTGCCGCTCAACGACTTGAGGAACTGGAAGAGCGGTCCCGCGGCCGCATAGCCGCCCATCGAGACGAGCAGGTTCACGTTCGGATAGAAGCCGGCCTTGGCCACGTCGATGCCGCGCGCCTGCGCGGCCACGGTCCAGCGCGCCGCGACGATGTCCGGGCGATGGCCGATCAGCTCGGCGGGCAGCGCCGAGGGCAGGCCCGCCGGGCTTGCGAGCGAGAGCGCCGGGCGCGTGATCGCTTCGCCGGCGCCCGGCCCCTTGCCCGCGAGTGCGGCGAGCTGGTTCTTGCCGAGCGCGATGGCCTCTTCGAGCGCGTCGATCTGGCGCTCGTACTCGGGCAGCGGCGTTTGCGCCTGCGTCACTTCGAGCTGCGTGCCGAGCCCGCCCGCCAGACGCCGCTGGGCGAGCGCGAGCACCTTCTGCTGTTCGGCGAGCGTTTGCTTTGCGATATCGAGCAGCGCGTAGTTCATCGAAAGCTCGATGTACGCGCGCGTGACGTTCACTTCGAGTTCGAGCTGCGCGGCGCGCGCGTCCGCGGCGCTCGCGTGCGCGAGGTCGAGCGCTTGCTCGGCCGTGTTCTTGTCCTGGCCCCAGAGATCGAGGTGATAGGAGAGGCCGAGCGTGGCCGTGTTGTTCCAGGTATTCGCGTCGGCGAGCGGGCCGGGACCGTAGAACACGTTGTCGGACCAGTGCTCGCGCTGGACCGACATATTGCCGCTGATTTGCGGAAGCAGCCCGGCCTGCGCGACGCCCGCCATCGAACGGGCCTCGCGCACGCGCGCCTGGGCGGCCGCGAGCGACGGATTGCCCGAGATCGAGTCTTCGATCCAGGCGTTCAGTTGCGGGTCGTCGTAGCTCTTCCACCAGTCGCTGGCGGGCCACTGGGCGTCGGTGTCGGCGGCCCGGATGGCCGATCCGGCATCGAGTTGCGACGCCTCGGTCTGTTTCGCCTGCGGTGCGATGCCCCCGGTACTGGCGCAACCTGTGATTATCAACGAGAGCGTAAGAACCGTGAGTGCGGCAAGTCCTTTCGGTACCGGAGACTGCACGATTTACTCCTTTTATTGGCTATAGATCAGTGTGCGTAATTATATTTTTCGATCTATTCCCGAATAACCGGTAAAGATGCAAGGCATTTTTACGAGATTTGAGACAATCGATCTTACGAAATATGTAACAATGCCTCCGTCATAGAGAGGATGGCTATGGATACGCTCCAAAACATGCGGGTATTTGTGCGGGTGGTCGAGGCAGGCAGCTTCACGGGCGCCGCGCAGCACCTGAATACGACGACGGCTTACGCTTCGCGCGCCGTCTCGGATCTGGAAGCGCATCTGCGCACGCGCCTCCTGAACCGCACGACGCGCCGCATCGCGCTGACCGAGGCCGGCGAACGCTACCTGCAGCGCTGCGAGCAGATCCTCGCGTACGTGGACCAGGCGGAAGCGGAGGCCGGCGACGCGCACGCGCGGCCTTCGGGCAAGCTGAAGATCTACTCGATGACGAGCTTCGGTCAGCACTACGTCGTGCCGGCCGTGGGGCGGTACCAGCAGCTCTATCCCGACGTGAGCGTCGAGCTGACGCTCGCCGCGCAGCGCATGCCGGACCTGCTCGACGAAGGCTACGACGTGGCGCTCATGCTCGCGACCGATCTGCCCGATTCGGGTTTCGTCTCGCAGCGCATTGCGAGCACGTTCAGCATCGCCTGCGCCTCGCCGGCCTACCTGGAGCGCCACGGCGTGCCGCAAACGCCCGCCGATCTTGCCCAGCATGCGTGCCTGCAGATGGTGACGCCGATCTTTCCCGCGTCGCAATGGCGCTTCACCGGCCCGGGCGGCGACCAGGTCACCGACCTCGGTCCCTCGACGTTCCAGGTGAACGTGGCGGAGGCCCTGGCCGTGGCCCTGCGCGAGGGGATGGGCGTGGGCGTCCTGCCGATGTACTCGGCCATCAGCGGGCTGCGCAACGGCGACCTCGTGTGGATCCTGCCCGAATACAAGTCGCAGGAAATGAACATCTACGCGATGTACCCGTCGCGCCAGTATCTCGACGCGAAGATCCGTACGTGGATCGAGCTGCTGCGCGAGTCCTTGCCGTCCACGCTCGCCACCGACGAGGCGGAACTGCGCCAGTTCGCGCGCACCTAGCCAGTCGTACCTGGCCTGCCCTCCCTGACGGGCAGTGCGTTGTTACCGGCCGCTGTGACAGGCTGTTACACCTGAGGCCGATCGCAACACTTCCTTACGCCCGGCTGCGCGGCGCTTTGCTAACGTAGCGGAACGCTTTTTCGCCAACGTTCAATTCGCCAGCACCCGAGGACTTCCATGGATACGCATCTGATGATCGGCATCGCCGTGATGATGGGCCTGATCGGCATTGCGGCATCGCGCGATCTGCTGCGCATGCGTCGCGCACTGCTTCAGCCGGTGTCGCTGCGCGCGCAGCGCATCGACGGCGCCGCGCCGGACGCGCGCGACGGTCTGCGCTGAGCAACGCGTCAACCGCCCGACGGCACTAGCCGCCGCCGGTCCGACGGGCCGTATCAGTCTTCCAGCTCCACCACCTTGTCCCAGGCAAACGCCGGGTTTTCCGGCACGCCGGTGCGGCGATCGCGGTAGCCGCGCGGATTGCAGACGACGTGCGCGCCATTGACCGTGTAGTCGAAGCACGTATGCGTGTGTCCATGCAGCCATAGCGCCACGGGCGCGCGCACGAGCGCGTCGAGATCGTTCACGAAGCCCGCGGACGCGGGATCGTTCGCGTAGCGCGCCGCGAGGCTCAGCCGGTGCGGCGCATGGTGCGTGACGACGATCGTCTTGCCAGCGAACGGCTTGGCCAGCTCGCCCTTGAGCCATGCGAGCGCATGGACATGCAGCGCGACCGAATCCCCGGGCGTGAAGTCCCGCGCCAGTGCGCCGGGACTCTCGGGCCACGACACCTGAATCAGGCCGCGAAAGTCGAGCATCACGCGCCCGGCCGCGGCGATCGCGCGTTCGCGCGCGTCGTCGTCGGCGCCGAACAGCGTGAAGTCCGCCCACAGCGTCGTGCCGAGCACGCGCCAGCGTCCCGCGGGATCGACGAGGGTCGCATTGTTCAGGAAGTGCACGTGATCGAGCGCCGAGGCCGCGTCCTGCATCGCGGTCTCGAGGGCGCCGAATTCGCCGTCGTAATACTCGTGATTGCCCGGCACATAGACCACGGGCACCTGCGGATCGAAGGTTTCCGCCGCCCAGCGCAGGCCGAGCGCGTGGTTGTGGATGTCGCCCGCGAGCACGACGAGATCGGCGTCGGCGTGCGGGATCGTGTCCGGCTCGTCGTGCTCCAGATGCAGGTCGGACAGGATGCGGATCTTCACGTCGAGGTCTCCCGCCGCTCCTGCGGCGTGCGCAGCACCTTGCCCGGATTCATCAGGTTCAGCGGGTCGAGCGCCGTCTTGATCGCCTGCATCAGCCGCAATTCCACGGCGCTCTTGTAGTGCGCCGCTTCGTCCACCTTCAACTGTCCGAGGCCGTGCTCCGCGCTGATCGTGCCGCGGTGGCGATGCACGCTGTCGTACACGATGCGGTTCAGGGTCTTTTCGTTTTCGGCGAGGAAGGGTTTCGGATCGACGCCTTCGGGCGCCTGCACGTTGTAGTGCAGGTTGCCGTCGCCGAGATGGCCGAACGTCACCATGCGCGCGCCCGGTACCGCACGTGCGATTTCGGCGTCGGTTTCCTCGATGAAATGGCCGATGCGCGAGATCGGCACGCCGATATCGTGCTTCACGTTCAGCCCCTCCTGCGCCTGCGCGAGCGGGATGTGCTCGCGAATATTCCAGAACGCCTGCGATTGCGCGAGGCTTTCGGCCACCACGGCGTCTTCCACGAGGCCTTGTTCGAGAGCGGCTTCCATGAGGCGCTCGAAGAGGGCGCGTGCGTGCTCTTCGCTCTCGTTGTCCGACAGTTCGAGCAGCACGACTTGCGCGTGGTGCGTCTGGAACGGATAGCGTAGCTGCGGGAAATGGCGTCCCACGAGCCGCATGCAGAAGTCCGACATCAGCTCGAAGCCCGTGAGGAGCGGTCCGGCATAACGCTGCGCAAGCGCGAGAAAGTCGAGCGCGGCATGCGCGGAGCCGAGCCCCGCGAGCGCCGTGACGCGCGCGGCCGGCTGCGGATGCAGCTTCATTACGGCCGCCGTGATGATGCCGAGCGTGCCTTCCGCGCCGATGAAGAGGTCGCGCAGATCGTAGCCCGTGTTGTCCTTGCGCAGCCCGCGCAGGCCGTCCCAGATCTCGCCTTCGGGCGTGACCACTTCGAGGCCGAGGCACAGCTCGCGCGTGTTGCCGTAGCGCAGGACGCCGGTGCCGCCCGCGTTCGTCGAGAGATTGCCGCCGATCGTGCAACTGCCCTCGGCCGCGAGCGAGAGCGGGAACAGGCGCCCGGCTTCCGCCGCGCGCGCCTGGACGTCGGCGAGGATCGCGCCCGCTTCCACGGTGATCGTGTTGTTGTGCGGATCGATCTCGCGCACGCGGTTCAGGCGGCGCAGGCTCAGCACGGCTTCGCCGCCGCCGGCGTCGGGCGTCGCGCCGCCCGCGAGGCCCGTGTTGCCGCCCTGCGGCACGAGCGCGATGCGGTGGGCGTGCGCGAGCTTCACGACGGCGGCTACTTCGCGCGCGTCGGCCGGACACAGCACGGCGCGCGCGGTGCCCTGATAGCGCTTGCGCCAGTCCGTGACGAAGGGCGCGGTGTCGTGCGCGTCGGTGAGGACGTGCTGCGCGCCGAGCGCGGCTACGCAGGCATCGAGGAAGGCGGAAGGGGTATCGGGTTGAGCTTGGCTCATGATTTTCCGGGGGCTGTTCGCGGGCGCGGGGGGCGGTGGCGGGCGCTGCCGCCGCGGACCTGGCGCCTGGCGGTTGGCTAGAGGGGTTCAGTGTGACACGGTGCGCGCGCCAGCGGTGCGCGGGCGGGCAGGCGGCAGGTCATGCGGCCCGTCGTGCGACCCGTCATGCGGCTTCGCGCCTGGCTCGCCGCGCCGCGCGCTTGAATGGCGCGACATAGGCGAGCGCGCAGACGAAGAAGCCCAAGGCAAGCGCAACCTCGATCCAGCCCAGGCGGTTTTCCGGCGCCGGGTCGCTCATGCCGCGCACGATGCCCTCGGCGAAATACAGCAGCACCAGCATCGACGCCCATTGCAGCGTGTAGAGGCGGCGGCGCAGCACGCCGGGCAGCGCGACCAGGAGCGGCAGCGCCTTGAGCACGAGCGCGCTGCCGCCGGGCCGCAACGGGGCGAGCCGCCATTCCCACGCAATGCAAAAGAGCGCGAGCGCGGCGAGCGTGACGAACGCGCCGAGCGCCGCGGCGCGGCTGGCAGCGGCAGGCTGCTGCGGTGTGGGCCCGTTCACGGCCGCTCGCCGCGCCCTAGCGCCAGCGCCGCGCGCGCGAGCCGCGCACCGAGCGCGACCGCGAGCGCCTTCTCTTCGGCGGTGGGACCGTGGCTGCGCCCGTCCGCGCGCGCGTGGTGCGACGCGCCGTAGGGCGTGCCGCCGCCGTCCGTGGTCGTGAGCGCGGTCTCGGTGTAGGGGATGCCCACGAGCAGCATGCCGTGATGCAGCAGCGGCAGCATCATCGAGAGGAGCGTGCTTTCCTGGCCGCCGTGCAGGCTGCCCGTCGACGTGAACACGCAGGCGGGCTTGCCCACGAGGGCGCCCGAGAGCCATTGCGGCGTCGTGCCGTCGAGGAAGTACTTGAGCGGGGCGGCCATGTTGCCGAAGCGCGTGGGCGAACCTAGCGCGAGGCCCGCGCATTCCTCGAGATCGCGCAGCTCGACGTAAGGCGGCCCGTCGTCGGGAATGTCGGGCTGGGTAGCCTCGCAGACCGTCGATACGGCCGGCACCGTGCGCACGCGCGCCTCGGCGCCGGGAATGCTGTCGATACCCTGGGCGATGGCGCGCGCGAGTGCGAGCGTCGCGCCGTGCCGGCTGTAATAGAGCACAAGGATGGGTTTCATCGGGCCTCGTCGTTTGACGGGATATTATAGGGGCTGGGTCTGCCGCTCCCATTCCTGTCCGCGGCGCTTTGTTCGACCTTTTGCTTTCAGGTGTGCCGGCCGATGGACGTGTTGTCGAAAATCCGTTTCGATCTGGATGTCGTGAAGCGCCTTGCGCGTTTTGCGGCGCGGCGCAGCCGCGAGGACCGCATTCCGCAGGTCGCGGGCAGTCTCACGTTCACGACGCTGCTTTCGCTCGTGCCGCTCGCGACGGTGGCGTTCGCGCTCTTCACGGCCTTCCCGATCTTCGCGTCGTTCCAGAGTTCGCTGCAGGGTTTTCTCGCCGATCATCTGATGCCAGCGCAGATCAACAGCCAGATCTTCATGTACCTCAACCAGTTCGCGTCGAAGGCCAAGGGCCTCACGACGATGGGCATGATCGTGCTGTTCGTCACCTCCGTGATGACGATGATGACGGTCGAGTCCGCGTTCAACGTGATCTGGCGCGTGCGCAAGCCGCGGCCCTTCGCGCAGCGCGTGCTCGTGTACTGGGCGATCCTCACGCTCGGGCCGATCCTGATCGGCGTGAGCCTGTCGATTTCGTCGTATCTGTTCACGCATTCGTTTGCCGTCGCCACGGAGCAGCACGTTTCGATGATGTTCGCCTGGGCGCTCATGGGCGCGTCGCTGCCGCTCACCGCGCTCGCGTTCACGATGCTCTACGTCTATTTGCCGAACTGCCGCGTGGAGTGGCGCGACGCCGTGGTGGGCGGCCTTGCCGCCGCGATCGCCTTCGAGCTGGCCAAGCGCGGCTTCGGCTACTACGTGCGGCGCATTCCCACCTACACGGCCGTGTACGGCGCGTTCGCGGCCGCGCCGATGTTCCTGCTCTGGATGTATCTGAGCTGGTTCATCACGCTCGTGGGCGCGATGATCACGTCGGCCTTGCCGGAAATCCGCAGCGGGCGCTTCGACCGGCCGCGCTTTCCGGGCAGCGATCTGCTCGACGCGCTCGAATTGCTCGCGCGCCTCGCCGAAGCGCGCGACGCCGGCGAGCCCGGCCGCACGGCGGACCAGCTCGCGCAGGTGTTGCGGCGCGACCTCTCGACCGTGACGCGGCTTCTGGGCGGCATGGAAGAGGACGAACTCGTGGCGCGCCTCGAAAGCGATGGCGCCAAGCCGCATTTCCTGCTGATCGCGAACCCGGCGCGGATCAGCGTGGCGAGCCTGTTCGGGCGCTTCGTGATCGACCGCAAGGAGCTGGCCTATCAGCTCAATCTGAAGTCCAGCGCCGTCGATGCGGCGATGTTGCTGGGGGCGCTCGACAACGACAAGCTCGCGGTCTCGCTGGCCACGTTGCTGGCGGCGCGGCGCGCCCATGCGGACGCCGGCGAGGAAGCCGGGCAAGGGCAGGCGCACGCGCCAATGCCGCACCAGCCGGCGTAGCGGCGGCACCGCGAGCGCGTGCCGGCAACGCTGCTGGCCGCGTTTCAGGCGGCTACAGCGAGATTCTTCCGCGGCAGATGTCCGAGAACATGACCCAGTCGCCCATCAGGCTGTAGACGGGATGGCGGAAGGTGGCGGGGCGGTTCTTTTCGAACGCGAAGTGGCCGACCCAGGCGAAACCGTAGCCGCAGACGATGGCCAAAGGCAGCCAGAGCCAGTTGCCGGTGGCGATGGCCATGGCGACGCAGCCGATCACGCCGAGCGATCCGATGAAATGCAGCCGCCGCGACGTGAGATTCTGGTGCTCGCTCAGATAGAACGGATAGAACTCCGCGAAATTCGCGAAGTGTTCGGTGTGGGCGGTATGGCTCATGGTCTCCCCCTACGCGCGAGGGCCTCGATGGCCCGCCTCGCGCACCGTCCGGACGCCGCGCCTCGGCTCCGTGGACGCTTCCATTTTCCGGCGTTCCGCAAGACGCTGCAACCCGGCGGCGCGAGGCCTCGCGGAGCCCCGCCGCGAAGCGGAGCAAGCCGCGCTAGCGCCCTGATGCGAACGCGTACAGCGCGTCGAGCGTGGCGTCGGGCTGCTCGGTCATCAGGGCGTGGCCCGCGTCGAGCGTCACCGTGTCGACGGGCACGCCTGCCTGCCCCAGTGCCTCGGCAACCGCACGGGCCGCGCGCGGCGGCGTCATCGCGTCGCGCCGCCCCACCACGAGCCGCACGGGACAGCGCACCTTCGCCGCGCTCGCGAGGCCGTCGGCGTACGCGTTGCAGGCCGCGAAGTCGGTGTGGAAAAGCTGCGGCTCGCCGCGCGCGGAGACGCGTTCCATCAGCCGCCGGTTCGTGCCGCGCAGCCAGAAGCCGGGGCCGGGGCTTGCGGGTTTCGGCGCGAGCGTCGAATGCGACCACTGGTTCACGAGCGCGATCGCCTCGGCTTCGCGTTCGCGCGCGGCTTCGAGCAGCGCGGGCGACACCGTCATGGGAAAGGCCGTGGCCAGCAGCGCGACGCGTCGCGCGCGCTCCGGGTGGCGCGCCGCGAATTCGAGCGCGACGAGCGAGCCCATGCTGTGCCCGGCCACGAACGCCTGCCGCACGCCGAGCGCGTCGAGCAGCGCGGCCAGCCAGTCCGTGAGCGCGCCGATGCTCGTGAGGGCCGGGCCCGCGCTGCGCAGGTGGCCGGGCAGGTCGACCGCGAGCACGCTGAAGCCGTGATGGGCGAAGTAGCGCGACTGCAGAGCCCAGACGCTATGGTCGTGCTGGGCGCCGTGCACGAACACGGCCACCGGCCGCGCCGGGTCGAACGGGCGGCCGCCCGTGTAGGCGTAGGCCGGCTTGCCCTGAACGTCGACGATCATGAGGCCTCCTTGCCGGCCGATTTCGCACCGGCGGCGGCATGCTGCGACGCTTTCAGGGCGCGCTTGAGGTCGTCGATCAGATCGTCGGGGTCTTCGAGCCCGATAGAAAGCCGGATCGTCCCCTCCGCAATGCCGGCGGCGGCGAGCGCGGCGGCATCCATGCGGAAGTGGGTCGTGGAGGCGGGGTGGATCACGAGCGAGCGCGCATCGCCCACGTTCGCGAGATGCGAGAAGAGCGCGAGCGACTCGATAAAACGCTTGCCGGCTTCGCGGCCGCCTTTCAGGTTGAAGCTGAATACGGCGCCCGCGCCGCGCGGCAACAGGCGCTTCGCGAGCGTGTGATCGGGATGGCCGGGCAGCTCGGGATAGGCCACCGACTCGACGGCGTCGTTCGCCACGAGAAATTCGACGACGCGCCGCGTATTGGCGACGTGCCGCTCCATGCGCAGCGGCAGCGTCTCGATGCCTTGCAGCAGTTGCCACGCGGCCTGCGGATGCAGGCACGCGCCGAAGTCGCGCAGGCCCTCGCGGCGCGCGCGCAGCAGGAACGGCGCGACCGTGCTCTCCTCGGTGAAGACCATGCCGTGAAAGCCCGCGTAGGGCTCGGTGAACTCGGGAAAGCGCCCCGACGCCTCGAAGTCGAAGGTGCCGCCGTCCACCAGCACGCCGCCGATGGTCGTGCCGTGGCCGCCGAGGAATTTCGTCGCCGAGTGGTAGACGAAGTCCGCGCCGTGCTCGAAGGGGCGCAGCAGGTACGGCGTGGTGAAGGTCGAGTCGACGAGGAGCGGCACGCGGTGATCGTGCGCGATCTGCGCGACGGCGGCGAGGTCGAGCACGTCGAGGCCCGGATTGCCGAGCGTTTCGCCGAACAGAAGGCGCGTGTTCGGCCGCAGGGCGGCGCGCCAGGCGTCGAGATCGCCGGGTTTGACGAAGGTGGTCTCGATGCCGAAGCGCCGCAGCGTGTAGTCGAGCAGGTTGTGCGAACCGCCGTAGAGCGCCGCCGAAGCGACGATATGCGCGCCCGCGCCCATCAGCGTCGCGATGGCCAGATGCAGCGCCGCCTGGCCGCTCGCGGTGCCGATCGCGCCCGCGCCGCCCTCTAGCGCGGCGACGCGCTCCTCGAACACGGCAACGGTCGGGTTCGAGATGCGCGAATAGACATGCCCCGCGCGCTCCATGTTGAAAAGGGCGGCGGCGTGGTCCGTGTCGCGGAAGCTGAACGACGTGGTCTGATAAATCGGCGTCGCGCGGGCGCCGGTGGCGGGGTCGGGCGCCGCGCCGGCGTGCAGCGCGAGCGTGTCGAAACGGGTGTCGGGCATCGTGGCGGCGCGGCCGGCGTCGAACCGGCGTCAGATCAGGGGTTCGGCCATCGTATAACACCGTCCGCCGTCCGCGAAAGCGCCACAGCGGCCGGGCGACCCGCGTGCGCCGTCCGTCCGGTCGGCCCTGCTCGCGCTTTTTCGTGCCGGATGCCTGCGCGGCGCGCCTTTTCCGCTACCGCCGTTGCTTGATCCCTGCTTTCCCTGGTTGCGTTCCCGGGGTTGCTTTCTTTTTGGCGGTCTTTCCGCTAGGATCGAAAACAGGTAGGCATCTTTCCAGCATCTCCCCCATCTACAAAGCATTTCAGGAGACACATCATGCGCGTGAGCGACATTCTCAAGGTCAAGGGCAGTACGCTCTTTACCGTCACGCCCGACACTTCGCTGCACGAAGCCGTCAACAGCATGGCCGAGCACGACATTGGCTCGCTCGTCGTGATGGAGTACGGCGACCTTGTCGGCATGCTGACGTTCCGCGAAGTCATCCTGACGCTGCACAAGAACGGCGGCAGCGTCGGCACCTCGACGATCCGCAAGGTCATGGACGACCATCCCATCACCTGCACGCCCGAAACCGACGTCAACGAAGTGCGCCGCATGATGCTCGAACATCACGTGCGCTATCTGCCCGTGATGGAGAGCCGCGCGCTGATGGGCGTGATCTCGTTCTACGACGTCGCGAAGGCCGTCGTGGAAGAGCAGGGCTTCGAGAACCGCCTGCTGAAAGCGTATATCCGCGACTGGCCCGACGAGGAGCGTCAGCCGGCGCGCTGAAGCGCGGCTCGTGCCCGCGAGCGTCACATCCCGCCGATAGTATGAAAAAGCGCGCGTCAGGCGCGCTTTTTCACGTCTGGCCCCCCCCGCTTTCTGTCAAATCCAGTCCTACTCGATGAGCGATCGTCCGATGTCAGCCGTCCGAAGTTCCCCGCGCGAGCGTGAGGGCCACGCCCCGCACTCGCAATTCGCGCTGCTGCGCGAGCGCCGGTTTGCGCCGTTTTTCTGGACGCAGTTTCTGGGCGCGATGAACGACAACGTTTTCAAGATCGGTTTCACGTCGCTCGTCACGTATCAGGCCGCGCGCTTCTCCGGCGTCGATCCGAAGACCGTGGCGTTCCTGATCTCCGCGATCTTCATCGTGCCGTTCGTGCTGTTTTCCGCCACCTCGGGCCAGATCGCCGACAAGTACGACAAGGCGACGCTCACGCGCTGGGTCAAGACCTTCGAGATCGCCGTGATGCTGCTGGGCGCGGCGGGCTTCTGGCTGCACAACGTGCTGCTGCTCTACACCTGCACGTTCCTGATGGGCGTCCATTCGACCGTGTTCGGTCCGGTCAAGTACGCGTACCTGCCGCAGAAACTCGGCACGGACGAACTGGTGGGCGGCAACGGGCTCGTCGAAATGGGTACCTTTGTTGCGATTCTGCTCGGCACGATCGTGGGCGGCGTGGCGGCGGCCTCGGGTGCGGGGGAGGGCGTGAACGGTGGCGCAGGCAGCGGCGCGGCCCCGGCGGGCGCCGTGTGGCTCGGCGGCATCTGCATTGTGGTGGCGCTCGCCGGGCGGTTCGCGTCGGCGTTCGTGCCGACCTGCCCGTCGTCCCAGTCCGATCTGCGCATCAACTGGAATCCGTTTTCCGAGACCTGGCGCAATCTGCGCCTTGCGCGCGGCGACCGCACCGTGTTCCTGAGCCTTCTTGGCATCTCGTGGCTCTGGTTCGTCGGCGCGACCTTCCTCGCTTCGTTTTTCAACTTCGCGAAAGACGTGCTCTCGGCCGATCCCGACGTCGTCACCGTGCTGCTCGCCATGTTCTCGCTCGGCATCGGCATCGGGTCGCTGCTTTGCGAGCGGCTCGGGCGGCGGCGTATCGAGATCGGGCTCGTGCCGCTCGGCTCCATCGGCATGAGCGTGTTCGGCATCGATCTGTTCTTCGCGAGCCATGCCTTGCCGGCCGCTTCGCATCTGCTCACCGTGGGCGAATTCCTGCGCGTGGGCGCGCACTGGCGCGTGCTCGCCGACCTGTTCCTGCTCGCGATGTTCGGCGGCTTCTACAGCGTGCCGCTCTATGCGCTGATCCAGAGCCGCAGCGCGCCGAGCCACCGCGCGCGCATCATCGCCGCGAACAACATCCTCAACTCGCTGTTCATGATCGTCTCGGCGCTGATGGCCATCGCCCTCAGCAAGGCGGGCGTGGGCATTCCAGGCATTTTCCTCACGACCGCGCTGCTCAATATCGTGGTCGCGGCCTATATCTACGCGCTCGTGCCGGAGTTCCTGCTGCGCTTCGTCGCATGGGTGCTCGTGCACACCGTCTATCGCGTGCGGCTCGTGAACGTCGAGCGCATTCCGGCCGAGGGCCCGGCCGTGCTGGTCTGCAATCACGTCAGCTACGTCGACGCGATCGTGATCATGGCCGAAAGCCCGCGGCCGATCCGCTTCGTGATGGATCACCGCATCTTCCGGCATCCCGTTTTCGGCTGGGTATTCCGTCACGCGAAGGCGATTCCGATCGCCCCCGCGCACGAAGACGCCGGGCGTCTTGCCGCCGCCTACGACGCCTGTGCGAAGGCGCTGGCCGAGGGCGATCTCGTCTGCATCTTTCCGGAGGGCAAGCTCACGCGCACCGGCGAGATCAATCCGTTCCGCCATGGCGTGGCCGAGATACTCGGCCGCTCGGCCGTGCCCGTCGTGCCGATGGCGCTGCGCGGGCTGTGGGGCAGCGCGTTTTCGCGTCATGCCGATTCGGGCCAGGAGCGCCCCGTGCGCCGCGGGCTCACGAGCCGGCTCACGCTCGCGGTGGGCGAGCCGTTCGCGCCGGGCGAGGCGACGCTGGAACGGTTGCAGGAGGCGGTAGCCGGGCTGCGGGGGGCGCGGCGCTGAACGTTGTGACTGAAAACCGCGGCGCAATCGCGCCGTGCGCCGGCCCCGGCCGCCTGGGCGGGGCGTACCGCAGGCTGGCATAATGCTGGATTCCCCGATTCACTTTGGACGACTGCCATGTCCGGCAACACGCTCGGTACGCTTTTCACCGTCACTACCTTCGGCGAATCCCACGGTCCCGCCATCGGCTGCGTCATCGACGGCTGCCCGCCCGGCATGGCGCTCACGGAAGCCGACATCCAGCACGACCTGGACCGCCGCCGTCCCGGCACGTCGCGCCACGTCACGCAGCGCCAGGAAGAAGACAAGGTCGAGATCCTCTCGGGCGTGTTCGAAGGCACGACCACCGGCACGCCCATCGCACTCCTGATCCGCAACACCGACCAGCGCAGCAAGGACTACGGCAACATCGCCGAGACCTTCCGTCCGGGCCACGCCGACTACACCTACTGGCAAAAGTACGGCATTCGCGACTATCGCGGCGGCGGCCGCTCGTCGGCGCGTCTGACCGCGCCGACCGTCGCAGCGGGCGCGGTGGCGAAGAAGTGGCTGCGCGAGCGCTTCGGCGTGGAGGTGCGCGGCTATATGGCGGCGCTCGGCGAAATCGACGTGCCCTTCGTCGACTGGCAGCACGTGCCGGAGAATCCTTTCTTCGCGCCGAACGCCGATATCGTTCCGCAGCTCGAGGCCTACATGGACGCGCTGCGCAAGGACGGCGACTCGATTGGCGCACGCATCAACGTGGTGGCGTCGGGCGTGCCGGTGGGGTGGGGCGAGCCGCTCTTCGACCGGCTCGACGCCGACATCGCGCACGCGATGATGGGCATCAACGCGGTGAAGGGCGTCGAGATCGGCGCGGGCTTCGCCAGCATCGAGCAGCGCGGCTCCGTGCATGGCGACGAATTGACGCCGAATGGTTTCCACGGCAACCATGCGGGCGGTGTGCTGGGCGGTATCTCGACGGGGCAGGACGTGACGGTCTCGATCGCCATCAAGCCCACGTCGAGCATTCGCACGCCGCGCCGTTCGATCGACAAGGGTGGCGAGGCGGCCACGGTCGAGACCTTCGGCCGCCACGATCCGTGCGTGGGTATCCGCGCGACCCCGATCGCCGAGGCGATGCTCGCACTCGTGCTGATCGACCATGCGCTGCGCCATCGCGCGCAGTGCGGCGATGTCGTGGTGACGACGCCGAAGATTGCGGCCAGCGACGCCTGAGACGGGTAGAAAGGCAAGGAAAAACGCCGCTTCGTTGTGAAGCGGCGTTTTTTTTGTTGATTCCCTGCTTTACATGTTCGGATAATTCGGCCCACCGCCGCCTTCGGGCGTGACCCACACGATGTTCTGCGTCGGGTCCTTGATGTCGCAGGTCTTGCAGTGCACGCAGTTCTGCGCGTTGATCTGCAGACGGTCTTCGTTTGCGTCGTCCTTCACGAACTCGTACACCGCGGCCGGGCAGAAGCGCCCCTCCGGACCCGCATAGGTGCGCAGGTTCACACTCACCGGCACCGATGCGTCTTTCAGCGTCAGGTGCGCAGGCTGGTTCTCCTCGTGATTCGTATTGGAAATGAACACCGACGAGAGCCGGTCGAACGTCAGCCTGCCATCGGGCTTCGGATACTCGATCGGCTGGCACTGCGACGCGGGCTTGAGCATCTCGTTGTCGCAATGCCGGTGATGCAGCGTCCACGGCACGTTCCCGCCCAGCAGCCTCTGCTCGATGCCCACCATCAGCGTGCCCAGGTACAGCCCCTTGCTCATCCACTGCTTGAAGTTGCGCGCCTTGTACAGTTCCGTGTACAGCCACGACTGCCTGAATGCTTCCGGGTACGCGATGAGTTCATCGCTCTGGCGGCCCGCCTGCACCGCTTCGAACGCCGCTTCCGCCGCCAGCATCCCGGTCTTGATCGCCGCATGGCTGCCCTTGATGCGCGCGGCGTTCAGGAACCCCGCGTCGTCGCCCACCAGCGCGCCGCCCGGGAACACCAGCTTCGGCAGCGACATCAGGCCACCGGCCGTCATCGCCCGCGCGCCATACGAGACCCGCTTGCCGCCTTCCAGGTACTGGCGGATGGCCGGGTGCGTCTTGTAGCGCTGGAATTCCTCGAACGGCGAGAGATACGGGTTCGTGTAGGCCAGACCCACGACGAAACCCACCATCACCTGGTTGTTGTCGATGTGATAGAGGAACGAGCCGCCATAGGTGTCGTTCTGCAGCGGCCAGCCGGCCGTATGGATCACGAGCCCCGGCTGGTGCTTCGCCGGATCGATCTCCCACAGCTCCTTGATGCCGATGCCGTAGACCTGCGGGTCCG
>NZ_JBANLK010000039.1:0-62029 GCF_054968425.1 Paraburkholderia sp. AV2
ATGCGAAGAAGGGCCTGGCGTCGCTGTGCATCGGCGGCGGCATGGGCGTGGCGCTTGCGGTCGAGCGCGGCTGACCTCTCTACGAAGTATCAGGGCCGCCCGCGCGGGTGGCCCTAACCGATTCGCGCCATATCAGATTCCAACCAGAAGTCGCGCGATGGTTCGCGTGCCTTCCTCGCCTCACGGCGAGGAAGGCACGGCGGTGATGTACGTGGCGTATCCGGACCAGATGCCACGTTGTTTTTACGCTTTACTCTCGCGGATATACAGGATGACTAATCGTATTGCTTTGGTAACGGGTGGTATGGGCGGCCTCGGAGAGGCGATCAGCGTCAGGCTGCACGACGCGGGCTACCGGGTCGTCGTCACGCACTCGCCGGAGAACGCCGGCGCTGCGGACTGGCTGGAGCGGATGAAATCGACGGATCGCGAGTTCTACGCCTATCCCGTGGACGTTGCCGATCACGACTCGTGCCAGGAAGGTGCCGAGAAGATCCAGTGCGATGTCGGCCCCGTCGACATCCTCGTCAATAACGCCGGCATTACGCGGGACATGACGTTTCGCAAGCTCGACAAGGTGAACTGGGACGCGGTGGTCCGCACCAATCTCGATTCCGTTTTCAACATGTCGAAGCCGCTGTGCGAGAGCATGGTGGAGCGCGGCTGGGGCCGCATCGTCAATATTTCGTCGGTGAACGGCTCCAAGGGCTCGATCGGGCAGACCAACTATGCCGCGGCCAAAGCGGGCATGCACGGCTTCACCAAGTCGCTGGCCCTGGAAGTGGCGCGCAAGGGGGTGACGGTGAACACCATTTCGCCTGGCTATCTCGCCACGAAGATGGTCACGGCGATACCCCAGGAGGTGCTCGATACGAAGATCCTGCCGCAGATTCCGGTCGGCCGCCTCGGCCAGCCCGACGAGATCGCGGCGCTCGTGCTCTTCCTGTGCTCGGAAGAGGCGGGCTTCGTGACTGGCGCGAATATCCCGATCAACGGCGGCCAGCATATGCAGTGAAAGGGCGGTGAGAACCGGTGGCGCATCGACATACGCCATCGGCCGAAAGGTGAGGTTTTCCGGGAGCGACGGAGCGCGTTGCACGATTCGTACGGTGTGCGACGAGGCTCGATGAGCCTCACCTTGGCTCGCTTGCAGGCAAAAACGGCAAAAGTGAGTAGTTCCAGGAGACCGTTTTGCACCTTTTGCGGCTTAAACGTGAGTCTCTTCGATCTACCAGGTTCACCTGAAGGTTCGTGTCCGCCTGTCGAGCACCTGGAAGCTCCTGGAAATCCTCACCTTTTCGCCGATCGGCACTTGCGCGGCCGATAACAGGCGGCTTACTTCCCGAAAAGCCTCACCTTTGCGTTCGTGGCGCCTGTGCGATACCGCAATACTGCGACACCGCACGCGCCTGATCAGAACTTGTAGTCGGGATTCTTCGGATCGAATACGTCGGCGTCGAAGGTTTTCGGCTCGATCTTGTCGATCACGATCCGCTCGAACATCTGGCCGCTGTCGTCGTATGCCTCGACCGTGCGGAAGTACGGGTGTCGCAAGTCGAGGCCGAGCGTCTGCTTCTTCGCGTAGTACTGCGGTTTGCCGGCGGGCGAAACATAGGTGAGCGCGACCACGCGCACACCGTTCATGACCTTGACCTCTACCTGTGGCGTGTAAGGCGCGCCCACTGCCACGTACTTCTTCGCATCGGTCATGAACTGGTTCGTGATGAACTCGGTGCCGAGGTCGGTGATCTTGTGGTTCGACTGCGAGCGCGCGAGCGTGCCGTCGAGCGCCGTCCACATCGGCATGACGCCGAGCAGGCCGCCGAGGTGGCCATACATTTCGTCGCTGCGTTTCGACGCGTCGTAGATCACTTCCTCACCCGAGTGGTCGCCGTCGGGCAGCCACTTTGCGTAGATACGCAGTGGATCGTGTTCGAGCTTGACGACCATGTGCGCGGGCCGGCTGGGCCACTTGCCGTTCAATCGCTCCCAGCGCCACAGTTCGAATTCATACGACGGATAACCCGAAGGACCGAGCTTGATCAGCGTGGGCACCACGAGCGGGTCGAGCGACTGGAAGAGCGCGGTGAGCTGCGCGTCGTCCATCTTCTCCAGCGCGTCGCTCTTCTGCGCATGCTGAAGCCAGCGCACCTGATCTTCAACGGGCAGCTTGCCGACCTGCGAGGGCGCCGTTGCCGTGACTGCCGTTTGCGCGGCGCCGGTGTCGTCGCCGCTCGGGGCGGCAGCCGCGCCGCCTTGTGCGAATGCCAGCGCCGACGCAAGCGCGAGTGTTGCGCATGCCAGAGGTCGTGCGAAACGCGCGCTCGGGCGCCGCGCCTGAAGTTGATCGCTTTTCATGTGAGTTGTCTCCCTTTATAGAATGATGGGCGAGACCGTCATTCAGGTCTCGCCGGGTGCGCGCCGCTGTCCTTGAGCTGATGCGCGAGCTCGCGCGGCGTATAGAACGGATTGACGTTGACGACCACGAAGGGTAGAGGGGCTCAGGCACGCCGTAGCGGCATGGCCGCGCCTTCGGCCGGATCGGCGGCGCGTACGGGATCAACGGCGCGCTCAATGGCGTTGCTAACTGCCCCGTGTTTCGTCGAACCTGACATGACGGCCCGCAGCCACTCTGTGGTTGCCTGCGGTGCGGTGACGGGCAGCATGTGCCCGCCCTCCACCACCTTCAGCGCAACCCGCTTCGAACGCCGCCGCAGCGCGTCGCCATGGCGGATCCAGTTGAGCACGATGTCGTCGCGGCCGAACAGTACGTCCGTGTCCACCTCCAGTTGCGCATAGCGTTGCTCCATCTCGGCCAGGTCGCGGGCCTTCTCGACGGCGGCGAGGTCCTCCGATGCGCCGAGGAACCCTTGAGGCCGCAGGCTCAGCATGCCGCCGCCACGCCGGGGAAAATCGGGTGGCACGGCTTCGGGCGCGAAGACCTGCTTGAGCACGGCCGAACTGGTGGCGAGCGCAACGGGCGTGGCCAGCGTGCGCGCCACGAGGCGGCGCACGAAGGCCGAGCGGATGACGAGCGCGCGGAACGCCTTCGGCACTTCGGTCTGGGCATGGGTGAGCGGGGCGATCAGCGCGAGCCGCGAGACCGCCCGCGGATGATTGAGCGCGACCGCGAGCGCAATCGCGCCGCCCAGCGAATGCCCGACCAGCACGGGTTTCTCGAGCCCGAGCGCCTTGAAGAAACGCACGAGGGTTTCCGCCTGGGCGTAGACGTTCGCGGCCGACTGCGCGCCGCGCGTCGAGTAGCCGGTGCCGGGGCGGTCGATGAGAATCACGCGGTGATGGCGCGCGAACTCGTCGATGGGCAGCCAGGCGAAGTTGCGCATCTGCCCGCTCAGGCCGTGGACGAAAACGATCGGGGGTCCTTCGCCGCGCTCGACGTAATGAATGCGGTCGCCGCCGATGTCGATGAGCTGGCCGTCCATCGGTACGGCCGCTTCGATGCGGCGCGCGGTACGCCGCGAGAAGGTGGAGAGCGCGGCGCCTGCGATGGCGACGGCGGCTACGGCTGCGGAGAGCATGGCGATGTCGTTCACCGGCTGACCTCTTGTCTCTGGATAGGTGATGAGTCGGTCGAGGGGACGCAGGGTCCCCTCGCCGCTTTTTCGTTGTGGTTTCTCTCAGGTTCCTTCGGGTAATGCGTTTGCGGCGGCCTCCACGGCGGGCGGTGTTGCGCGCGACGACGCCTCGTTTGCCACCCACGCCGCGAAGCTGTCGATACGGGCCGCGATGAGCGGTGCGTCGCGCACGACGGTCCAGTGCGTCGAAGCGATCACCTCGCGCCGGTAGCGTCCAAGCCAGCGGTCGAGCCCTTCGGAGAGCGCGGGCGTGACATAGCGGTCGAAACGCGGCACGAGGAACTGCACCGGCGTGCGCGTGCTGCGCTCTCGCGGGCGCCGCGCGCGAGCGAGGAAGTTCGCCCGATACAGCTTCAGCCCATTCAGGCCATTGCGCAACTGTTGCGGGTCGCGCGCGGCGCGCACGCGTTCGGTCTTCCAGAGCCACCACGGCCATAGCCGTGCGCCGCCCGCGCGCCAGACGAGTTCGGGCACGAGCGGTAGATGGAAGAACGCGATGTACCACGATTTCAGCGTTTGCCGCAGATCGAGCGGTGCACGAAAGACGTGATCGAGACACGGCCCCGAGATCGAGGTATACGACGCGAGCCGCGCGGCGTTCGCCGGATCGGTGACGGCTTCCCAGCACTGGATCGATCCCCAGTCGTGTCCGACCAGATGGAACGGCCGCGCGCCGCAGGCGGCATCGGCAACCGCCATGAGGTCGCGTGCCAGTTGCGCGAGCCGGTACGCGTGGCGGCCGCGCGGCGCGTCGGAGGCGCCCGCGCCGCGCACGTCGTACGCGATCACGCGGTAGCGTGTTTCCAGCTCGCGGCGCAGCAGCGTCCAGACGGCCGCCGAGTCGGGGTAGCCGTGCACGAGGATCACGGGCGGCGCGCCGACGGGGCCGCTCGCGTAGACCGCGAGCCGCGCGTCGTCGGACTGCACCATGAAGGTTTCAGGCGCGGTTTCAAGCGCGGTCTCGCACGCGGGGCGCATGGCGTCGCTCATGCGGGCTTCGCGTTCGCGGCCGGATGCAGGGGCACGCGGCGCGGCGCGGCCTTCGCGGCATATTGCGCGTTGGTCGCGTCGATCTGCGCGATCAGGCCGTCGATGCGTGCGAGATGGCGCCGGTTGTCCTGATCCCACGGATGGAAGCCCGGCTTGAAAAAGCGCAGCCATTCCAGCGCAATGCCGGGAAACACGCCATGACGCGGACCGTAGAGAAACTGGATGAGGCGCCACTTGCCGGTCACTTTCCCCTGGCGGCGGCCATGCGCGCGCATCAGCGCCATGTGGTAGTCGAACACGATGACCCAGAACAGCACCGTGGTCGCGAGCATCGTGCCCGTGCGCATCAGATAGCGTTTCAGGCCCGGTGGGATCGAAGCATTCCAGACGTCGAACGAGACGGCCTTGTGCTCGGTTTCTTCGAGCGCGTGCCACAGCCACATCTGCTTGTAGCCTTCCACCGAACCTTCGATGTTGCGCGCCGTCCTGGTGAGCAGCAGGTCGGCGAGCATGGCCGTGTAGTGTTCGAGCGCCACCGTCTGCGCGAGTTGCAGCGAAGGCGGCAGCACCTTGCGGCCGAAGTTCAGGATGGCCCACAGGCGCTTGTCGAGCTTGTGGGCGGGCAGGCCCGCGGCCTGCAGCAGATCGTTGTACTCGATGTGCTCGCGCGTGTGCATGGCCTCCTGGCCGATGAAGCCCAGCACCTGCTTCTTGAGATCCGGGTCGGCGATGCCGTCGCGGTAATGTCGCACGGCGTCCATGAAAAAGCGCTCGCCCGCGGGAAAGAGGAGCGAAAGCGCGTTGAAGAAGTGGGTGACTGCCACGCCCTGGGCGTGCCAGTCACAGGCCCGGTCGGGCGGTAGTGCGAAGCGTATGTCGCGCCGTATCGGCATCATGATGTTTTCTCCCTGATTGGCCTGCGTCGTTATGCGTTCCGGTTGCGCGCCATGCCCGCGCGGCCGGCTCTACGCCGAGCCTTCGCGGCCTCGCGGCGCGCGCTCACCACCACCAGCGCCTGGTACGCCGCGGGCAGCGTGCGCGCGAGCCAGTCGGCGGCGCGCGCGTCGCGCCCGATCAGCACGCGCCGGCTGTTGCGGCGCACGCCGCGCAGGATGGCGCGCGCGGCGTCCTCGGCGGTCGTGATGAAGAATTTTTCGAAGTCGTCCTTACCTTGCTGCTCGCTCGCCACCATGAAGCCCACCATGTTCGACGCGATGCGGCTCGACTGCGCGATGTTCGTGCGGATGCCGCCCGGGTGCACGCAGGTGGCGGAGACGCCGCACCGCATCATGTCGAGTTCCTGGCGCAGCGATTCGGTGAAGCCGCGCACTGCGTACTTGGTGGCGTTGTAGGCGCTCATGCCGGGCTGCGCGAAGATGCCGAAAATGCTCGACGTATTGACGATGTGGCCTTCGCCCGCGGCTTTCAGGTGCGGCAGGAAGGCCTTGGTGCCATGCACGACGCCCCAGAAGTTGATGTTCACGATCCATTCGAGGTCGGTGTAGGCCATGCCTTCGATCGTGCTGGAGAGCGCGACGCCGGCGTTGTTGAAGACGAGGTTCACGTGGCCGTGCGCGGTGGCGGTCTCGTCGGCCCAGGCGTACACCGCCTCGCGGTCGGCCACGTCGAGCACGCGCGTCGTCACGCGCACCGCGGGGGCAAGTGTGCGCACGATGCGTTCGGTCTCCGCGAGACCCGTGGCGTTGCGGTCGGCGAGCGAGAGATGGCAGCCGGCCTCGGCTAGTTGCACGGCGAGCGCGCGGCCCATGCCCGAGCCGGCTCCGGTGATGGCGGCGACCTTGTTGTCGAAGTGTTTCATGCAGGGTTCCTCGTGCGGATGCGCGCTGTTTCAGACGGGTTCGGAGCGTCTCAAGCCGGCTCGGTGGATTGCGTCGCGATGGCGATGGGCGTGGCGGCGGGTTCAGGCTGCCGCACGCGGTACACCTGGTAGTCGGCGAGCGAGAAGTGCGCCGTCGCCTGCCGGAAGCGCCACGTGAAGCCCGGCCACAGCGTGGTGTTCTTGCCGTTGCGCGGATCGAGATACCAGCTCTTGCAGCCGCCCACCGACCAGATCGCGCGATCGAGCTTCTTCTGGAGGCGTGCGTTGTAGCGGGATTCGACGTAAGGGCGCACCTCGATGGCGTCGGCGCCGTCGCGGCGCATGGCGTTCAGCGCGCCGAGGATGTACTCGATCTGCGACTCGATCATGAACACCATCGAGTTGTGACCGAGACCCGTGTTCGGGCCGACGATCATGAAAAAGTTGGGATAACCAGGCAAGGACGTGCCGAGGTACGCATGCGCGCCGTTGCGCCAGGTCTCGACGATATCCACGCCGCCACGGCCTACGACGGTTCCGGGCGGGAACGGATCCGCCACCTGGAAACCGGTGCCGTAGATGAGGCAGTCCACCTCGTGATGGACGCCGTCGGCGGTGACGACGCCCGTGGTGTCCACGCGCTCGATGGCGGTCGTCACGACGCTCACGTTCTCGCGCGAGAGCGCCGGATAGTAGTCGTTCGAGATCAGCACGCGCTTGCAGCCGATCGTGTAGTCGGGCGTAACGGCCGCGCGCAGCGCGGGGTCCGGCACCTGGTGGCGGATATGGCGCAGCGCGAGCTTTTGCACGTTCTTCATCAGCGAAGGATGGATCGCGAAGCCCAGCACGCGCGATTCGAGCATCCAGTAGAGGCTCGCGCGCGCGAGCTTCTGCGTGAAGGGCAGCGTGCGGAACATCCACCGCTCGAACCTGGAAAGCGCGCGGTCGGGCTTGGGCATGATCCAGGGCGGGGTGCGCTGGAAGAGCGCGAGGCCAGCCACGCGCGGGGCGATCTGCGGCACGAACTGGATTGCGCTGGCGCCGGTGCCGATCACGGCAACACGCTTGCCGTCGAGTGCGTAGTCGTGGTCCCAGTGCTGCGAATGGAACGCTTTGCCCGCGAACGTTTCGACGCCGGGAATGTCGGGCAGGGCCGCGCGCGAGAGGCCGCCCATGCCGGAGATCAGCACGCGCGCGGCGAGCCGCTTGCCGTTGGCGAACGCGAGGCGCCAGCAGTGCGCGCTTTCGTCATAGGTGGCGCTCGCGAGTTCGTGCCCGAAGCGCAGGTAGGGCGCGAGGCGAAAGCGGTTCACGCAGTGATCGAGATACGCGCGGATTTCCGGCTGCGGCGCGAACATGCGCGTCCAGAGCGGGTTGGGTGCGAAGGAGAACGAATAGACGTGCGATTGCACGTCGCATGCGCAACCGGGGTAATGGTTGTCGCGCCAGGTGCCGCCCGCCGAGTCGGCCTTCTCGAACACGGCAAAGCGCGTGTTGCCGGTTTGCAGCAGACGGATCGCCATGCCGAGGCCGGCGAAGCCGGTGCCGATGATGGCGATGTCGATGTCGATGACCCCTCCAGCGGGGCCATTGCCTGCCGGGTTGAAAGACCGGGTGCGTGCGTTCATCCGGAGCGTCTCCCTATGGTTCATTTTTAACTGTGACATTGATGGATGTAAACATAGGGCGGTTCGGGCCGGAACGCAAGTGTCTAGATGTGGCGCTCTAGGGGAAGCGTATGGTCGGGGGAAAAGACGGCGCGCAGCGCAGAACCCCCATCCGGCGGGGTGTTCGGGCGTTCTGGCAGAACCGCGCGAGGGCTCGCGCGGCTAAAGATATGAGGAAAGAGAGGGGCGTGGGCGGCGCGCCTAGGTGGTGCCCGACCTGCGCGTCGTGCGGATCGGCTTGGCCGCGGGCCGCGGCGTCTTGCGGGCCGGGGCGAGCGCAACGGGGGCCTTCTTCGCCGCTGTCTTGCGCGCGGCGCGCGGCGCTTCCTGCGCCTGCGGCTCTTTTGCCGCTTGCCCGCCGAGCGTCTTGTCGAGGATCGTCGCCACCCGGCCGCCCAGGTAGTTGCTCGACTGTTCCTCCAGCGCGCGCAGGATCTCGTTCTCGACGAACACGCTGGAGAGCGGCCGCAGCCGCCAGATCGCGTCGACGAGTGCCGGCATGTCGGTGGCCGGGGGCAGCGCGCCCGCGTCGTAGCGGTCCAGATGCCGCACGACCATCTCGACGAGCAGCTTCGCGATGGCGTCGAAGTGCGGCCTCGCCTCTTCCAGCACCTTCAGCAGATCGCGCGCGGGGATGCCTTCGCGTACCGTTGCCGCCGCGGCGTCGAGCACGGCCGGATTGCGCGCGACGAACGAGAGCCCGCGCCGCTCCAGCAGCCCCAGTTCCCCGAGCCGCGTGAGCTGGCCCGGCGCCTGCGGCCCGAACATCTTGACGAGCTGGCGGATCGTAAAGGTCTTCGGCCGCGCGCTGGTCCAGCGCCCGCCAATCGCGTTTTCGAGGCCGAGGATCGAGCGCAGGTCGCCGCCGTCGTCGATGGCCTTGATGAGATCCTGAATGTTCGAGAGCGTGTAGCCGCGCGCGAGCAGATGATTGATGAGCTTCAGCCGCGCGACGTGCGAATCGTTGTAGATGCCCACGCGGCCGCGCTTCTCGGGCGGCATGAGCAGATCCCGGTCCTGGTAGGCGCGCACGTTGCGCACCGTGGTCGCGGCCACGCGTGCGAGTTCGTCGACCGTGTATTCGTTCTCGGTCGCGCGTTCGGGCCTGGCTTCGGCGCTGGAAGTTGGGGGCGATTTCGGCATGCGTCGATTTTAACGCGAGCCGATCGACCGGCGCGAGAAGGGCGCGCGGCAATAGCATGCATAGCGTGCGCTCGCCCACGGTCGCGCGGCGGATCATGACCGCATGTCAGAAGCGGTAAGAGACGGCAAGGAACGAGATGATCGGGTCTGCGGAAAGATCCGATTTGCTCACGGCGAGTTCGGTGCCGTCCGCGGCCTTTACGATTACCGACGAGGTGGTCTTCAGCGGAATGTACGTGATCGAGGCGACGAGGCCGAGATGCGCCGTGATGTTGTATTCCGCGCCGGCGTTGAACACCGGCTGCCACGACGCCGACGCTTTCGCGCTCACCTGCGTCGGTCCCGGCTTGCCGGCGCCGGCGGCGAGCACGGAGCCGAGGTCGTTCTGCGTGGCGCTCACGAAGTTCGGATTGAGCTGGACGTCCGAGAACCAGTTGTACGACACGCCGATGCCCACGAACGGCCGGAATTTCGCGTCGGCGTCGCGGAAGTAGTACTGGAAGAGCAGCGCCGGGCTCCACTGGCGTACGCTCGTGACGATCGGGTTGGCCGCGGGATCGGAAAGGTTCTGGCTGCCGAGCGCGCCCGCCGGGCCCGGTGGCTTGATCGTGCCGTGGCCGTAGAGCTTGAACGTGGGCGGCACGCCGGCCACGGTCGTGATCGCGATGTGGTCGGTCAGGAAGTGGCTGAAAGTGAGGCCGACCGTGTCCGCGTTCGTGGTCGAGAGGCCCGTGCCCGGCGACGTGAAGCTGTTCGGCAGGCGCAACGGCGTGTTGATCGGCACGGGCGCGACGTTGGTCGTGAGCGGCGTGCTCGATCCTTGCGGCGCCACATGGAACCAGCCCAGCACGGCCACGTTGTCTCCCGCCTGCTGCGCGTGAGCGCTCATGGAAAGTCCGGCGGTCAGCGCCGCCATGACGATGCGTCTCATTCTTTCCTCCCAGGTTCGGGTATGCCTGCCCGCGCGCGGCATCCGGCGGCTTCCGGCTTCTTCACCGGCCTGCCGGTCCCTGCGCGCCTTCCGGTTCGGCCACCGCGTTGCGCGGCGGTCGTCGGGCGGCTACCTCATCAGCACGGACCCCGGAGCATCGGGGTCTCTTCTGTACTGCTTATTGAACGAATTATTGAACGAATGCGCCGACCGTGAAGTACGGCGCAGACGGGGTGCTCATGTCGAGGAAACCGAACACGCCGACCGTGAAGATCATCTTGCCGGTGGGCGTCGAGCCGGTCGAGGCGCCGACATGCGTGGTGGTCACGACGCCGGGCACGGTTTCCGTGAAGCTGAGATCGAGTGCCGTGGCGAGCGCCGCCTGCGAAGCATTGAACGGGTCGAGCAGCGTGGCCTCGGTGCCTTCGAGCGCCGTGGTGCGATAGTCGAACTGGCTGTCCACGCCGATGTATTCGCCGTCCTGCGAGTCCACCGCGACGGCCGCCTGCGGCGCGAGCACCGAAATGCCGGACTCGTCGTCGGCGACCGGGCCCGTTGCGCCGCTTTGCGGATCGGTGCCGATGTACGGATACGCTACGCCCCGGCGCACGAGCACCGGCACGAGCTGGCCGCGCAGCTTGCCGACGATCATGAAGCCTTTCGCGGCCGGTTGCCCCGTGACGAGCGTCGGCTTGGCCTGGCCGAGGAAGTGGTCGGTCTCGAATGCGCCGCTGCCGTCGGCCGATTGCGCGAGGTTCGTGCCGGGCTGCTGGCACGTGCCGGCGTTGATGCCGGTGTTGTCGCACTCGGTCCAACTGCCATCCGCGTTGATCGTGATCTTGGCGTCGACGGGCACCGGCAGGAAGTTCTGCGAGGGCACCTGGTGATAGCCGAGCTGGTTCCAGACGCCCGCGACGTCGGCAATGTTGGTATCGATCGACGAGAAGCCGATGAACGGGTAGTACGGGAACGTCGTTTCAGGCACGACGCCTACGCCGCCCGTGCCCGCATAGGCGATCTCGGCGCCGGGAATCGTACCGCCCGCCACGCCCTCGCCGATGAACACGCGCGCAAGCCGGGTGGGGTCGAGGCTCGCGCCGTTGAGCTGGTAGGCGCACTGGTTGAGCTTCTGCGTGGGCAGCCCGGTTTCCTGGGTGAGCGTGCCCGTGGCGACCTGGCCCTGACGCGTGGGCGTGACCGTGCCGGTGGTTTGCGGGATCGGCGACTCGACGTAGGTGATCTGCCAGGTCATTTTGGTCGTGTCGAGCTGCAGCTTCACGAGTTCGCCGTCGCCGCCGCCGCCGGTATAGACCGTGCCGTAGTCGAGCGTGGTGGGGCACAACGCGGCCGCCACCGGCGCCGGGCTGCTGCTGCCGCCGCCACCGCCGCCACCGCCGCCGCACGCGGCGAAGAGCGGTGCCGAGATGATAAGCGCCGCAAAAAGCTTCTTGTTCATACTGCTTCTCCGGATCGTTTTTTGTGTCCGGGACCGGCTCCCCTCCGGCCGGTCCTCTCCCTGGTCCTGCTCGGTCAGTTGTTTAGCAAGCCGAAGCGCATGCTATTGCGGCTGAATCAGCGCACCCACGCCGAAATAGGGCGAATTCTGGGTGGTGCTGTTCGCCGAGGTCGGCGTGACGCCGCCGTTCTCCTCGCCGTTGATGAAAACGCCGTAGAGGCCGCCCACGGCAATGAGACTGCCCGCGTTGCCCTGCGAGTCCGTCACGCCGATCAGGCCCGGATGCGTCTGGGTGTAGTCGAGCGCGAAGGTGCTTTCGGTCGTCATCGTCGAAGGCTTGAGGAAGCCGCCTTGCTGATCGTTGATGAGCGCCGCCGTGTAGGCGAAGTTCGAATCGGCGCCGATGTAGCTGCCGTTGAACGCGCCCGACGTGAGCGCCGTGGCGGGCGCGAGCAGCGCAATGCCCGATTCGTCGTCGATCTGCGGGATGAGGTTGGTGACGCTGATTTCCGCCACGTGGCCCGTGCGGACGACGACCGGCACGATAGCCCCGTTCAGCTTGCCGAGAATGAGGTGCGCGCTTGCCGTGGGGCTGCCGAACAGGGCGTTGGACGGCGTTTCGATCTGCGGGGCGTCGGTGCTCGTGAAGTAGCTGCCGTTCGGGTCGGCCGCCCACGTATTCGAGGCAGTCTCGCAACTCGTGTTGGTCGCGCCGCTCGGCACACTGCAGTTTCCGCTGCCGTTGTAGGACTCCTGAACAACTTTGGCCGCGGCGGCGAATTTACTCGACGGCACGATGTGATAGAGCAGCGCGTTATACGAGCCCGCGAGATCGGTAATGCTCGTGCTGACCGTGGAAAAGCCGATGAACGGATAGAAGTCGAAGGTACGCGCAGGCTGGTTCGGGAACAGCAGATTTGCCTGGGAATCCCCATCGATATCGACCGTTGCGCCCGGTATGCCGCCGCCCGCCACGCCGAAGCCGACATAGATGGTGGGCGGATTCTGGGCGTTGTACGCGGTCGTATAGCTCGCGCCGTTAAGCGTGCCGGTGCCGGCCTGGAGCTGGAACGCGCAGGCGATCTGCGAAGCCGAGGGGAGCGAGCCCGAAGGCGGATGCTGCACGGCGCCCGTGATCGTGAGCCCGGTGCGCGTGTTCTGCACCGAACTCGACGCGATTGGAATGGGTGACGCAAGCCACGTGAGCTTGTACGTCATGGTTGTCGGATTGATGCTGAGGCTCACGACTTCGCCGCTGCCGGCGCCGCCGAGATAGGTGTTGGCCGCGATCTGTGAATCCGTGGGGCACAAGGCCGTGGCGGCGGGCTGGCTCGTGGGCGGCCCTTGATTGGCGCACGTCGAGCCCGAGCATTGCGCGGGCGAGATGGGACCCGGGTTGCTCGCGTTGCCACCTCCGCACGCGAGCAGCAAAGGACTGGCGACCATGGCTAGCGCCACGCCGCGGATCTTATCCAACATGCGTTGCCTCCCTGTATCTAGTTATGCGAAAGAGAGTGAATCATGACATCAGCGGCTGTCAATTGAACGAACCGTCTAAATCCGGGCAGTCCGCCTGAACGGCTTGTCCTGTCTTGGTTTGCGAACGAGACACCGGGGTTTGTCCTGATGTGCCGAAGCGGTATCAAGGAGACCGAAGCGGCGCGCGGAGCAAACGGTGTTCCCGTGCGCACGGAACCGTGCGAATCGACAGCGGATTGAAAGAAGTTGCGCATTTAATTGAGAGACGCAGAGAGATGCGGTGCAACGTTGTTGGGCCTGCGGGAGCCATCATGCAAAACCTGATTGCAATATCGGCCATTGGACTGTGCGTGTTGCTGCCGTCGGCCACGGCATTCGGGCGAACCGACACGTGCAGGAAGGCCAGCGAGCAGGACATCGCTTCGCTGTTCGACCGCTGGAACGCATCGCTTCAGACGGGCGACCCGGACAAGGTCGTGGCGAACTACGCGACGCGCTCCATTCTGCTGCCGACGGTGTCGAACAAACCGCGGCTCACGCCGGAAACCAAACGGGACTATTTCGTCGTATTCCTGAAGAAGAAGCCGGTGGGCAAGATCGACTCTAGCTGGATCGAGATCGACTGCAATACGGCCATCGACGCCGGGCTCTATACGTTCACGTTCGGCGACGGGTCGATCGTGCATGCCCGATATACGTTCACGTACCGATGGAACGGCAAACGCTGGCTGATCACGAGTCATCATTCGTCGGCGATGCCCGAATCGCAATGACCAGCCTTGCGCGCGAATGGTGAGGATGTTCGGAGTGCGCTCGCTCACGGTCGGTGAGCTGGGGTGAGGACTTTCGGGAGCCGTTTGTGCGAGCGCACACCACTTCGCTCGATGCGGCTCACGTGAGAGCTGGCTCGCTTGTTACCGCGTTTCCGGATCTCCGAGGTGAGAATCTGCGGGAGCCACTTCTTCACTGCGGTGCGTTAGCGTTCATCAGAAGTGGAACGGTTAGGGGTTTTGTGGAGCCTGCGTCACCTTTGCCTGATCGTCTTAAAATTCGAAGGTGAGCTTGTTCGGGATCGGCCCGTCCGACCGCGATCGTCCGGCGATTCACGCTATAGTCATTCGTGCTGCGACGCAGCAGGCGCGTTGCGCGGTGGCCCGATTGCCCCGTGCCGGCGCGCCCGGTTCCAGGCCGCGCCGCGCGGCCCGCAACGGAGTCCTGAGATGGGCATTCTCGACCGGCTTTGGCATCCACGCGCCAAAGCGCCTCCCGTGACGCCGCAGATTCGCGCGCTGATCGAACGTTTGCTGGTGCTGAGCCCCTCGCTGAAACTGGCGGACGGTTTTCGCGAGCGCGTGATGCCCGCGCTGGCCTGCTCGGTCGACTACGTGAGCGGCATCGTGCGCGACTTGCCGCCGGCGCGCGAAGCCAGCGCGTCGAACTGGCTCGGCGACCCCTATATTCACGCGTTCTTCGCGGCGCCGGACGAAATCGGGCGTGTCCTGAGCCATTCGCCGGAACTGCACGCGTGGTTCAAGGCGCATCCGCTCGCGCACGAAACCTGGGCCGTGCTGAGCATGGCGATGACCGAGCGCCGCGTGCTCGGCGCGGAACAGGTGGGCGACACGGTGCATGCGGACGTCGCCCGGACGACGCTGAGTTTCGACGATCATCAGGTGCGCGTGTGCGGCGAAACGGAAAGCGATCTGCGCGACCAGATCGTACAGCGCGTCGTCGAGCAGATTGCGCTGGAGGGACTCGCGCAGATCAGCGCCGACGAGTCGCGCCGCGATGCGCTGGTGGAAGAGCGCGCGCTGCTGAAGACGCGCCTGCAACTGCTCAAGCGCCAGGGGGCGGGTACGCACCGGATGCTGGGCGTAGGCGAGGCCGGCGACGCTGCGGAATTCGTCAGGCTGGAGGCCGAAATCGCGGAGAACGAGCGGGCGCTGGGCGAACTCGGTTTGCGGACCGATGCGCTCGCGCGAGAACTCGACGTGATTTGCGATGTGCTCGATCATCCCGCGCAGCACACGCATGTCGAGATGAAGCGCGTGTGCCTGAATCCGATGAACGTAGTGATCGATGCCAGTGCGGCTGCGGACAGCGCCGGAATCGTGTTTCCGCTCGCGCGCCTGCCGGCCAGCCCGCAGGGCGAGCGTGCGTTTTCGCTCATTCGTTTTGCTCGCGTCGACCTCGTGCAGTCGCCCCCTGTGCTGAAGGAGAACCGCCATTTCGTGATCTGAGGTGAGCGTTTTCAGGAGGGTGAGCGCAAGCGCCAAGGCTATCGCACGCTGGCATACCGGTCGGCATTGCTCTGCCTCGATGTCGGCGCATGATCTCGTCATGCAACGGGGAAAGATTTCCTGGCAGTCCCAGGTTCGTCGAAGGGAATCTTGCTGACCGGGCCGGATAATGGCGCGATTCATTGCGCCGTAGCGCATCGACGGCTACAGGTGAGCCTTTTCGGGAGCACGAGCGGCGGTGCGCGCTTGATCATGCGGTGGTTGCAAAAAACGCGGGACTGCAAGCGCCATTCGTGCGCGCCTGCACCTCGCGGCGCATGCCCCACTGCGTCAAAGGTGAGCTTTTTCAGGAACCCGGCATGGCCCATGCCGTTACGCCGTCGCGGTCGATCGAAAAGCGCCGTGCGCCTTCCGTCGTGCGCGGCGCGTCTTCGTCGGCGACGTCGAAGGCCTCGTTGCCGATCTCGATCGTGACATAGCGGTCGCCATGCCGCAGCGCGTAGCCGGCCGGCGTCCCGGTCCACGCCCCGTCGTTCGCCGCGCGCAGCGCACGCGGAGACACCCGCCACATCACGCGCGTGCCCACGGCGAGCGAAGCGTCGCCGCACGGCAGACGCAGGCCCTTGACCGTCTCGATCTCGCCCGGCACCCGCACAATACCCTCGCCGACGTTGTGCAGGCCGAGCAGCTCGGCCACGCGCAGCGTAGCGGGTCGGGCGAAGACTTCGTCGATGGGGCCGGCCTGCAGCACGCGGCCCTGTTCGATCACGAGCACTTCGTCGGCAAGCAGCGCGGCTTCGTCGGGATCGTGGGTGACGATCACCGTCACCGCGTCGATCTCGCGTTGTAGCGCGCGCAACGATTGCTGGAGGCGCCGGCGGCGCGGCGTGTCGAGCGCGGCGAACGGCTCGTCGAAGAGCAGCAGCTGGCTGTGACGCGTGAGCGCGCGCGCGAGCGCGACGCGCTGGCGCTGGCCGAACGAGAGCTCGCGCGGCAAGCGGCCCGTGAGCGTGTCGAGGCCCAGGTGCGCCAGCCAGTAGCGCGCGCTGGCGGCGTCCGCGCTCACCGGAAACGCAAGCTGCTGCGCGACGGTCATGTGCGGGAAGAGGCCGTAGTCCTGCGGCATGTAGCCAATCTGGCGGCGTTCGGGCGGCAGCGCGCCCAGGTCGGTGCCGCCCAGCGTGACCGATCCCGCGTCGTTGGGCTCGAGGCCCGCGATGATACGCAGTGCGAGCGATTTGCCCGAGCCCGACGGCCCGATGATGGCGAGCCGTCGCGTGACGGGCCGCCACGCCACGTCCAGGCTGAACGTGCCAAGCCTCCGCTCCACCTCGAACGCGAGGCGCAAGGCGGCCGCCACGCGCACGGGTGCGGCCGGCGCGAAGCTGGCGGGCTCGTCGCCGTTGTCGTGCGAGGCCGCGAGCGCCGGGCGCACGCCGCGGCTATAGACGGAGAGCGCGGCGCAGACGATTGCGATGGCGAGCGTCGGCAGCAGGAGCGGCATCATCGCGGGCAACCCCTGGCCGCCGAACACGACGTATGTATAAACGGGCAGCGAGTAGGGATGGTACGCAACCATCACGGTGGCGCCGAACTCGCCGAACGCGCGCAGCCAGGCAAGCGCGAGCCCGGCGCGAATCGCCGGCCATGCGATGGGCAGCGTGACGCGAAGGAAGCGGCTGCCCGCGTGATGGCCGAGCGTGGCGGCGACGTCGTCGTAGACGGGATCGACGGCCGAGAATGCGGAACGCGCGGCGATGATCAGAAACGGCGCGGCGACGAAGGTTTCGGCGAGCACGATGCCTGTGAAGGAATCGGTGAGCGTCCCGCCGAAGAGTTGGCCGATCGCGCTATACGGGCCGACCAGAAAGAGCAGCAGCACGCCGCTCGTGAGCGGCGGCAGCGCAAGCGGCAACTGCACGACGAAGCCTAGCAGCGCCACCGTGCGCGAGCGCGAGCGCGCGAGCCAGTAGCCGAGCGGCACGCCCAGCACGAGGATGACGAGCGCCGCGACGCTTGCGCTCGCCACCGAAACGCCCACGGCCGACCCCATCGTGGGCCAGTCGACGCCCTTCCAGTCGGCCGCGCCGATCTGCGGGATGCTGGCGACGAAGGGTGCGCAGAGATAGACGGCGAGCAGCGCGCCGAGCCACAGCAGCGGACGCGCGGCGCCTGGCCTCTCGGCGCGTTGCTTCACGGCTATTGCGCGGCGTCGATCACGGCCTGCACCGAGGGCGGAATGGCCGAGCTGTTGCCGTGCACGGCGGGCTTCGTCACGTCCACGCCGTGTTCGGCGAGCAGCTTGCGACCCTCGGCGCTCAGCAGGAAGTTGACGAAGCGCGCGGCGCCTGCGCTGTTCGGCGCATTGTTGAGGATCGTGAGCGTGTAGTTCGCCTTGATGTTCAGCTCGGGTGCGGGATGGATCGAGGGGATCTTGAGGTCCGAAGTTTCGGTCGAGTAGAAGAAGCCCGCGTCGAGCTGGCCGGACTGCAGGCGGCCGACCAGCGTTTCCTCGGGCAGGACCTGGTCGGGATTCTCAGGCGTACCGAGCGTTTTCTCGACGAGGTCCGGCTGGTGGTAAGCCTCGGCCGCCTTCGTCATGAGTTCGACGGTGAAGGCGCCCTTCGGATCGAGCTTGGGATCGGTGCGGCCAAGACGCAGGCCCGGCTCGCGCAGCACGTCGTCCCACTTCTTCGTCTTGAAGTCGGCGGCGAAACGGCTCTTCGGGCTATAGCCGATCAACAGCGGCGACTCCGCGAAGTCGACGTACCACGAAACGTAGTTGCCGTTCGCCTCGCCCATCAGGTTGGCGTTGACCTTGGGGCTCGCGCTGATGAACACGTCGCCGCGCCGCAGCTTGCCCTTGACCTCGTTGGCAATCTTGTTCGAGCCGGCCGCGTAGCCCTTGAAGTGCAGGCCCGTTTCCTTTTCGAATGCCGGACCCACGCTCTTTTCCATGAGGTTGACGAGCGAGCCGGCGTACAGCACGTTGACGTCATTGTTGTCGGCCGCCGTGGCGCTCGCGCTCGTACCGAGCACGCCGGCGACCACGACCACAGAGGCAATCAGCTTGCGAACCATGTTGGTTTCCCCGCAGCGTTATAAAGGTCGATATATTACGCTGGACTCACGGCTCCCTGCACCTGGCCGGATGGCCAATTTTTACTATCACGCCTGTGCATGACGAGGATGCGCTTGTACACTGAATCTCCTCCATTCAACCCGAGCTGCGTTCGCGTCTTGCCGCGAGCGCGCGACCCACGAGGGAGACGCTCATGCGTACCAGCGCCCGTAATCATTTCTCCGGCCAGATCAGCGCGGTCAAGGCCGGCGCCGTCAACGACGAAGTGACGCTGCGCGTCGACGGCGGTCTCGAGATCGTCGCGATCATCACGCACGGTAGCGCAGCGTCGCTTGGCCTTGCGGCCGGCAAGCCGGCGTTCGCGCTCGTGAAAGCTTCGTCGGTGATCGTCATGGTGGATGGCGATGCCAGCAAGGTGTCCACGCGCAATGTCGTGGCGGGCCCGGTTGCCTCGGTCACGAAGGGCGCCGTGAACGCCGAGGTCGTGATCGCCGCGCCCGGCGGCGCGCAGATCGCGGCCATCGTGACCAACGAGAGCGCCGATCGCCTCGGCCTCGCGGCGGGTAAGCCCGCCTCGGCGCTGTTCAAGGCGTCGAGCGTGATCGTGGGAGTGGACGGGTAGGTCGGGCCAGCACCCGCACGTCGACGGCCATGAACGTAGCGCCGGTTCAACCGCCCGACTTCGAGCTTCGCGCCGCCGCACGCAGCGCCGAACTGCTGGGCATCGACAACGCGGCAGCGCACGCGCCGCCTGTCTTCGATGACCGGCTCTTCGCCCGGCTCGTCGCCGCGCGCGAGGTGCGCGGCGAACTCGCGCTGCTCGGACTGACGGCCGGGCAACTGGCGGGTCTCGCGAAGCGTCACTTCGCAGCGGATGCGGTGGTGCCGCTTGCGCAGCCAGCCGGGAAAACCCTCGCGAACGTCGTCGACGAAACGGGTGCAGCCTACGCGGCCTCGATGCGTGATTTCCTGATCGCTCACGCCGCGCCCGAGGTCGGCAGCGAGGACGCTCGCTGCCTCGCGGCTATCGTCGCGAACGCCTGCCTGCGCCCGGATCACCTGTGGCGCGATCTCGGTCTTTTCGGCCGCGGCGACGTTACCGCCATGCTCGAACGCTACTTTCCCGCGATGGTTGCGCGCAACGTCGAAGGCTTGCGCTGGAAGAAGCTGCTCGCTCGCGAACTCGCGCTTGCCGCAGGCGCCACGCCCGGACCGGCACCGGGCTGCCCGGGCTGCGAGGACTTCGGCTTCTGCTTTCCGCCCGGGCCATGAAGGTCAGGGCGAGTGCCGAAGTGTCGAGGGCTGGGCGCAACGGCGCGGACGACGCATCGTGTATGCTTGCGCGCATGACCCAACCCGCAAACGATCGTCCATCGACAAAGACGCCCGCAGCGGCGTTACCCGAAACCAGCATACCGGCGAACGCGGCGCAGGGCGGCCCGGAGGTGCGCTTGCGCATGCGCATCCTGAAGGAAGGCACGATTGCGCTTGGGCCCGGCAAGGTCTCGCTGCTGGAGGCGGTGCGCGAGCACGGCTCGATTTCCGCCGCGGCGCGCAGCCTCAACATGTCCTATCGCCGGGCCTGGCTGCTGATGGACGAACTCAATCGCGCGCTCACTTCGCCCGCCACCGTATCCGAGCATGGTGGACAGAGCGGTGGCGGCAGCACGCTGACGCCCGTCGGCGAGGAAATCATCCGGCTCTATCGCGGTATCGAGGCACGCGCGGCCGCGGCCTGCGCGCCCGAGATCGAGGCGCTCACGCAGCTCGTGAAACGCTAAGCGGCACCGCCGTCGCCGGCTAGCCGTGGCGCAGGCAGAAACGCGAGACGGGCACGGCGGTCAAGGTCGGCGCCGCATCGGCATAGAGCCGCATCATCAGTTCGACAAAACTCGCAAGGCTTGCCGTGCGCAGCGGGTGGTAAGTCACCTGGTGCCGTTCGCACACGCGCTTGAGCGTGTTCATCGAGTCGTGATCGACACAATCCACCGGAAAGACCGCGAGGTCGGCGCCCGCGAGTGCCGCGGCGAGCAAGCCCTTGCGGTCCTCAATGCCGCCGTCGTGCACGCCCAGCTCGCCGCCCGCCGATTCCACCCAGCGCTTCAACGCCTGGTGCGATCCGGGCCGGCCACCGACATAGACGATCCGTTTGCCCTTCAGCGCGTCCTGTGGCAGCGTGCGGGCCGTACCGCTCGCGCTGCCCGCGCCCTCGGGCTGCGCGGCCAGCTCCATCGCGCGGGTTTCCGCGCGCAGCGCGTCGATCAGGGCGTGGGCCTCGTCGAGTTGCGCGCGCAGCGTGGCCAGCGAGACTTCGTCGGCGGTTGCGCGCTGCTCGGCGGCTTCGCGGCGGCTCGTTTCGAGGGCGAGGCGCGCATCGCGCGCGGCAAGCGCCTCGCGCAGCGACATCAACTGTGCGTGCAGCGGTCCGTCTTCCTCGTGGTCCGCGCGCGTGGCCGCGCGAACCTGAAGCTCGGCGAGCGCCTCGCGTGTCGTGTCGCGCTCGCGGCTCATCTCGTGAAGACGCGCCTGCTGGCGCTCGGCTTTTGCCTGGAGCGTCGCGTTTTCCGCTTCGAGCGCGACGAGCCGGCGCAGGTCGGCGCGATTGGCCGCGCCGACGAGATGCGAGAGCATGTGCAGCTCGCCGAACGCGGCCTGCCGCACTTCCATCGTCGTCGCGGGATGGGTCATGAGCGCCCAGTAGGCGGGCGGGATGTCGCCGTTCGCGAGCGATTCGTTCCAGAGCGCAAGCACGGCTTCGCCGTCGCGGGCGGCGGTGAAGCGGCGCAATGCTCCCGCATAGCGTGCGTCGAGCGCCTTCTGCAGGGCCTTGCCGCCGGCGCCGCCTTCGATCGCCAGCTCGACGGCCGCATGGTGGATCTCGAGGTCGCTCGCGCGCTGCGGATTGAGCGGCGTGAATTTCGGCACGAGCTTGCGCAGTTCGTGCGTGCTGAGGCACGTGCCGATGATCGAGCAATGCAGATGGTGGTCGAGTTCGGCGAGCCGCGTGCGGCGTCGCGCGCGTTCCAGATCGGTCTGGCTTGGGCCGCAGCAGGGGGCGGCAACGCGCAGCGGCGCGCTCTCGTCCGGCTGCGCAGTGCCCGGCGTGCGGGCGAGGCGAAACGGCGGTGCGTGCGAGGGTGCGTGCATGAGTGATCTCTGATCCGGTGGAACTCCGGGCCCGGTTGAACGCCAGGCAGCGCGGGCACGCCGCGCCATGTCGACGCAATATACCACGGAATATAACGAGGCTCGGGCTACCGGTGGACTTGCCGCGCGAGCACATGCTCGACACCGAGGCCGACAAACAGCGCATCCAGCCGCTCCAGTTCGGCGAGGGTCTGCCGCATCGCCAGTATGTCGCGGCAGAACGCGTCGGAGAACAGGACGTCGCGGGTTCTGTCGAGCTGGCGCGCGTCGCGGATCGCACGCTTGAGTTCGCGTGGCCGGAGGCATCCGGCGTTTTCGCCATGTGGCGCGAGCGTGGCGAGGAGCGGTAGCAGCGAGGTGTCCGCCGGGGCGCAATCCGCATCCGGGGCGAACAGGCGGTTCAGGCGGCAAAGGCTGTCGCGCAGGCGCCCAAAGGCATCGATCACGTCGCGGATCAGTTCCGCGCGTTCGTGACCGGCCGCCGGCCGCAGCGCCGTGATGGTTACCTCGAAGCCGTCCGCCGCGCGCGGCTGCGTGCTCGACCAGTTCGGCCGATTTGGCCGATTTGGCCGGGCGGCGCTCGGGCGCCGGGGGCTTGCCAACCCACACCTCCATGCACGTGGAACGCCGGCCGCTACGACGGTGAGCAGCCTGGCGATATATCCGTAAGAATACATCGAATGCGGGAAGGATGAGTAGTGCGCTCATGAGCCGGCCAGCCGTTTCCCGGTATGCTTTCACCGGAGCGGCGGCCTGCCGGCCGCCTGCCCGGTTTCCATTTCCTGTTTCTTTTCATTCATGCAAACGTCGATTACCGCGAGGAGGCGCGCCCGATGCGCGTAGGCCGGCCCGTCAAGGCGCTGCCGCAGCCGCTGTGCGATTACTGCGGCGCGAAGGCGCAGCTCGCGCGTCATGGCGACGAAGCGTATCCGTATCGCGAGGACCACGGCCCGCTGTGGCTTTGCGCGGCCTGCGAAGCCTGGATTGGCGTGCCCGCGCGCAGCACGCGCAACGTGCCGCTCGGGCGCCTGGCCGACGCGGCGCTGCGCGACGCGAAGAGCCGCCTGCACGATGCGCTCGAACCGCTCGTCGCAGCCAAGGTGCGGCGCGACGGCGTGAACGCCTTCGAGGCGCGCGGCCGCGCGATGCGCTGGCTTGCCGGCGAACTCGGCTTCGATCTGCCCAATCCGTCTATCCACCATCTGACACTCGAGCAGTGCGAAGCGGCCATCCGCCATGTCGAGGCCTTCGTCGCGTCGCGCCGCGGCCCGGCGCAAGCCGGCGAGCGCTGAACCGGCGTTACCTTTTGCGCGCGCGAACGGCGCGCCTGTCACTGTTAGTTACATTCGCGCGTGCGGATGCCGCTCAACCTTCGGCGCGACGTGCCGTTATTGCACCAAATCAGTTTATTTAGTGCTCTTTATGGCCAGGACCATCCCCTTCCCGCGTCAGGCGCAAGCGGCTCAGGCCCGCCGCAACAAGGCGATGCTGTTGCCGATCCCGCGTGCGAGCGCCGACGCGCTCGCGCTCCAGGTGCATCTGGCGCTCGCATCGCTGCGCGACGGCGGCGCCGACCGCGACGCCCAGGCGCTGCTGCATGCGCACGTGCTTGCGGCGTCGATGGCCGAAGCCGGCTACGGCGCGCTCGCGCAGGTGCAGGTGTCGGCTGCCGATGCGGCGCTGCTCGCCTGTTACGAGCGCGGCCGCACGGGCGCCGGCTGGCGGCTCGACGGCGCGGAGTTCGATGCGCTGGCGGCCATCGTGACGATTTACGACGAGCAGTTGCAGCGCGCGCCGCTGTGGGTGCTCACGGAGGCGAGCGAACGGCTGGAACGCATGGGCACGACCGGGGCGGCGCAGCCCATGCGCAGGCTGGCCTGAGGCGGTATGCGGCAGGCATGCGACGTGCGGTCTGCTGAGAGCCTCCGGAAAGCAACCTGAAAGCGGTGGGAGCGAGGCCGTCCGCGATCTGCCCTCAACGCGCTACCTGCCCCGCCAGGCCGCGCCGTGGCGGCATTGGCACGGCATTTGACGCGCTGCGCAAATCGTGTTGACTTCCGGTGTGCAGCGTGACTAAAATTCGCCCGTCTTAACAAAAGGGGCTGACGCCTTGGACAGTAGCAGTTGTCGATCTTCGAAGAGTTTCGCTGCCTGACCGGCAGGACGTCCGCGCTCCTTTTCTCAAGCCGCCGTCTTGCCAGCAGGCAGATGGTGCGCGTCCAGCAGTAAATCCTCGTGCATCCTTGTTAGCGTCATCCAGACGCGGTTCGCGCTTTTCGCGTTCGCTTATGCGTTGCTAAGCGTCGTCGTTGCGTGCTGCATCTGGCTGCGCATTTGTCTGCGCATTTGTCTGATATCGCGCCGCATGCCGTTCCGGGTGCGCGGCACGGTTGGCGTGTTGCGCCCGTCAGCAGACGCCGGTCACGCCCCCTGCCGCCAGTTCGCGCTCGCCGCGCGCCGGCGGAACCTGAGGGCGCGCCTGCTTCGGGGCTAAAGCGAAGTCCGGCACGCATGGGCGTACCGGGCTTCGCCTTCCATCCAGTTTGTCAGTGCATCAACATGATCCAGTTCAATCGCTCTATGCGAACGACCCGCCGCGCGGTGCGCGCGCGTGGTGTCCAGCGTAAATACGGCACGGGAGGCCAGTAATGGATTTCGGCTTCAACCTGAACCGCACGGCCAACGCTTCGGCGTGGCGCGTGCTGCCCAATCGCTGGGACTTCATCGCCTTTCCGCTCATCATCTGCCTGATCGCGATGGCAGCCATCGGCTTTCATCAGACGCTCGCGCCGATGTCGACGCTCAAGACCCAGGTGATCTCGACCGACCCGCGCATGCTGCCCGAGTATGCGCTGCGCACCACGCTGCGCATGCTTGCGGCCATGGTGGCGTCGCTGGTCTTCACGCTGATCTACGGCACGCTCGCCGCCAAGAGCCGCCGCGCGGGCCAGGTGCTGGTGCCGATCCTCGACATCCTGCAGTCGGTGCCGGTGCTCGGCTACATCTCGTTTACGGTGACGTTCTTCCTCGCGCTGTTCCCGGGCCGCGTACTGGGCGCCGAGCTGGCCGCGATCTTCGCGATCTTCACGAGCCAGGCGTGGAACATGACGTTCAGCTTCTACCAGTCGTTGCGCACGGTGCCGCGCGATCTGGACGAAGTGTCGAAGGGTTTCCACCTCACGAGCTGGCAGCGCTTCTGGAAGCTCGACGTGCCGTTCTCGATGCCGGGCCTCATCTGGAACATGATGATGTCGATGTCGGGTGGCTGGTTCTTCGTGGTGGCTTCGGAAGCGATCACGGTGGGCAACAACACGATCACGCTGCCGGGCATCGGCGCGTATCTGGCCCAGGCCATTTCGGACAAGAACCTGGGTGCGGTGGGCTGGGTGATTCTCGCGATGACGGTCGTGATCATCGCCTACGACCAGTTGCTGTTCCGCCCGCTCGTCGCATGGGCCGACAAGTTCCGCATGGAAACGACGAGCTCGGGCGACGCGCCGGAATCCTGGCTGCTCGATCTCGTCCGCCGCACGCGGCTGATCCACCGCCTGCTGGTGCCGATGGGTATAGTGCTCGCCACGCTCGCGCGCATTCCCATTCGCGTGCAACTGCCGAAAGCGATGCCCGTGGTGAGCACGAAGCGCAGCAAGGCCACGGTCGTCGGCGACATCGTCTGGGGCATCCTGGTCCTCGCGCTGACCGTGTACGTGGTGTGGCGCGTGGTGGCCTACGTGCGCACCGGCGTGACGCTCGACGAAGTGGGTCACGTGCTCGTGCTCGGCCTCATTACGCTCCTGCGCGTGTTGCTGCTGATCGTGATCGCCTCGGTGATCTGGGTGCCCATCGGTGTGCTGATCGGCCTGCGCCCCGCGCTCGCCGAGAAGATCCAGCCGCTCGCGCAATTCCTGGCCGCCTTCCCGGCGAACCTGCTGTTCCCGGTGTTCGTGATCGTGATCGTGAAGTTCCACCTGAACCCGGATATCTGGCTCTCGCCGCTGATCGTGCTCGGCACGCAGTGGTACATCCTGTTCAACGTGATTGCGGGCGCGAGCGCCTATCCGAACGACTACCGCGAAGTGGCGACGAACTTCGGCATTCGCGGCTGGCAGTGGTGGCGCAAGGTCATGCTGCCGGGCATCTTCCCGTACTACATCACGGGCGCGATCACGGCGTCGGGCGGCGCGTGGAACGCGAGCATCGTTTCGGAGTTCGTCCAGTGGGGCGACACGAAGGTGCAGGCGCACGGTCTGGGCGCCTATATCGCGCAGACCACGGCCGCCGGCGACTTTCCGAAGATCATCCTGGGCATTGCCGTGATGTCCCTGTTCGTTACGCTGTTCAACCGTACGTTGTGGCGTCCGATGTACGCCTACGCCGAGTCCAAGCTGCGCCTCGACTGAGAGTAGACCGAAATGCTGAATTCCAAGACTGTTTCTCCCGACCTGATCGCGCCGACGCGTCCCGCCACCGGTGCGGAGGTTCTCTCCGTGCGCAACGTCTCGCGCGGTTTCGCGAAGACCGAAGACGAACGGCTCGTGCTCGAAGACGTGAACCTCTCGCTGCGCGAGGGTGAGATCGTCGGGCTGCTGGGCCGTTCGGGCTCGGGCAAGTCCACGCTCCTGCGCATCATCTCGGGCCTCATCGAGCCGAGCGGCGGCGAGGTGGACTGGCTGGGCAAGCCGCTCGACGGTCCGGCCGAAGGCGTTTCGATGGTGTTCCAGACCTTCGCGCTGTTTCCATGGCTGACCGTCCTGCAGAACGTGGAAGCGGGCCTCGAAGCGCAGGGCGTGGCGGCTCGCGAGCGCCGCGAACGTGCGCTGGCCGCCATCGACCTGATCGGTCTGGACGGTTTCGAGAACGCTTACCCGCGCGAGCTTTCGGGCGGCATGCGCCAGCGCGTGGGCTTTGCGCGCGCGCTCGTGGTCGATCCGTCGCTGCTGCTGATGGACGAACCGTTCTCCGCGCTCGACGTGCTGACCGCCGAAACGCTGCGTACCGACCTGCTCGACCTGTGGACGCAGGGCCGCATGCCGATCAAGTCGATGCTGATCGTCACGCACAACATCGAGGAAGCGGTGTTCATGTGCGACCGCATTCTCGTGCTCTCGTCGAACCCGGGCCGCATCGTGGCCGAGATCAAGGTGCCGTTCAAGCATCCGCGCAACCGTCTCGACCCGGTGTTCCGCAAGCTCGTGGACGACATCTACGCGAAGATGACCGCGCGCGAGACGGCCGCCTCCACGCCGAGCCAGCTCGAAGTGGGCAGCCGCCTGCCGAACGTGTCGACCAACATCATGGCCGGTCTGATCGAGACGCTCGTGGCCGCGCCGTACCACGGCCGCGCCGACATGCCGGAAATCGCGCGCACGCTGCATCTGGAGGTGGACGACCTGTTCCCGATCGCCGAAATGATGCAGTTGCTGGGTTTCGCGGACGTGCGCGAAGGCGACCTGCTGCTCACGCCGCCGGGCCGCGTGTTCGCCGAGTTCGGCACGCAGGAGCGCAAGATGATGTTCGCGGATCACCTGTTGCGCAACGTGCCGCTCGCGGCGCGCATCAAGAAGGTGCTCAACGAGCGCCCGGGGCACCGCGCGCCGCGTGTGCGCTTCGAGCAGGAGCTGGAAGACTTCCTCTCCGACGGCGCCGCCGAAGAGACGCTCGACACGGCGATCGACTGGGGCCGTTACGGCGAGATCTTTTCGTACAACGACCAGTCGGAGATCTTCAGCCTCGAGGACGTGGAAGGCTGATCCGATCGTCGCAGGAGCCGGCCGGCTCTTGCCGTTCACCGAAGGCGCCCGCAGGGGCGCTTTTTTTTGCGCTTTCTCTTATCGAACGGTGAGCTTCTTCGGGAGATACCGCGCGGCTTGTGCACTGCATCGTGGCGCCGCGCGTAGGTCATTGATTGGACTGGAAAGTTCGCCACGCCGGGCGATGCGCGAGGTGGCCCGCTGTGGCTTGAGGTGAGCGTTTTCGGGAGCGAGACCCCGCGCCGTCACTTCAAGCGGCTGTTGCGCCAGCTACGCGGCGTCATGCCGAAACGCGAACGGAACCAGTCCGTGAAGGAGCCTTGCTGCGTGTAGCCCAGCAGCGACCCAACAGCGACCCAGCAGCGCCGAAACGCGCCCGGCACCTTGCGTGTGCCGGGCACGGCTCAGGACGGCTTGCGGCCCGCGCCGCGACCGTCGCCCGACGATCCGTTGCGCGACGCCTTTTCGTCCTGCGCAGAGGGTTGCGCGCGGCGCATGCCGCGCGCCATGTCCTCGTGCGAACTGCCGACGTCGTCTCCTTCGTCGGCGTTCTCGGGTCGGCGGCCTTCGACATCGACGCCATCCGGCATGCCCACGAGGAAATTACGCTGCGGGTTCGCCAGTTCGATGCCGCGTTCCGTGAAACGCAGCAGCACGCGGCGGTTGAACTCGCGCTGCACGCCCCAGCGCCCCGAGTCCTTGCACTGGATCTGGCCCACGAGGGTCACGCTCGCGCCATCCACCTGGTCCACGCCCCAATAGGCGAAGTCGCTGAGGATGCCTGACTTGTAGGCGTCTTCGTTGCGCAGTTCGGCACCGATTTCCTTGAGCGTGTCGATGGCGCGCTGCAGGTCCGCGCCATGCGCGATCATCACCTTCACCGCCGCATTGCCGATGCCGCGGTTCGTGTTGTTGACCGTCGTCACCGAACTGAACGGCACCGTGTAGAGCGAGCCGTCGCCGCCGCGCAGGCGCACGGTGCGGATCGAGAGAAACTCGACCGTGCCCGAAACGCCCGCCACCGTGACCCAGTCGCCGACCTGCATGGCGTTTTCGGTAAGCAGGAAGATCCCGGTGATGAAATCCTGCACGAGTTTTTGCGAGCCGAAGCCGAGCGCGACGCCGAAGATACTTGCGCCCGCAACGAGCGGCGCCGTGTTCACGCCCAGTTGCGAAAGCGCGGTGAGCCCGACGATGACGAAGATCGAGACGAAGAGCGAGGTGCGGAACATCGGCAGCAGGGTACGCAGGCGGGCGGCGCGCACGTAGTCTCCGGCATCGGTCCAGGCTTGCAGGCGGCGGTCGGCGGCGGCGTTCGCGGCCTCCCAGATCACCACGGCGACGACGATGGCCACGAAGATCGTCACGATGGCCGAGCCGAGCAGACGGCCGATGGGCGCATTCACGATCAGGCGGCCCGGATGCAGGCCCCAGATGTGCATCAGCACGTCGAGCATGACGAGCCCGATGACGGCCAGCGCGAGCCGCCGCAACGCGGGGTAGTAGCGGTAGGCGCGGCGGCGGCCGACCGACATGTCGTCGCGGTTGCCTTGCGGATCGAATACGCGGCCGAGGGCGCCCAGCACGACGATGGCGACCACGCGCCCAATCAGCAGCACGACGAGCGAGATGCCGCCCGCGTGCACGAGTTCGCGATAGCCGCCGCGCAGATCGAGGGCCCAGACGAGCCACAGCGCCATCACGACGAAGATGCCGACGCCGGCCCAGATGTCGGCGAACCAATGCGTGAGGTAGGCGAGCGAGCCGTTCTTCGGCGCCCAGCGGCGGATGGCGGCGGCCACCGGCCGGTAGCACTGCAGGATCATCACGGCGAGCGCGAGGTGACCGATCAGCGCGACGATTTTCACGAGGGCGAGATGGGCATCTTCGGTCATGCCGAGCGGCACCGCGGCGTTCAGTATCCCGCCCAGGCCGCCGATGACGACGATACGCACGGTCCAGCGCTGCGCGAACGCGGCAGCGGTGTCGGAGAACGGCACGAGGCGCAGGGCTTCGGCGTCGGGCGCGAACAGCAGCGCGCCCACGGCGATCACGATGCGGCAGATCACGTAGGTATCGACGAGTTCGCCGACGGCCGCCGCCGCGGACGCATCGTCCGGACCGAACAGCGAGAGCACGCCTGCCGCGCACAGGCCAAAGGCGAGCACCGGCAGTAGTTCGAGCGAGGCGAGCAGGAGCGCCGCGGGCAGACGCTGCAGGCGCTTCCAGTGGTGCGCGCTGCGGTTGCGCAAGCGGGTGGCGAGCGACGTGGCCTCGGCCGTGGCGTCCTCGGTGGCGGCGGCAGCGGCGAGGGTGGCGCGGGCAGCGGCGCTGGCGCCGGCATTGGCGTTCGGGCCCGCATCCGGATCGCCGCCGGCAGCGGCCGTGGGATCGGCGGGTTCCATGCCGGCGGCAGCGCGCAGGGCGTCTTCCCGAGCTTCCTGGGTCTCCTGAGCATCTCGCGCGGCGTCGGGCGTGGGCGTCGCGCGCCTGCCCTCGTGCCCGTTTCGCGTAGCCGCGGCCTCGGCATGCGCAATGATCGCCCGATGCGGCCTGCCGATGAAGCGGCGCACGAGGGCATCCACGAGCAGCGCGGGCACGAGCGTGAGCAGCAGCACGCGCAGCAGGCCGAGCAGCATGGCGTGCCCTTCCGGTGTGCCGAGCCGTTCGGTCCACCACGAGCGCGCCGAGCCGACATCGAAGAGCGCCTTGCGCGCGTGGATCAGGCGTTCGCCGAGCATCTGCGCGCCGTGGGCGGCGTGCCTCGCGATCTGCAGCACGAGCCCGTTCGAACGCAAAGCGTCGTCGAGGGCGGCGGAGGCCGCCGTGGGTGCCGAGGCGGAAGGGGTGGCGCTCGCTGCCGCGGCGGCCGGCGCGGGGGCCGAAGCGGGCGTGGCCAGCGCGCCGGCCGCTGCGATGGCGCGCAGCGTGTCTTCCACGCGGTCGCGCTGGGCCGGGTCGTCGAGCACCTGCAGCGCGGCGTGCGCCTGGGCAGGGGTCAGAGCGACAGGGGCGGCGGGGTTGGTGGGCCTGGCCGTGGAGGCAGGCGCGGCGGCGGACGGCGCGGCCCCGGCGGCATTCATCCAGAGCGGACACGCAAGCGCCGCGAGGGACAGGATGCATAGGGCGCACAGGGCGCGCAGGCGAGAAAAACGGGAGATCCTTTGCATGGGAGAAAACGGGTCGGGCGTCGAAGACATCGGAGGATGCGGAAGCCACAGCAACGCCGTAGGCCATTCCGCGCGGTCATTCGACATGCGATTGCAAATTTCGTGCCCCGGGATTCGGGGCATCGGGGCGCTTAAACGTAACTGGGCGTAACCGGGCGCAATGACGCACAACGACGAGCGAGTGTGTACTCACTTTAACGCATGCGCAGCGCCGGCGGCAGTTAGCTCGCTTCGTTCTCGCGCCACGTCGCGAGTATGCGCTGCTTTGCTTCCATGAGCGCCCCGGCATGCGCTTCGACGTGCTGGCGGATGCGCTCGGTCGGCCCGCCTACCGAAATACCGTAGAGATCGCTGCCGAAGTCGAGCGCCACGGCCACTGCCGAAAGCTCCGGCGCGCTTTCGCCGATGTTCGCGCACCAGCCGCGCGCGTGCGCTTCGGCGGCCTGATCGACGAGCGTGGCGAGGTCGCCTGTCGTGGCTTCGGTGAGGCGCTCGAAGACGAGCTTCGCCCCGAGCGCCTGCTGGGTCCCGGCATCGAGCTCGCCGAAGATCGCCTTGCCGATCGAATTCGCGTGCAACGGCCGCAGCGCGCCGGGCGGCGGCGCATAGCGCACGGCTCGTTCCGATTCCACCACGTCGAGGTAGACCACGGCTGTGTCGTGCAGCTTGGCGAGTACGGCTGTCTCGCCGGTTGCGTCGCGCAGCTCGACGAGGTGCGGATGGAGCATCTCGACGACGGGATCGACGGCGTCGATGGCGTTCGCAATCAGTTGCAGCCGGCGGGTCGGATAGTAGCCCCCGCGCTTGCGCACTTCGTAGAGATAGCCCCGGCTCACCAGCGTACGCACGAGCGCGAGGCAGCTCGACGCAGGCACGTTCAGAAGCCGCGCCAGTTCGGTAAGCGGCAGGGGCCGCTGTTCGGCGGCGAAGCGCTCGAAGAGATCGAGCGTGCGGGCAACGAGTTTGACGTCCATGAGGGGTGGGGCAGTTGAACGCAAGGCGGCTTGCCGCTCCTCGCGTTCAGTACGACTTGGGCAGCCCGAGCACCTTCTCCGCGATGAAGCAGAGGATCAGTTGCGGGCTGACGGGCGCGAGCCTCGGAATCATACACTCCCGCAGATAGCGCTCGACGTGGTACTCCTTCGCGTAACCCATGCCGCCCAGTGTCGCGACGGCCGTCTGGCACGACTGGAACGCGGCCTCGGCGGCGAGGTACTTCGCCGCGTTGGCTTCGGCGCCGCAGGGCTCGCCTGCGTCGTAAAGCGTGGCGGCCTTCATCACCATCAGGTTGGCTGCTTCGAGCGCCATCCATGCCTGGGCGAGCGGATGCTGAATCGCCTGGTTTTGCCCGATGGGGCGGCCGAACACGACGCGCTCCTTCGCGTACTGCGTCGCGCGCCGCAACGCGGCCTGGCCGAGTCCTACGGCCTCCGAAGCAATCAGTATGCGCTCGGGATTCAGCCCGTGCAGCAGATAATGAAAGCCCTTGCCCTCCTCGCCGATGCGGTCTTCCACAGGCACACGCAGGCCGTCGATGAACAGCATGTTCGAATCGACCGCCTTGCGGCCCATTTTCTCGATCTCGCGCACTTCCACGCGCGTGCGGTCGAGGTCCGTGTAGAAGAGGGAGAGGCCGTCGGTGGGTTTCTTCGCCGCGTCGAGCGGCGTGGTGCGCGCGATGATCAGCATCTTGCTGGCGACCTGCGCCGTCGAGATCCAGATCTTGCGGCCCGTGAGCACGTAGTGGTCCCCGTCGCGCACGGCCTGGGTTTTCAGGTGTGTGGTATCGAGGCCCGCGTCGGGCTCGGTGACGGCGAAGCAGGCCTTGTCGCGTCCCTCGATGAGCGGCGGCAGAAAGCGGCGCTTCTGCGCCTCGTCGCCAAACACCTGCACCGGATTCAGGCCGAAGATGTTCATGTGCACGGCCGACGCGCCCGAAAGCCCCGCGCCCGACGCGCTGATCGTGCGCATCATCAGCGCGGCCTCGGTCATGCCGAGCCCCGAGCCGCCATACTCGGGCGACATCGCGATGCCCAGCCAGCCCGCGTCGGCGAGCGCGCGATGAAAGTCGTGCGGGAAACCGCCTTCGCGGTCGCGTTCGAGCCAGTAGCTGTCGTCGAAGCGCTCGCAGATTTTCTCGATTGCCGCGACGATGGATTGCTGGTCTTCATTGAGGCTGAAATTCATTGCGGACTTCCTTTCCAGGCCTGAACCGGGCGTGATGTTGGGTGCTGGTGTTGCTGAACACCGCTGCGGCGTGCCTGTTCAATGCGGGCGGTGTGCGGCGAATGCGGGACAAGGCGCTTGCTTCCATGATATGGACTGCCAGGTAAATGATGGGCGCTGGGCAACGAAATGGAACGGAAGGCCTGGAGGCATATTGATGCAACTAACAGTCAACGCCCCGATGTTCCGCCGAGGCGGCTGCGCCGGAACAGGATATCGGCATCGATATTTTTCCTGAGTGTGAATTTATATTCTCATGTGAGAAATTCTGGGTCAAGCGCGAAGTGGCTCATCGCGGCATTCCGTACCCGGTAGCTATCCGGACGCCTGCGCGTGGGCCACGTCGCACTCGACGATCTGCAAGCCATCGTGATGGTCGCTGCGCGGCACGCTTCGCATCCATGGCAGCGAAGGCGTGATCCGGCAACTGCTGCTGACTGTCGTGCCGAGCTTCCTGGCGATGCATATCCCGGCAGGGCTGCAAGCGTTCGTTCGTTTGCTGAAGGCGCCGGCAGGAGACGAGTTCAATGCATAACGCGAAGAAGCGGCGCCACGGCCAGAAAAATTTCACAACCGGTCCGCTCGCCCCACAATATCCTCCTTCCCGAATCGTCATCACGGGTATGGAAACGCCGCACACCCCGAGCCCGCTGACCGAGCAGGACCGAGAAATCGCCGACGCCGTCGCCCGCGAGCGCCCGAGGCTGCGCAATTTCATCCGCCGCCGGGTGATCGATCAGGACGAAGCCGAGGACATTCTTCAGGACGTTTTCGAAGAACTGGTCGAGGCCTGGCGGCTGCCGGACCCTATCGAGCAGGTCGGCGCGTGGCTGTTTCGCGTCGCGAGAAACCGGATCATCGACCGCTTTCGCAAGAAGAAGGAAGCGCCGCTGGCCGATGTCAGCAACGCCGCCGATACCGGCGAGGACGACGGCGAGTACCGCCTGGACCTCGCGCTGCCTTCGCCCGACGCCGGACCCGAGGCCGCCTATGCGCGCGCGGCGCTGCTCGATGCGCTGCGGGCCGCGCTCGAAGAGTTGCCCGCGAACCAGCGCGAGGTGTTCGTCGCCCACGAACTGGACGGGCGCAGCTTCAAGGAGATGGCGGCCGCAACCGGCGTCGGCGTCAGCACGCTGCTGGCGCGCAAGCGCTACGCCGTGCTGCATCTGCGCAAACGACTGCAGTCGTCCTACGACGGCTTCGAGATCTGAACCGAAGGAGAATGAAATGAGTTTTCGCCGGAAACTATTGGCCAAGGCGCTGCTGATCGTGCTGATCATCGCGCTGCTGGGCTGGATCGTCATGCGGCTGTGGAACTGGATCGTGCCGACCCTCATTGTCGACGCTCACGTGATTGACTATCCGCACGCGGTGGGTCTGCTGGTGCTCTGCCGGATCCTGTTCGGCGGATTCCGCGGGCATGGCGGTTGCCACAAGCGCAGGCAATGGGAGCAGTGGCAGCACTGGCAGCGCATGACGCCGCAAGAGCGCGAGCAGCTTCGCAACGAGCGAATGTCGGGGTCGCGCTCGACCGGGGAGAGCGGCGCATGAACCGGAACGCGACTGTGGTCTGCAAACAGCCGCCCGGTGTCATTGCACCGTCCGTCGATTTCTCGCGCTGCGAAGGGAAAGCGGATTGCGTGACCGTTTGCCCCGAGAACGTATTCGAAATCCGCCGCATCGAGGCGGCCGACTACCAGCCGCTCCGGCCATTGCAGCGCTTCAAGCTGCGCGTGCACGGCATGAAGGTGGCGTACGCGCCGCACGCGGATGCGTGCCGTGCCTGCGGCCTGTGTGTGTCGGCATGTCCCGAGCACGCCATCACGCTTGTCAGGACGCGCTGAAGAGCCGTCCCCACGGAGTCCGAGGAAATGACCATGCTGAGTCCACATGAACTGGCCACGCTGATGCTGATCCGCAGCGCGCCCGAGCAGATCGACATGACACGTGTCGAACTCGACACCCTGCTGGATTGCGATCTGATTTCGCTGGAGCCGCGCGCCGGAGAGCGGCGTCTCCCGATGCTGACGGCCGCCGGCGCGCACGTGCTGGAGGTCGCCGCGCGGCTGGACGGCCCGCGATCGTGGGACAGCGTGCAGTAAGGTTCTTCGATGCCAGATACCACCACTCGTTCGCCGCGTGTCGCCCCGCTCTTCGCCCTGCTTCCTTTTCTGCGTCCTTATGCGGGGCGCTGGGCGCTCGCGTTCCTCGCGCTCGTGACGTCGGCGGGCGCGACGCTGGCGCTGCCGGTTGCGTTCAAATATCTGATCGACCGCGGCTTCGCGAGCGGCGACCGCACGCATATCGATCGCTATTTCATTGCGCTCTTCGTGGTCTCGCTGGTTCTCGCGGCCGCGACGGCGCTGCGCTTCTACTGGGTCTCGTGGCTCGGCGAACGGGTGACGGCCGACTTGCGGCGCGCCGTGTACGACCATGTGATGCGGATGAGCCCGCAATTCTTCGAGACCACGCAGACGGGCGAGGTGCTCTCGCGGCTCACCACCGACACGACCCTGATCCAGGCCGTGGTGGGCACGAGCTTGTCGCTCGGATTGCGCAACCTCCTGCTGACGGTCGGCGGCGTGGCGATGCTGATCACGACGAGCCCGGTGCTGTCCGGCTACATCATCGCGACGCTCGTGGTGGTGGTCGCGCCCATCGTGATCTTCGGGCGGCGCGTGCGGCGGCTTTCGCGCGCCAGTCAGGACAAGGTCGCGAACGCCAGCGCGCTGGCGGGCGAGGTGCTCAATGCGATGCCGACCGTGCAGTCGTATACGCAGGAGGGTTTCGAGGCGGGGCGTTTTGGCGGCGCGGTGGACACGGCCTTCGAGACCGCGCTGAGACGAATCCGGGCACGCGCCTCGTTGACTGCCGTGGTGATCGTGTTCGTCTTTGCCGCGATCGTGTTCGTGCTCTGGCTTGGCGCGCAGGCAGTCCTGGCCGGGCACATGACGGCGGGCCAGCTCTCCCAGTTCATTCTCTATGCGGTGTTCACGGCGGGGGCCGTTGGCGCCGTTGCCGAGGTATGGGGCGATCTGCAGCGGGCGGCGGGTGCCACAGAACGGCTGCTGCAACTGCTGGCCGCGCGCTCGCCGGTGGCACAAGCCGAAACGACCGTGCCGCTGCCGGCGCGCGGCGAAGGCATCCGCTTCGACAACGTCGGCTTTTCGTATCCGTCGCGTCCCGGCATTGCCGCGCTTGCGGGGTTCTCGCTCGACGTGCGTTCAGGCGAGCATGTCGCGCTGGTCGGGCCGTCCGGCGCCGGCAAGACCACGCTGTTTCAGTTGTTGTTGCGCTTCTACGATCCGCAGTCGGGCAGCATCCTGATCAACGGTGTGCCGACGAATCAGGTCTCGCTCGCCGCGTTGCGCCAGGCGATTGGCGTCGTGCTGCAGGAATCGGTGATCTTTTCGGGCAGCGTGCTCGACAACATCCGCTACGGCATGCCCGACGCCACGCTCGCCCAGGTGCAGCGCGCCGCGGAGATGGCAGCGGCGGCCGGTTTCATCGCGGAGCTGCCGCAAGGCTATGACACGTTCCTCGGCGAGCGCGGCGTGCGGTTGTCCGGCGGCCAGCGTCAGCGCCTTGCGATCGCGCGCGCGATTCTCAAGAATCCGCCCATCCTGCTGCTCGACGAAGCCACCAGCGCGCTCGATGCCGCGAGCGAACGGCTCGTGCAAACGGCGCTGGACAACGCCGCGCTGAACCGCACGACGCTCGTTATTGCGCATCGTCTTGCCACCGTGCAGCAAGCGGACCGCATCGTCGTTCTGGATCAGGGCCGCATTGTTGCGCAAGGGCGTCACGCGGAGCTCTTGCAGAGTTCTCCGCTTTACGCGCAGCTCGCGGCAATGCAATTCGGCGAAATGCTGGGGAAGACCGTGGAGCATGACGTCGCGCGTGCGAGTGTCGATTTGCCGTGACCGGGCCATCCCGGAAGATCGCGTCACGCTGAGCGGCTGCGTCCCGCGAGTAGCCAGATTGCGGCCGAGATCGCGAGCGCAAACAAGCCGGCAACGCTCAGTGCCGATGCAAAGCCGCTCGCAAAACTGGCCGGAGCGACGGATTTCATCGCCAACTGGAGGTCGGGCGCGAGGCGCGCCAGGGCGTGGCTCAAATCGCCGGCAAGCAGGTCCGACATGAACGGCGCATCCACGCATGCGTTACCCGACGTATGACACGGCGTTGCCGCGTCGATCGCGGATCGGGCGCGCGACGCGAGCACTGCGCCAAGTACGCCGATCGACGTGACGATCGCGGTGAAGCGGGTAGTCGTGCTGATTCCGGACGCCATTCCGGTCCGATGCGGCGGAACGCACGCCATGATCGCCTTCTGGGTGTCTCCGTTCAGCACGCCGGCGCCCAGGCCGGTGACGATCATCCCCACCGCAACCCAGCCGTATTCGCCCGATGGCGCGGCAACGGCGGTGAACAGATTGCCAAGACCGACAAGCGCCAGCCCGGCGGACAGCGTCGATATCGATCCGGTCACATGCCGCCCAATTCGTGCGCCTAAATAGGGGCCGACTATCATCGAGAGCGCGAACGGAAGCATTCCGGTTCCCGCATGAATGGGCGTCCATTCGAACGCATTCTGCAGGTAGAGCGGCAGGAACGTCATCATCACCTGGGCGCACGCGGCGTAGCCGAACATCGCGAGCACCGCGGCGACAAAGCGCGCTTGCGAGAACAATGTCAGATCGATAACGGCGTGCCCGATGCGCCGCTCGATCGCGACGAAGCCGGCGAGCATCAGCACGCATGCGGCAAAGCGCGATCCGGTGGCCACGCTGCGCCAGCCGTCGTCCTGGGCGCCGATCAGCGCCCAGATACCGCACGCGAGCCCGATGCCGAAGAACAGGCTGCCCGCAAAGTCGATGCGTCCCGCACGCGGATTACGCGAGTCGGTCACCACGCGCCGTATGCAGAAGATCAGCACCGCGCAGACCGGCAGGTTCAGCAGGAAGATCCAGCGCCAGCCGACCCATTGCGTGATCAGGCCGCCGACGAGCGGCGCGACGGTGGTCGCGATCCCCATCGTCATCCCCCAGATGGCCCACGCGCGCGTCCGCTCGTGCGGGCCGGGGAAGGCGTGCGCGATCACGGCCAGCGCCGAAGTCAGCAGCATTGCCGCGCCAAAGCCCTTCGCGGCGCGGGACAGGTTAAGGAACATGACGTTCGGCGCGAGCCCGCAACCGAGCGACGCGATCGCGAATATCAGCAGACCGAACAACATCGTCTTCTTGCGGCCATAGCGGTCGGCAAGCCCGCCCATCGGCAGGAGGCACGATGCGAACGAGACCATGTACGCGCTGACGACCCATTCGACGTCTGCAAATCCCGCATGAAACGAGCGCGCGATCGACGGCAGCGACACGGCGACGATATTCGTGTCGAGCACGATCAACGCACAGGTCGCGGATGCCGTTGCGAGCACGGCTGCGGCTGAGCGCGTCGGCGCGGCGGACGCCGTTGCCGCGCGCGCGGGCTCGACAACGGACGTAACAGGACTGGCTTCTTCCAACATGGGCGATCGCTCCAACATACGGACGGACACCATCTTAGCGCCGGTCGTATTGCCGATCGATAGCAGATAGAATCACATTTATTCATTCCTGGATGAATAGTGATGGAACTGGAACTGCGTCACCTGCGCTGCATTCTCGCGGTTGCGAAGCGCCTGCATTTCGCGCGCGCCGCCGACGATCTGGGGCTCGCGCCGCCCTCCCTGACGAAGCAGATCCAGGATGCGGAGCGCCTGCTGCAATTCCGGCTGTTTCACCGGACCCGGCGCTCCGTTTCGCTGACCGCGGCGGGCGAAGCTTATATTCCGGAAGCCGCCGCGGTACTGGCGCAACTCGAACAAGCCCGCGAACTCGGGCTGCTTGCCGAGCGCGGGCAGTTGGGACAGGTCCGGGTCGGCTATGTCGCCTCCGCTGCGTACGCTGGGGTGATGCGCCAGACCGTGACGGAATTCCGGCGATTGCATCGACGGATCGACGTGCAGTTGCTGGAGGTGCCGATGGACGAGATTCCGATGCAACTCGTCGACCGGCAGCTCGACGCCGCTTATGTCAGGCCGCCGATGGCGTACCCGGAAGGGTTGCACGCCACGCGCGTGTATCAGGACGAGTTCGTCGTCGCGCTGCCGGAGGACTCCGCCCTCGCGGCGCAGAGCGCGATTACGCCGAAGCAGTTGCGCGACGCGCAGTTCGTCGTACCCGAGCAGGAGTTCGGCACGATGGAGCTCGCGAGACGCGGGCGTTTCTCGCCGCAAATCGCGCAGCGTCCCGGGCCGCTCGTCGCCGTGCTCGCGAGCGTTTCGCTCGGCGGCACGGTGGCCATCGTCCCCGGCACGCTGTGCGACTGCGTTTCGCTGCCCGGCGTGATCTACCGTCCCCTGGCCGGCAAGCCGATCCCGTCTGAGATCGCGCTGCTGCACCGCAGGCACGAGCGCTCGCGCGTGGTGAGTGCATTTCTGCAGTACGCTCGCAGCGAATCGGTTTCCCCGTAAAAGGGCAAAGCGGTTATTGCACCTTCTCCGCCGCGGCGAGGATTGCGTCCGCAACCTTGCGCGGCTGGCTCAGCATCACAACGTGACTGGCATTCACGCCGATCGCCGTTGCGCCAATCTGGCTGGCCATGGCCCGCTGCGCGGCCGGGTCGATCATCCGGTCCTGCCCCGTCACGACGAACCACGACGGCTTCTTGTGCCAGGCCGCGTCGGTGACCTTGTCGTCCGTGCAGCCCGAGAACCAGGGGCCCTGCGTCGCGGCGACGACGCGCGCCTGCGCTTCCGGCAGGTCCTGCGCGAAATCGTGCACGATCGCATCCGTCGACAAGGTCAGGAAGCCCGCCGAATCCTTGCGCAGCGCGCCGGCCCACACGGGCGCGGGCTTGCCCTTGAGCATGTCGTTGATCGACTGGCCATTGTCGGGCGCGAACGCGGCCACGTAGACGAGCGCTTTCACCTTGTCGTCATTGCCCGCCTGGGTAATTACGACGCCGCCCCATGAGTGTCCGACCAGCACGACCGGGCCGTTCTGCGCGTCGATCACGCGTTTCGTTGCCGCGGCGTCGTCGGCAAGCGAACTCAACGGATTCTGCACGGCCACTACGTGCAGACCTCGCGCTTCGAGCAGCGGGATCACCTTGTCCCAGCTCGATCCATCGGCAAATGCGCCGTGCACGAGCACGACGTTCTTGCCCTTCAGGTCCTGACCGGGGGCGGCGTGCGCCGCGGAGACGGAAAACAGGCTACCAGCCAGGCTACCGAGCAGCAACGCGGACGCCAGGCACTTCTTCAACAGCGGGTTCATGGTGGATTCCTTGCCAGGGGTTGAACTGGCCATGAGCATCGCAGCCGGGCGGCCCTGCCGGTATCGGTCAAATGACCGACCCGGGTTATCGCCTGGCGGCGATGCTTGCGGCGCGGCCGGACTGGGCGAAGCCGCTCGATCTGCAAGGCGGTGTCAATACCGTGATCGGCCCGCTCGCGCAGATTCACTGCGAGGTCTCCGGCGAGGTCGCGCGGATGCTGCGCTTCGCCTCCGCCTCCGCCTCCGCCTCCGCCTCCGAAGCCGCGCTGCGGCATATTTTCGAGGCGTGGGACGGCACGGGATTCCCTGAACGACTCGCGGGCGCTGCGGTGCCGCGGACCGAAGTCGCTCAGCGATTGCGCCTTGAAGCGGCAGAGGGACGCTTCGACGCCGACGTCGTGGAAGCGCTGATCGCGTTGAAAGACGCGCCGCCGCGTGGCACGCGCGGGCGGCAAAGGGCGGGGCTGTCCGCGCGCGAAATCGACGTGCTGCGTTCGATCAGCCGCGGCGCGAGCAACAAGGAAGCGGCGCGGGAACTCGATCTGAGTCCGAGCACCGTTCGCACCCATGTCGAAAGCGCGTTTCGCAAGCTCGAATGCTCGACCCGCGCGGCGGCGACGTTAAAGGCTTCGGCACTCGGATTGATCTAGCCTTCAGCCACCCCGTCGAGCCGCCTCGAGATTGGCATCGAGTTGGCGGGCGAGCCCGTACAGCATGCCGAGCGAGGGCGCTGCCACGCCGGTGCGCTGCGCGAGCTCGTACGGTGCGCCCAGTAGCGCCTCGACTTCGAGCGAGCGTCCGCCCTCCACGTCCTGCAGCATCGAGGTCTTGAACGCGCCGAGCTTGCGCGTAACCGCATTGCGTTCCTCGATCGTCATCGCGAGGCGTATGCCGATGCCTTCGCCTATCGCGCGAGCCTCCGACATGACGGCCGCGACGAGGCCCGCCGTGAGCGGATCGTCGAGGATCACATCGGCGGTCGAACGCGTGAGCGCGCTAATGGGGTTCATCGTCATGTTGCCCCACAGCTTTGCCCAGATTTCGTCCTGGATCGACTCGGGCGCCACCACGTCGAAGCCCGCACTTGCGAGCAGCACGCGTGCTTCGTCGGCGCGCTGCGCGAGATGCGGCGCGGAGGGCCCGACGATCAAGCGATTGCCGTTGCCCCTGCGGATCACGCCGGGCGCGGCGATCGACGAGGATAGATGCACGACGCAGCCCGACGCCTGCCCTGGCGGCAGCGCGGCCGACACGACGCCGCCCGGATCGACCGCTTCGAGCCGGCCATTGGCGTGCGTGCCGCCAAAGTCGTTGAGGAACCACCACGGTACGCCGTTCATGGCGGAGACGATGTGCGTACCGGGTCCGACGAGCGGCGCGAGCGATGCCGCGGCCTGCACGAGCGCCTGCCCTTTCAGGCAGACGAGGAGCAGATTCTGCGGGCCGAGCGATGCCGGGTTATCGGTGGCGTTCACGCGCGCCGTAAAGCGCGTGTCGCCTTCGACGACCGTGAGCCCGTCGCGGCGGATCGCTTCGAGCTGCGCGCCGCGCGCCAGCACGTTGACTGCGATGCCGGCGCGCGCGAGCCGGGCCGCGACGAGTCCGCCGATGGCGCCCGCGCCGACGACGGTGATGCCGGGGTGAGAGGTAGCCAACGCTTACTCCTTGTATGAGGGGTCGAGCCGTTCGGCGCGCCGGATCAGCGCGGCGAGCACGTTCTCGCCCGCGCCGTGTTCGGGCGAAAACTGCAGGGCGTCGCGCGTGGCCTGCGCCGTGATGGCCGGATCGATCGCAAGCGGCTTGCCGCGCATGGAGTCGGTAAGCACCTGAACTTCGCAGGCGCGATTGAGCGTCCACAGCAGGGCGAATGCATGCGCGAGGCTCACGCCGTGCGCGAGCAGGCCATGATTGCGCAGGATGAGGAGCCGCCTGTCGCCCATCGACTTCAGGATGCGCGCCTTCTCCTCGTCGTGCACCGTAATACCTTCGAAATCATGATACGCGACCATGTCGTGCAGCTGCGCGGAATAGAAGTTGGTGTACGAGAGCCCGTCTTCCATGCACGCCACGGCCAGCCCGGCTGTGGTGTGCGTGTGCATCACGCAGTGCGCGTCCTCGACGTTCGCGTGGATCGCGCTGTGGATCACGAAGCCGGCCGGATTGATCGGCCATGCACCCGGGCTCAGGATATTGCCGTCCAGGTCGATCTTCACGAGGTTCGAGGCCCGGATTTCGTCATACGTAAGGCCGAACGGATTGATCAGGAAATGCTTCTGCGGCCCCGGCACGCGCAGCGTGATGTGGTTGAAGATCAGCTCGGTCCAGCCCAGCAGATGAAACACGCGGTACATGGCTGCAAGCCGCACGCGCGCATCCCATTCCTGCGCATCGCACCAGTCGGGGCGTGCGTGCCGTTGTGTCTCGCTCATGGTCGTTTCCTTACCGGGCTGTCATGGGGACGATGTTAGCGTCAAATAAATGCGTGTGCAAGCATCAATATGGGGGGTGAGCCGTCCCTGGAAAAGACGTATGCCGATGGTATGCTAACGCGGTTGCCAGGCGCGGTGCGGTCGCGGTGCCGCGGCGGGACGACGGGACAAGAGACGGATCATGACGACAAAAAACGGGATCGAGGAACTGTTCACTTACCGGCTGCATGTGCTGAAGAAGCACACGGACCGTGCATTGGCCGAGGCGTTCGATTCGGCGCTCGGACTTTCGTTGACCGAAGCTCGGCTTCTTATCAGCGTGGGGGCCTTCGGGCCGATTTCGGTGTCGGATCTCGGGCGGGCGTCGAATCTCGACCGCAGTCAGGCGAGCCGCGCGACCGACGTACTCGAACGCAAGGGTCTGCTCGCGAAAAAGTCCAACGAGGCGGACGCGCGCGGCGTGCTCGTCGCGCTCACGCCGAAGGGGCGTAGCACCTGGCGTCGCGCCACGGCCATCTCGAAGGCAGGCAACGACGACTTTCTTTCCCTGCTGAGCGAGCACGAACGCGACGTGCTGGGCACGGTGCTCGCGAAGCTCGTCGAGCGGTGCGGTGAGGCCGACTGAGGGCCGAGTGGAGGGCCGACCGCGGGCCGGCTGAGCGCGCCGGCCCGGTTTTCGCCGGGAGCTTACGCGGCGCGTTCGCGAAAGCGCGCGGCAAGGTCGCTGGCGCCGCGCGCGAGCAGCGCCACGTCGCTGCCCACCGCGACGAAGGTTGCCCCCGCATCGATATATTCGGCAGCAATGACCGGATCGGCGGCCAGCACGCCCGCGCCCAGCCCGCGTTCGCGTACGGCGCGTATGCCTTTGCAGATCGCCTCGCGCACGGCCGGGGCGCCCGGCTGCCCGATAAGACCCATCGAGGCGCTGAGGTCGGCCGGGCCGAAGAACACACCGTCCACGCCTTCCACTGCGGCAATCGCGTCGAGTTGCGCGAGCGCGTGTGCGGTCTCCACCTGCACCAGCACGCACAATTCGTCGACGGCGCCATGAAGATAGTCGGACGAACCGTTCCAACGCGACGCGCGAGCCAACGCGCTGCCCACGCCGCGAATCCCTAACGGCGGATAGCGCGTGGCCGCCACGGCATTGCGCGCGTCGTCGGTGTTTTCGATCATCGGGATGAGCAGCGTCTGCGCGCCGATGTCGAGCAGTTGCTTGATGATCGCGCTGTCGTTGCGCACGGGCCGCACGATTGGATGCGTGGGATACGGCGCGACGGCCTGGAGTTGCGCGAGCGTGCTGCGCAGGTCGTTGGGCGCGTGCTCGCCGTCGATGAGGAGCCAGTCGAAGCCCGTACCGGCGAGCAGTTCGGTGACGTACGAGTCGGCGAGCGCGGCCCACAGGCCGATCTGCCGGCGCTGCTCGGCGAGCGCGCGCTTGAAGGGGTTCGCGGGAGCGGTCATGGCACTGTCGAAGTCGCGGGATTAGATGAAATTGAAGCCGATGCCGCCAAGCGAACCGTAATCGGCATGGAACGTGTCGCCCGCGCGCGCGGGGATGGGCGCGGTGAACGACCCGCTCAGGATCACGTCGCCCGCTTCGAGCTGCTCGTCGTGGCGCGCGATCTTGTTGGCGAGCCAGGCGACACCCGTCGCCGGATGATTGAGCACCGCGGCGGCGAGCCCGCTTTCCTCCACGGCGCCGTTCTTGTAGAGCAGCGCGCCCACCCAGCGCAGATCGACGTCTAGCGGCTTCACCGGGCGGCCGCCCAGCACGACGCCCGCGTTCGCGGCGAAGTCGGAGATCGTGTCGAACACCTTGCGTGGCGCCTTCGTTTCGCGGTCGAACTGCTCGATGCGCGCATCGATGATCTCGATGGCGGGCGTCACCCATGCGGTGGCGTCGAGCACGTCGAAGAGCGTGACGCCGGGCCCTTGCAGCGGGCGGTTCAGCACGAAGGCGAGCTCCACCTCCACGCGCGGCGCGATGAAGCGGTCCGCGCGGATGTCGCTGCCCGCTTCGATGAACATGCTGTCGAGCAGCGGCGCGTAATCGGGTTCGTCGATCTGCGAAGAACGCTGCATCGCCCGCGAGGTGAGGCCGATCTTGCGCCCCTTGATGGTGTGCCCGGCGGCGAGCTTGAGCTTGACCCACTCGCGCTGGATGGCGTAACCATCGTCGATGGTCATCTCGGGGTGCGCGCGGGAGAAGTGGCGCAGCGGCGTGCGCGTGCGTTCCGCCTCGTCGAGCTGCGCGGCCAGCTCGCGGATGATGTGCTGATCCAGCATATCGGAGTCCTGTGGTTTCTTGTTCGTTCCTGTCGTAGGCGGTGATTCAGCCTTTCAGGCGGGCGTGCAGGTTGTTGTGCTTCCACGCGCCTTCTTCGCTGAATTCGACGATCTCCAGCGAGAGTGCGAGCCCGTGCGAGGCGAAGGCTTCGGCGAAGTGCTGCTTGATGGCTTCGAAGAGCGCGTCGCCCGTGGCCTTGCGCACCTGCGGCGAGCGGCCCGCGCCGATTTTCAGGCAACCGTGCAGGAAGGCGTTCTGCGGATTGCCGTCGGCGACGAAGTATTGCTCGCAGCGCAAAGCGCGCGTGCGGATGCCGCCGCGCGGATAGACGCGGGCGCCGGCTTCGTCGCGCTGCGCGTCGAGCACGTGCGCGAGCGTTTCGCAAAGCTTCCCGACGCTCGTTGCATCGGCGAGATTGGCACTGTATTCGAGGGTGAGGTGCGGCACGATGAATCCTCCAGCAATCAGGCAGAAAGCGGCGTCACGGGCAGGATCGCATTGATCTGCCCCGTGCCGGAGCTGCCGAAGTAGGGCGTGACGATTTCGGCGCGGCCTTCGTAGCGGTCCCAGCCGAGCGCGCCCAGCAGCATGGCGGTGTCGTGCATGCCGCCTTCGCCCCAGCACTTCTCGTTGTACATCGGCAGCATTTCGCAGAACGTCTTCCAGTCGCCGCGTTCCCAGAGCGAGACCACGTGGCGGTCGGTCTGTTCGAGGAACGGGTCCCAGACCTTGTGCATGAACTGGTCGGCCGTGCCGTTGTTCGCGAAGTGATGCGAAAGCGAGCCGCTCGCGAGGATCGCCACCGTGCCGTCGTAGCGCTCTTCGATCGCGCGCCGCACGGCGAGGCCGAAACGCGCGCTCGTGGCGAGGTCGTGCCACATGCACCAGCCGGCCACCGAGACGCAGCGGAAGTGCTGGTCGGGGTTCATGTAGCGCATGGGTACGAGCGTGCCGTATTCGAGGTCGAGCGTCGTCTCGCTGTGCGCACGCGTTTTCACGCCCATTTCATTGGCGACGTCCGCGATCAGGTGGCCGAGCCCGGCGTTGCCGGGGTAGGCGTACGGCATGTTCTTGATGAAATGCGGCAGCTCGTTGCTCGTATAGACGCCTTCGAAGCGCGGCGCGCAGTTGATGTGATATTCGCTGTTGACGAGCCAGTGCACGTCGAACACGACGATCGTGTCGACGCCCAGCTCGCGGCAACGGCGGCCGATCTCGTGATGGCCGTCGATGGCGGCCTGGCGGCAGCCCTTGTGCGGCCCGTCGAGTTCGGACAGATACAGCGACGGTACGTGTGTGACCTTGGCGGCCAGCGCGAGTTTGCCCATTTCATACACCCCAATGCGGAATATGATGCGAGCCCATCGAAACGCAGACGTTCTTCGGCTCGAGAAACACTTCGTAGCTCCAGGTACCGCCTTCGCGTCCCACGCCCGATGCTTTCGTGCCGCCGAACGGCTGACGCAGGTCGCGCACGTTCTGGCTGTTCACGAAGCACATGCCCGCCTCGATCGCGGCGGCCACGCGCAGCGCGCGGCCCGTGTTCTCGGTCCAGACATAGCTGGAGAGGCCGTAGGCGATGTCGTTGGCAAGGCGGATGGCGTCGGCTTCGTCCTCGAACGGAATCAGGCACGCAACCGGCCCGAAAATCTCTTCCTGCGCGATGCGCATGCGGTTGTCGACGTCGAGGAACACCGTCGGCTGGACGAAGTTGCCGTTCTTCATGGCGTCGGGCAGCGCGGGCGCGTCGAGGCCGCCGCACGCGAGCGTGGCGCCTTCCTTCGGCCCGAGCTCGATATAGCTGCGCACTTTCGCGAGATGCCCCTGGCTGATCATCGGACCGACGATCGTCTTCTCGTCGAGCGGATCGCCCACCGTGATGCGCTTCGCGCGCTCGACGAAGCGTTCGGCGAACTTCGCATAGATCGAACGTTGCACGAGAATGCGCGAGCCCGCCGTGCAGCGCTCGCCGTTGTTAGAGAAGATCATGAAAACGGCGGCGTCGAGCGCGCGCTCGAAGTCGGCGTCGTCGAAGATCACGAACGGCGACTTGCCGCCCAGCTCCATCGAGAACTTCTTCAGGCCCGCGCTCTGGACGATGCGGTTGCCGGTCGCGGTCGATCCGGTGAACGACACGGCACGCACGTCGGGATGCGCGACGAGCGGCTCGCCCGTTTCCTGGCCGTAGCCGTGCACGACGTTCAGAACACCTTTCGGAATGCCCGCTTCAAGCGCGAGCTGGCCGAGCATCGAAGCCGTGAGCGGCGAGAGTTCGCTCATCTTCAGCACGGCCGTGTTGCCGAACGCGAGGCAGGGCGCGACCTTCCAGGTCGCCGTCATGAACGGCACGTTCCACGGCGAGATCAGCGCGCACACACCCACCGGATGAAACAGCGTGTAGTTCAGGTGCGTGCTCGTGGGGTAGGTGTGGCCGTCCACGGCCGCGCAGACTTCGGCGAAGTAGCTGAAATTGTCGGCGGCGCGCGGCACGAGCTGCTTGCCCGTTTGCGAGATCGTCTGGCCCGTGTCCTTCGTTTCCGTCAACGCAATTTCCGGCACGTTCTTCGCAATCAGCTCGCCTAGCTTGCGGATCGCCTTCGCGCGCTCGGCGGCGGGCTTTGCGGCCCACGCGGGGAACGCGTCCTTCGCAGCGCGCACCGCGAGCTCGACCTCGGCGCCGCCGCCGCGCGCGACTTCGGCCAGCACCTCCTGCGTCGCGGGGTTCACGGTTTCGAAGTAGTCGCGGCCGGCGTGCGCCTCGCCATTGATCAGATGTTCGACTCGCATGGTTCTCTTACCTTGGCGTTGCGCGCCCGAATTCGGCGTCGGACGCAATCGTGTTGACAAGACGGCCGAGACCGTCGATTTCGCACACCACTTCGTCGCCTGCGTTCACGTTGACGACGCCTTCGGGCGTGCCGGTCAGGATGACGTCGCCGGGGGCGAGCGTCATGAAGCTGCTCAGATATTCGATCAGTTCGGCAATGCCCGTCACGAGGTCGCGCGTGTTGCCGCGCTGCTTCAGTTCGCCGTTGACGAAGGTGCGCAGTTCGAGCGCGTTGACGTCGGCGATATCGGCGGCATCGACGAACCACGGACCGAGCACGGTGCCGCCGTCGCGGTTCTTCACGCGCAGGTTCGGACGATAGTAGTTCTCGAGATAGTCGCGGATCGCGTAGTCGTTCGCGATCGTGTAGCCGGCCACGTACTGCATGGCGTCTTCGCGCTTTACCTGCTGCGCCGTGCGGCCGATCACGACGGCCAGCTCGCACTCGTAGTGCATGAAGGTCACATCGCCGGGGCGGCGCGTGACGCCGCGGTGGCCGATCACACTGCCCGGTCCCTTGAGGAACACGAGCGGCTCTTCCTGCTTCGAGAACGCGAGTTCCTTCGCGTGCTCGGCATAGTTCAGGCCGAGCGCGAAGATCGTGCCGGGTTCGAACGGCGCGAGCCAGACGACTTCGTGCTCGTCGCGCACGCGGCCGTCGGCGAGCCGCACCTGGCCGCCGTGCGGCATGGCCTCGTGAATGGCGCCTGCATAGGCAACGCGGCCGCGCATCATGCTGGTACTCCTTGTGCGGGTTGGGTCGCTTCCGTTGCGACGAAGTCGATCGCGAGCGGGGCCCAGTCGCCGATGGCGAGCGTGGCGCGCGCGCCTGCGCGGACCACCGGCGCGCCGTGCGGCACGCCCAGCGTGATGACGTCGCCGGCGGCGAGCGTCATGAAGTCGGTGACGTCGGCGAGGAGTTGCGCGACGCCGCGCACGGTCGTGGCGGTGCTGGCCGTGAAGGGGGCTTCCCCGTCGACCTGCACGGAGATCGCGAGGTTGTCGGGATCGGCGACGTGGCGCCGCGCCACCACGGCGGGGCCGATTACGCAGAAGTTGTCGCGTGCGCGAAAGCGCACGGACGGCCGATAGACGCTCGCATGCGGCACGCTCAGATCCGCGACGAGCGTATAGCCCGCGATGTAATCGAAGGCATCGGCCGCGGCCACGCGCGCAGCGGTGCGCCCGATCACGATGCCGAGCGACGCGCCCACCTGCACGCCTTCCTCGCCGGGCACGATCACGCGTGCGCCATGACCGGCGAGCGTATTGCGCGGCTTCAGATAGAGCACAGGTGCGCGCGGCGGGGCCTTGTAGGGCGCAGCGTTGACCGCCTCGCCCAGCGCCGCTAGCGCGGCGCGGTCGTTGAGCAGCGTGCCGTAGACCGCGCCGCCCACGGGCGCGCGGCAATGCGCCCCCGAGGCCAGCAGCGTGCGTACGGCACGGGCGTCCACGTCGCGGGGCAGCGCTTCGCCTTGCACGTGGATCAGATGATCGGCTACCGGAAACATGACTGGCTTCGCTTTCACGAAAATACTAAGATGTTAGTAATAGTGCGCTTGCTATCATCCGTCGTCAACCAGTCGATGCGGGATTTGCGGGTTTCCCCTGGTCGCGCATCTTCTTCGAGCCGAAGCCATCATGTCCGATACCTCGCCGTCCTCCACCCGCGTGGCGCACCGTAACCTGCCGATGCTGCTGTTGCGCGCCCGCGAAAAAATGATGGAGCGGTTTCGTCCGCTCATCACCTCGCACGGTTTGACCGAGCAGCAGTGGCGCGTGATCCGCGCGCTCAACGAAAGCGGTCCGCTGGAGCCGCGCCAGATCTCCGATATCTGCACGATATCGAGCCCGAGCATGGCCGGGGTGCTGGCGCGCATGGAGGCGCTAGGGCTCGTGACGAAGGAACGCTTCGCGGAAGACCAGCGGCGCGTGCTCGTCTCGCTGACGAGGAAGAGCCATCAGCTCGTGAAGGCGATTTCGAAGGAACTGGAGGCGCGCTACGCGGCGCTCGAAGAGGAAGTGGGACGCGACGTGGTGGAGCGCGTATATCGCGCGGTCGATGACCTGCTGGCGGGTCTGGAGTAAAAACAAAGGTGGCGCGGGACGCATGACGCGGCGCGCGCAGGTGAGGATTTACGGGAGCGCCGCACCAGCCGGATGGATTTGAAGCGCCGCCGCGCCGGATGCGTCAGGCGAGCGAGGCGAACGCGTCATCGAGTTCGAAGGCCTTGGTGGGGCGCACCACGCGCGCGACCTCCGCGCCGTCGCGCAGGAAGATCAGCGTGGGCCACAGCTTCACGCGGAACGAGCGGCCGAGCGCGCGGCCCGGGCCGTCCTCCACCTGGATGCGGCGCACGCCGGGATGCCGCGAGAACGCTTCGCCAATCAACGGCTGCGCGCCCTGGCAGTAGCCGCACCAGTTCGTGCCGAATTCCAGCACGGCGGGGCCCGCCATCGCGTCGATCTCTTTGCGTGCGGGGGCGGTCGTGGCGTAGCTCATCGCGGGTTTCCTCGTGTCGGCTTCGGTTTTGGCCTTCGTGACACGTCATACGATACCGCAATACGCCTTCGGATTCAGGCCGGCGCTCGCCTCGCGAGCGTCGCGGTGGATTCGATGCGCTCGGTCAGCCAGCCGTCGTCGCTGGCGTGCTCGTCGACGAGGGCGTCGATGCGCGAAAGCAGCGTGTCGAGCTTTTCGCCCAGGCGCTCGCGCGAGAGGCTCGACATCGAAAGCGGTCGTGCTTTCAATTGCTCTGCGCTGACGCGCCGGTACTCGATCACCGATACACGCTCGATCGCCGTAAAAGCGGAGCGCGCCAGCACGTCGCCATGGCTTTCCCACTGCGCGGACTTGCGCTGCGCGCGCGCCGGATCTTCGTTCGCGTATTCGTCGAGCAGCGTGCGGTATTGCGCCGCCCAGGGCCGCAGCGGGTCGTCCAGATGCGCGGTGCCGAAGAGCGCGACGGCGCCGCGAGCGGCCAGGATCGTATCCAGGCGCGCCAGCGTATCGTCGCGGTCCATCCAGTGAAACGCGCGGCCGATCACGGCCAGATGAAACGTGCCGAGCGTGGTGTTCAGATCGTACGAACTGCCTTGCCGGTATTCGATGTTAGGCGCGATGCCCGCGCCGAACTGCGACGCGATGTCGAGCATCGCGGGCTCGGGATCGATGGCGACGGCGTTCGCGACCCAGCTCGCGAACGCGAGCGAGAGCTGGCCGGGGCCGCAGCCGAGGTCGAGCAGACGCTGGGTGCCGTCGAGCCCGACGTGCTGGGCGACGCGGCGAATCAGCGCGGGCGAATAGGCCGGGCGGCCCAGCAGATAATGCGGGGCGGCGTGGCGAAAGCGGTCGGGGACGAAGGGTGTGATCGAGCTCATGGCATCCAGGCGGGGATTGGCGGGCGTGCTGCGACCCGCACAGTCTGGAGATCGCTCGTGGCAACGTCAAGGCAGGGCGTCAGGCCATAGGTGAGCCTTTCCGGGAGTGAGTCGGCGAAGAGGGGACGGCGCACCGTTGCGCGCATTGCCGTTGTCATCCGATATCCCTGCAACACGGGAAAATGCCTTGAAACAAGGGATGAAATGGCACGCGAGCCGCAATGGCCAGCATGCGCCGCAGTGTCGGCGGACGAGCCCTGGCGATGGCGCCTGGCATGAGGTGAGCTTTTTCGGGGGGCGAGGAAGGTGGCACGCGCGCGCTTTACGGTACGGCGTTTGCAAGACCCGTCTTACCTCCGGATTCCCGATTCGGCCTTGTTTTCAAGGCCTTTTCTGATTGGCGGCAAAACAGGCGCTGGCGTTGCGTGCGACTCGCCATCGCGCGAGCGCCGCAAAGGTGAGAAGATTCGGGAACCATGCGCGAGGGCACATGGACGTGCGCTGGTGTTGGGTATATAAAAGAAATGCAGGATTTTTTCGATTACATGTCACCCAGGAGAAACGGTTCATCATGGCGAGCGACGATACACAAAAGCAGGACGCTCAATCGCCGGGCAACGCCCCGGCACAGCCCGATCTGGAACATCTGAACGCGGCGTTTACGCACGTCGACGAAGGTGTGAAGTCCGGCAAGATTGCAGCGGGCGCGGCCAAGGGGCTCGTGTACAGCCTCGTGGAGACACTGGGTGCGCTCGTGGGCGATCCGGATCTGCCCGAGCATGCGCGTTCCGGTTACGTGGGCCTCCTGGAAGCCGCACGCGAACTGCGGGCGCGGCTCGACCGCTAATCACGGCAGCGGCTTCATGGCGGCGGCGCGGCAAGCGCCGCCGCCCGCTTCATCCGGCCAGCAAGGCTTCGGCCAGGCCGTCCGGCGCGGTGCCGACGCGCAGTTCCGGCGTGCCGTGCCAGTTGGCGCAACGCTCCAGCGCGCGACGCAGGTCGGTCACGAACCGGGCGCTCATGCGCACGCCCGGTTCCAGATGCAGCGACTTCACTTCGAACACCTGCTGTGCCCGGTGCGCCTTCGCGTCGATCCGGCCTGCCAGCCGTCCCCGGCTCAATATCGGTAGTACGAAGTAACCGTACTTGCGCTTCGCGGCTGGCAGGTAGCATTCGATCGCATAGTCGAAGTCGAACAGGGCCGTCGCGCGCTTGCGGTCCCAGATCACCGGGTCGAATGGCGAGAGCAAGGTCGTGACCGTGGAGGCGAGTCTGCCGCTCGCGGCCTCTTCGATCAGCGGCGCGAACTCGCGATGAACGAATGCGTCGTGTTTCCAGCCCTCCACGCGCACCGGCAGCAACTCGCCCGCATCGGCGAGCGCATGCAGCGCGTCGACATATGGGCGGCGCGGCAGACGGTAGTAGTCGGCAGCCCAGTCCGCGCGGATCACCCCCAGCGCCCGGCAGGTGTGCAGGAGCAGCGCGCGTTCGGCGTCGGCGCGTGTCGGCAGATCGCGCGCGTCGTTCCAGTGGGGGAGCACGCGCTCGATCACGTCGTAGACACGCTGAAAGTTGTGCCGTTGAGCGACCATCAGCGCGCCGGTGGCGAACAGCACTTCCAGGTGGCGCTTTTCCGGCTTCCAGTCCCACCAGCCGCTGCCTTTCTCGCCCTTCGCGCGCGCGAAGTCGGACGAGCGCACGGCGCCCTGCGCGCGGATGCGCTCGAGCAGCGCGTCGATCTCGCGGCGATGCTTCGCATGCCACTCGGCCGCGTACTTCCAGCCCATGCCCGAAGGGTCGAGCATGCGGTGACGCAGCAGCCCATAGTCTTCGATCGGCACGAACGAGGCCTCGTGCGCCCAGTATTCGAAGAGGCGTCCTTCGGCGAGGTGCTCGTCGAGCCAGCGCGGCTCGTACGCACCGATGCGGGAGAACAGCACGAAATAGGGGCTGCGCGCGACCACATGGATCGTGTCGATCTGCAGTTGCGCCATGCGGCGGATCGCGCCGAGCACATCGGCTTTCGTCGCCTTGCGGCGCGGCGGGGCGAGGAGACCTTGGGCCGCGAGGTGCAGCGTGCGCGCCGCCGCGAGCGGCAGCGTGAGCGTCGAGCCCGTGCCCGCAGGTAGCGTTTGCGTATCGGCGTCGAGCGCCGTTTCGTCACGCATGGGCGCCCGCCGTCACGGGCACCTGCGCCGGCATCGCGGCGAGCAACTGGTGGATCTGCGCGACCACGGCCGCGCCTTCGCCCACCGCCGCCGCGACGCGCTTGGTCGAGCCCGCGCGTGCGTCGCCGATCGCGTAGACGCCGTCCACGGAAGTCGCGAGGCTGCACGACGCGTCGTCGCTGCCGGTGAGCACGAAGCCGTGCGGATCGAGCTCCACGCCGCAGGCGCGCAGCCACGCGGTATTCGGGTCGGCGCCCGTGAAGAGGAACAGATGGCGCGCGTCGAAGCGATCGAAGCCGGCTGGGCACGGCGACTTGAGCAGGACTGAGGCGAGCCCGGCGTCGTCCTCGTCGAGCGCGCCGATTTCGCTGTGCGGATGCACGTTCACGTTCGGCAGCGAGGCGATACGGTCGATCAGGTAGCGCGACATCGTCGACTCGAAGCCGGCCTTGCGGATCAGCACGTCCACCTGGCGCGCGTGCGACGCGAGATACACGATGGCCTGGCCGGCCGAGTTGCCGCCGCCCACGAGCACGACGTTTTCGTGCTTGCAGAGCCTGGCCTCGACGGGCGACGCCCAGTAGTAGACGCCATGCCCTTCGTAGCGGTCGAGCCCGGCGATGGCCGGGCGCCGGTACACGGCGCCGCTCGCGATCACGACGGTATGGGCGCACACGTTGCCGCTGCACGTTTCGAGCCGCAGGGGCCGCTCGTCGCAGTGCAGCCTTTGCGCCCGCACCGGAATCGCGACGTGCGCGCCGAACTTCTGCGCCTGCACGAACGCTCGCCCGGCGAGCGCCTGGCCCGAGATGCCGGTGGGAAAGCCCAGATAGTTTTCGATGCGCGAGCTCGCGCCCGCCTGGCCGCCCGGCGCGCGGCCGTCGAGCACGATCACCGAAAGCCCTTCTGAGGCCGCGTACACGGCGGTCGCGAGTCCGGCGGGGCCGGCGCCGATCACGGCGACGTCATAGACGCGGTGGTCGTCGAGTTCGGGCAACAGGCCGAGGCAGGTCGCCAGTTCCGGCGCGGAGGGGCGGCGCAGCACGGTGCCGTCGGGGCAGATCACGATCGGCAGGTCTTCCGGGCGTGCGGCGTACCGTTCGATCACGTTCAGCATGCAGGTGTCGTGTTCGTCGAGCACGCTGTACGGGTGGCCGTTGCGCGAGAGAAAGCCTTGCAGCGAGACCAGCGCGGGATCGTCGTGCTGGCCGACGAGGATCGGGCCGCCGGCGCCTTTCTCGATGAGCGCGACGCGGCGCAGGATCAGCGCGCGCATGATGCGCTCGCCCAGTTCCGCTTCGGCGATGATGGCCGCGCGCAGGCGCTCCGGCGGAATCAGCAGGGCAACGACTGGCTCGAGCGCCACGCCGTCCACGAGCGAGGGGCCGCCCGAGAGCTGGCCGACCTCGGCGAGGAACGAGCCGCGATGATGTTCGTTGATGTGCATTTCGCGGCCGAATCCGTCGCGCTGATACACCTTCACGGAGCCGGCGAGCAGGACGAACATGCCGGCGCCGGTTTCGCCCGTGCGAAAGAGCAATTCGCCCGGCGCCCACTCGCGCACGACGCCGAAGCGATGCAGGCGTTCGATCTCCTCGTCGGTGAGGATGGGGAACATCTGGTGGCGCCGCGTGGAAAGCGACGAATAAGGCGCGTCGGCCGGCGGTGCTTCCACGTCGGCGCGATTGACCTCGGCTTCGTTGATGGTGCCCATCTGGCGGTTCTCCTCGTGCGGTCGGCCCGAACGATGCCGGGCCGGGCGAACATGCGGACACATGCGTGGACGAATGGGTGGACCTGCTGGCGGACCGGCGGCCGACGGCGTTACGCCCACACGCCGTCGGCCCGGTGCGCGGGTCACACGGGCTTCGGCGTGATCTGCACCGCCATCTCTTCGCAGGGGGCGGCGACCAGCGACTCGATGGGGTGGCCCGAGTCGCGCCAGGCGTCGATTCCGCCGAGGAGCGGCACCACGTCGACAAAGCCGGCCTGCGCGAGCGCCTTCGCCATCCATGCCGCGGAAATCTCATTGGGGCATGAGCAGTAGATCACGAGCTTGCGGTCGCGCGGATACTTGTCGAGAATTTCGCCCAACTGCCGCTCGTCGGCGAAGATCGCTCCCGGAATGATGTACGGATCGAGCTTGCGTTTTTCTGCCGAACGGATGTCGAAGACGACGGGAGGCGGCTTGGCACCCATCGCGCGGAACAGGTCGTCTACCGTGATGCGGGCGTTCGCGAGCTTCTTGATGAGCTGGCGGCGGCGCTGCCACCGGTAGAGCGTGTAGAGCGCGAGCAGCACGAGGACCACGACGGCGGCGAGGCGGCCGAGGCGGCTCGCGCCCGCGAGCAGCATGTCGATTTGCGGCGCGAACAGCACGCCGATCACGAGGCCCGATCCGGACCAGAGCGTGGCGCCGATGGCGTCGAAGCCGAGGAACTGCCGGTAGGGCGTGCCCATCGCCCCGGCCATCGGCACCGAGACGATCGAGAGCCCCGGAATGAACTTCGCGACGGCGAGCACGCGCACGCCCCAGCGTCCGAAGAAACGTTCGGTCTTCTTCACGCAGGTGTCGCGCGAAAGCGAGAGCTTGCAGAGCGTCTTGAGCGTGTTGCCGCCGTAGAGCCGGCCGGCGAGGAACCAGACGCTGTCGCCGATCAGGGTGGCGAAGACGGCGAGCACGAGCACGGGCCCCACCAGTTGCCCGATAGAACCGGGATGCATGGCGGCCATCGCGCCGAACAGCACGAGCACCGGCATCGCGGGGACGGGCAAACCCAGCGATGCGGCCAGCACGTTTGCAAACACGAGAGCAGGCCCGTACTGCTCGACGAGGTCATGTAGCATCGGCTTACTTCCGTCGCCGTGGGGGCGGAGAGTGAGAGGGTAACGTAACGATTATGGACGCATTTCGAAGGCGTGCAAGCGAGGCGCGCCATGCGCCGCCACGGGCCCGGAAACCGGCATGAAAACCGGCAGGGTACGAGCCGATGCGGCCAATGCGAAGCAGTGCGCCCGTCCGGCCCGGGCGCCCCGGGCGGCTGCGGAGCGCCCGGGCCGGACGGGCGCGGGCGAAATGCGATGGCGCCGCCTGACGGTTTGTCGGGCGGCTTACGGGCTTATATGGACTTACGGATTGAGCGGACCTAACGGCTGTGGGATTCCCCCGGCAACTCGGCGCCTTGCGCGCGGATGGCCGCGATCAATTCCGCAGGCGTGATTTCATAACGCACTTCGCGGTGTATGCCCGGCTTGCGTTCGTCGACTTCGATCAGCAGCAGGCTCTTGCCGTCGGCCGCCGATTCGAGACGTAGCGAACGCAGTTCGCGCCCGGTCGCGTCGTCATGCTCGGTGAGCAGGGTCATGGTTCCTGAAGACCCGGTCGTGCGCATTGATGTTGTCCTCGTGCGTTGATTGGTCGAGCCATTGTACGGGGTCGGCCACGCCGCGTCTTATCCCCTGTGAGCGCGGGCGCACACTGTGGGTTGGCGCCGCAGCGAGGCCCCGGCCAGCCAGTTTAACGCGACTCCAGGGCGTGCCGCATCTTTTTGCATGCCCTGCAACGGTGCGGCGGGCGATGAGCTTTTGTCACGACCGTGACGCAATCCGGCTCCCGCACGGCCTCGCCCGGTTCCCGAAAATTCTCACCTTTGTCGCCAAAAAAGATCGGCTCGCCCGGTCATGCCGGACGAGCCGTCGAAACGCCGTTGTTACTCGGATCGGCCCGCGCGCGTGCGAGCGAGCGACCGACGAGTGAAATGGTGCGGGCGGGGACCGCGGGTGTCGAGATGGGACTTACGCCGATATTTCAGATCAATTGCGTTGCTTGTCCGCTTTGGGCTGGCCCTTGTTCCGCCGATGCCGCTTATGCGGCTTCCGTTTCGGCCTCTTCGGTCGCGACAGCCGCGGCTGCGCGCGTCGTGCGCGCGGGGCCGCGCCGCGCGGTCTGCGTGCCAGCGACGGTGAAGAGGCGCACCGCTTCGTCGAGCACGTCGGCCTGCTCGGCGAGGCGCTGCGCCGTGGCGGCCGCCTGTTCGACGAGCGCCGCGTTCTGCTGCGTGGCGCTGTCGAGATGCGCCACGGCCTGGTTCACCTGGCGGATGCCCTCGGCCTGCTCGCCGCTTGCGTTCGCGACCTCGACGATGATCGACGAAACGCGGCTCACGGCTTCGTCGATGGCGTGCATCTGCGCCGTGGTCCGCGCGACCAGATGCGTGCCCTGGGCGATCTCGTTCACGCTCGCGTCGACCACGTGCTTGATCTCCCTGGCCGATGCCGCGCAACGCTGCGCGAGCATGCGCACCTCGCCCGCCACGACGGCGAACGAACGGCCCGCCTCGCCCGCGCGCGCGGCCTCGACGGCGGCGTTCAGCGCGAGGATGTTGGTCTGGAACGCGATGCCGTCGATCACGCCGACGATGTCGCTGATGCGCCGCGAGGCATCGTTGATGCCGGCCATGGTGCGCTCGACCTGGCCGGCGATCGAGCCGCCCTCCGCGGCGGCGGCCTGCGCTTCGCGCGCGAGGTCGAGCGCACGCGTGCTCGCTTCCGCGTTGGCCTGCACGGTGGCGGTGAGCTGATCCATCGTCGCGGCGGTTTCTTCGAGCGAAGCCGCCTGGAGTTCGGTGCGGCGCGACAGATCGACGTTGCCGCTCGAGATTTCGTGCGCCGCGTCGAGCATGCCGTCGATCTGCGCGCGCACGTCGAACACGATGGCCGTGAGGTTGGCCTGCAACTGATTGAGTGCCTGCAGCACTTCGCCCAGATCGTCGCTCGTGGTGATCGTGAGCGTGGCGGTGAGGTCGCCGGCGGCCATGCGCGTGGAGGCGACGGTCATCTGGTCGAGCGGCGCGCCGAGATGGCGCGTGGTGAGCCACCAGGCCACGGCGCTGCAGAGGGACGCGACGCCGAAGGCGCCCCAGAACGGCAGCGGCGGCAGGCCCTGCCAGGCGGCGACGCCCGCGAGAGCGAAGATGGCGGGCACGCCGCCATAACCCATGGCGATGCGTGTCGCGATGGGCACGCGCAGCAGCGCCTGCACGGCGCCTGCGAGGCCCGTGCGCACGATCGCGCCGCGGCGCAGGCGCACGCCGCCCAACGTGCCTTCGCGCATCTTCGCGTAGAGGGCTTCGGCCTCGCGGATCTCGTCGCGCGAAGGTTTCACGCGCACGCTCAGATAACCCACCACGGTGCCTTGTTCGGAGACCGGGGTGACGTTTGCCCGCACCCAGTAATGGTCGCCGCTCTTGCGGCGGTTTTTCACGAGCGCCGTCCAGGGGCGGCCTTCGCGGATGGTGCTCCACATGTCCGCGAAGGCAACGGCCGGCATGTCCGGGTGACGGATGATGTTGTGCGGCTGGCCGATCAGCTCTTCGCGGCTGAAACCGGAAACGGCGATGAACGCGGGGTTGCAGTACTCGATGCGGCCTTTCAGGTCGGTGGCCGAGACGAGCATTTGCGAAGCGGGGAAGTCGTATTCGTGTTGCGTGACGGGCTGGTTGTTGCGCATGGGATTCCTTGCAGGCGGGCCGCTGAGGGCCTTACATCACTGCAAAGTTAACGGCATATTCCATACGATCTTTAGGGTCTTTGCGGGCGGCGGGCCCGGTTGCGTGGCTTGGGGAGGATTTTCTTTGGGTTCAGGGGCTTGGTCGTGGTGTCAGGGAGATATGCACAGGGTTGTCCAGAAAAAGTGGGGATAACTCATCTTCCTCACTGCACAGGGCCGCGCCACAAGCCTTTACAGGCAACGAGTGGGGGAATTTTCGTTTCCCACACAGCCCCAAACATCCATTCCCCACGTTTCCCCACGCGTTGCGCTGCCGGGAAACCTTCGTCGCAACAATACGCCGATAGCTTACCTGTTGATGCTGCGCTGCACGTGAGCACGTGCGGGGAAAGTCCGTTCCCCACAGCGCGTGATGATAGGGCTACAGCTCGTGATTGTTGCCCTGCTGGCCCACCGGCACGAGAGGCTCGAAGAGTGGGGACACGATGATGCTCACCCTGTCGAGCAGTTCAGAACCAGGCTCGGGTTCGTGGGCGAACGCATCGGCATGGGTCGGATGCAAGATAAGCGCGGCGGGCATGCAACCATGCTGCTGTTCGAATGCCGGAATCATCTCCGTGATTTGCTCACTCAAGCTGTCCGCCAGACCCATCGGGTTCATTGGTTTCTCCCGCCGCCCTGAGGCTTCCCTGCGTTATGCACGATCTGCGCCAGGTACTGTTCAGGCTCGAAGCGCATGCCGACAACCGGTTCGCCGCCGGGTGACTCGCCCAGCCATGCCGACCAGCCGAACTGGTGTGAGTCGCCCATCATCGCAGGCGGCTCGCAATGCGGTTTGATCTGCAACTTACGTCTGCCCCCACGCCACCAGGCGCAGCAGGCTATCTCCCCGTGGGGTGAAGCGGTGGTAGTCCGCCATGTCGAGTGGCCCGATCACCATGCAGAAGCGGTGCCGCCTGTCCAGCACATGCCCGCCCAGGATCGCCCCGCGTCCAGGGCTTGCCGACATACCCTGCTGTCCCATCCTGCATTTCAGCTCCGGCGGCGGCGCGATCCAGTGGTCCGAGTATTCCTCGATCCGTACCGGGACACCGAAATGGTGAGCCACCGACATGGCCAGCGCATCGACATTCCGGGCCTTGCTCACCAGATGCGGCGCGGCCAACAGGCGCATGCGGTGGCAGGGAGACGGTACGGTCATGCCGGGGCGAGCACCCGGACAGGCAGCCGATGTAGAACGAGAAGCGGTCGTCATCGGGCCGGTCGAGGCTCGCCGCGGACTGCGCCGATACCCAGGCGCGGTAGAACAGCGTGAGTGAGCGGTGGTGGAAAATGTTGATGAAGTTGTACAGTCTCGGGTCGCCCCGCAGTTCTTCGCGCTCGCGTGCAATCTCGGTGACGTGCAGCGGCAGCGCGCACCGTTCGGCCCGAACATGCCCAGGCTGTAGAGGCGGATGCGCAGCTTGCCATTGACCACCCGCACGTCCGCGATCTCGCTGGGTGCGAAGATCAGGCTCGGCTTCTGGCCGATCTTGAAGGGTTCCGTTGCGGGCAGGCTGGCCGTGCCGACCGGATCGATGACCGGGTTCGTGTTGATCCGGCGCATTAGCGCGAAGAACCCGTATTTCCAGGGCCGTGGCCTGCAACCGATCGATCAGTTCGATGGGAAGGGCAACCCCGGGTTTTATCCGGTCCATCGATTTACCTCATGGATGATAGGGCCGCATGTGCGCGTGGCCCGGGTACATCACTCGATACTGGAAATCAGGCTGCATCCGCAGGTGGCGTGATGGCCTTGGCGGGTGACCGGTACACCTTTGTCACGTATCTTCGGATCGCCTTCGAGAATCACGTTCGGGCTTACGCCGGGGTGCTGCGGACACTTCACCTCGTCGCCCTTGCGCGCGACACGGACGCCCTTGTAGCGCATGGTTTCGGAGGCGGTGACGAATTCACCACCGTGATCTGTCGTATCGCCAAGCCGGATGAGATTGATCATTAAGGTTCTCTTTAATGTTTGGCTTCGGGAGGGAGCGGATTTACGAGATCAGACGTGTGAACCCAACCTGTTGTGACCCGCCCGTAGGATTCGACGTTTAATCGCGGATCTGAAAACCGTATCAGTGAATATTGTTTCTGAGATTCAAGAACAACGACCGCATTCCATTTCGCGAGATAGCCTCTCCTGGTAAAAAATTCCTTTCCGCGACGATCGTATAAGAGCGTCTTGCTCCTTACGATCCGAATACCCGATGATGAAAACTTCCGGGCAATGTGATACTTAATAGCCTCCATACTTCCGAGTTTAAAGATGAATCCTCCTGCCGAATTTTCGCATCCAGCTTGTCCACTAGAGGTTCTGATTATCCACTCATCTTCGCGGCGATACAGATCCCCATCTATATCAAAGTCTCGATCCCTATTCGAGAATTCAAAAGAATCTCCATCAGGGATAAATGTCAACAGCTTCGTATCGGTATAGCCATCAATGACAGAATTTGATGTGCCATCGCTTTTCTCAAAAAAGAGGAAATTACATGAAAATTTTTCATTTTGGGCATCATAAAGCCCATAAATTCGACCATCATCCCGATATGCTATCAAACTCGGATCATCAAATAAAATAGCCTCCCCTGCAAATCCCCGCGCAGCCATCGCGAGCGCAAAAACAGCACCAGTAAATATTTTACTTAAATTGATCATAATATTTACCCAAATTAGCTGCATAATCAGGATTCTGGGTCTGCCAACCGTTGCCGTTATATCCGCTTGCAACCTTCTCCCAGTTATGTTCCCTCAACCCCTTAACTGCCGCTGGTTTTACGTTTTTCATAAAAGCGGCAAATATCTCCACCTGCCCATCAGTACCCGCCAGAAACTTGTTCGCAAATTCAAACGCAGTAGCGCAGCCGCAATCGGCGTAGTACTCTCCAAGTATTTGAAATCCACCCCACGAACATGCTTTTATCGCAATTTCGAAATCTAGTGCTGCTGCGCGCACAAGCTTCTCATATTGATGCAAGCCACCTGGTCCATAATTATCTGGCCCTTTAAAACATAAATCAGGATATCCCGGGTAGGGGTTCGTCGGAGTTTTTTTCTTTTTTGCATCCTTCTTAGGAGAATTTTTTGCCTCTTGCTTTGCCACAGCAAGATCAAAAAAATGGCGCTTCTCGTACAGAATGGATGGCAGTCCATTTTCCAGAAACGGATGCCCCCCTGACTCCTGCTGGACAATCGCCTTAACAGCAGCAACCTCAACATCTAGCTCCATCGCTATTTTTTTATACTGATCTTCGGAGAACGTCTCGGGTTTGGGATAATTCAACCGCGACCCAAGAAGATTCAGAACAATGGTTCGTGGCTTTCCGTTATCCACGACCTTGTAGTGGTGCTCAATGGTGGTGGTC
>NZ_JBANLK010000040.1:0-61195 GCF_054968425.1 Paraburkholderia sp. AV2
TCTCAACGCCAAATATCTCGCACTACAGAATACCGTTTAGATCGCGACGGAACAGCAGGTATCGATACTCGTGCCACGTCAGCGCAATGACGACCGCATCCATCGCTGTGAGCAGCAGTAACCATACGGAATGGGTCAGCGTGTATCGGTAAATCTGGTAAGCAATAAAGAAGGCGAACACGACCATTGACACCGGGTAGTACCAGAGACGCCGCCGCAGCAAGCCGACGATCAGCCATAGCTTGAGCAGTCCGTGTGCGAGCAGATAGACTGCCGCGAATTTCTGGGCGGTTACCGAAAGATGCTGCACGGAATGAAGGAGGCAGTGTGCCACCAGATCATGAGGGTCCTCGGCAAACTCTCCCCTGGTAACCCAAAGCACGAGGGACAGCAGGATTCGAGGCGAAGCCAAATAAGCGGCAACGCCTGATACCGCCTCAGCAAGGGCAAAAACGCCCTTGAACCACAAGCTCACCTCGAAGGCAATAAAAAGCTTCTTTTCGTCGAATGCGTTTCTCAGGTCGAGCACACGATCTTCCTCATGGGCTGGCAAGACGGATTGAACGGACTTCATCAACGCCTGGCGTGCTGCGAGCACGATGCGGGCGAAGAACCTGGCGAGGTAGCTTCAGTGCGCGTCACGGTGCCAAGGGTCTCATTGCTTGACGCAGCTACGACAGCTGTCGTAATCTACCCGAATGAGTCCATTCCGTCTACCTGCCGATGACCTCGAGTACGCCGTCCTGAACGTGCTGTGGGAGTTGGGCACGGCGTCCGTGCGTGCCGTGCACGAGCGGCTCGGCGCGCCTGCCGGCCGCGTCTATACGACGACCGCGAAGGTCGTTGATCGCTTGCGTGAAAAAGGACTGATCACGCGCGAGCGCGTCGCGGGCGGATTCGTCTACACGCCGGCCGTCGGTCGGGTGCAGGTTGACCGCGCCCGGGCACGACACCTCGTGTCCCGACTGCTCGGATCCGCGCCCCATGCGGCCGTCGCCACGCTCGTGGATGCGGTCGACGAGATAGACCCGGTCTTGCTGGACGAGCTCGAACGAGCGATCCACGCCAAAAGGAGTCACAACGATGGAACGTGAATCGTTACTCACCGTGCTGGTGGTTCTGCTCGGTGGCGTTGCGCTTCAGCCCCTGGCCATGCTTCCGCTGCGCCCGACGGTCGGCGGCGCTCACGGTGTCGAGCGCCATGCGTGGCTGCGGCTCTGGCTACCGGTCATGCCCGCGATGCTCGTGGCAGCGTGGCTCTGCGGCTGGGCATTGCGCGAACCCGATCCAGTAGATGATCGCCTCAGCCAATGGGTGCTGATCGGTGCCTGTCTGCCTTTCGCCTTGATTGCTGCGCGGGCGGTGGCCCGAGCGGTCTGGGCACTTGGGCGCGACCCGCGAGATGCTGATGTATGCACTGTCGGTCTGCTGCGGCCACGGGTGCTTTTTTCTCCGTTCCTCGCGAGGACGCTGGACGATGCGGCACTGCAAGCGGCATGGCAACACGAGCAGGCACACGCTTGTCATCGCGACCCGCTGCGCATCTGGCTCGCACAGCTCGCAACCGACTTGCAATGGCCATGGCCGGGTGCACGTGCGCGTTTTGATGGCTGGCTGGAGGCCCTCGAATGTGCTCGCGACGATGAGGCGCGCAGCCTGGGGACTTCGGGCGAAGATCTGGCGGCCGCCTTGTTGACGACGCTGCGTCATACGCAGGGTGCGCGCAAGGAGCCGAGTCGGCCGGGGCGGTCGACAATACAGGCACACGCGCTTCTTGTCGGCGATCGCGACGCCCTGCAGCGACGGATAGAACGACTCCTTGCGCCGCTACCCGAATCGCAGATGTCATCTGCCTTGACATCTCCGCGGATCGAGGCGCGGTTTGCGGGCCTGCTGATGGTCGCCGGTTTGCTCGGCGCCCTGTACGGCGAACCCATCTTGCGCCACCTGCTCGCATGGACGTCTTGATTCATCGCAATCGTCGCAGCCTCGTGGCTGGACTGGTGGCACTACTGTGGCTGACCGGTACATTCGGCGAATCCGCACGTGCCGATCGTTCAGGCATCGACGCAGGAGCAGCGCCGACCGTCGTCGCGCGTGAGCAGACATTTTCGGTGCGGCTGACTGCATACGGACAGGTCGAGCCCACGGCAATCATAAACGTGCGCACCGTTGACGCAGGGACGCTGGGTGACCTGCATGTCCTGCCCGGTAGCATCGTCGCCGCCGGCGAAGTGCTCGCACGCGTGAGCGGCCCGCAAATGTATTCGTTGATGACCCAGCGCGAGGGGGCGTTACAAGGCGCAAAGGCGAGGCTCGACGCCGCGACGCACGCACTCGAAATCGCCCGCGAACAACTCGCCATCCACCTGGGGACCCGGCAGGCAGTCGACACCGCAATCAGCGAGCTCGCCGCCTCGCGTGCGGCCGAACAATCCGCGAAGGCGCAGTTGGCGGAGACGAGTGAGCTTCTGGCGATCACGGCACCCGTTGCAGGCTCCGTCATCGCGGTGCAGGCAGCCGATGGCGAACAGACTCATGCTGGGCAAACGCTGCTCACCATTGAACCGCGAGGCCCTCTGTGGGTGCGCGCGAAGTACTACGGTGCCAACGCGTCAATGCTTTATGTCGGCATGGTGGGCCGTTTTGCGCCGGTCGGTGGCGGTGCTCCCGTCCCCGTCAAGATAGCCACGATCGCGCCCGCCGTTGGCGCTGACGGCGGCTTGCAAGTCGGCCTGGGTGCAATCCCGGAAGCGCACTGGATCAGTGGGCAATGGGGTACTGTCACGCTCGACGGCCCATCGGCGCCGCTCGTGATGGTGCCGACAGCCGCGCTGATTCTTGATCGAGGCGAGTGGTGGGTGCTTGTTCACACGCCGAAAGGCGACGAGCCTCGACGCGTGGTCCCTGGCCCGGCGCGAGGCTGGTGGACCGGCATCGTCTCCGGCTTGCGGCCCGGCGAAAAAATCGTTGCCCGGGACGCCTTTCTCGAATACCACCGCGGCATCGCGCAGACCTATCAACCGCCCGACTGACGGACCGACTTATGGATCGCGATGTCGCCATACCGCGCGTATTGCAACGCCCGGTGCTTTGGATACTGCTGCTTGGCGCCGTGTTGCTCTGCGCGGCGTATGCGCTCGTTCACACACCGGTTGAAGTGCTACCGCAATTCGATTTTCCGCAGATCAGCGTAACAGCCCATCTGCCGGGTACGACCGCGACCGAGCTTGAGCAACTCGTGGTCAACCCGCTCGAAAGCCAGATTCTTACCCTGACGAATCTCGGCAGCGTGCGCTCGGTGATGGGCAACGGCACTGTCGAAATCGACGTGCGCTTCCGCGAAGGCAGCAACGCCCAGATTGACCTGCAGGCGGTCAACGGAGCGATCGACCGGGCACGTGCAGAACTGCCGGCGCAGATGGATCCGGTCGCACAGATCATGGGCAATGCGATCAACGAGGTTGCCGACTATAGCGCCCGGATTCCCGCCGATGTAGCGCCGGCCCAGGTCCAACGAGCCGTGCTGGCGAACATCGCGCCGGCGTTGCGTGCGATTCCCGGCGTGCAATTCGTGCATGTGTTTGGCGCGGGGGATGAATCGCTCTGGATTCAACCGGATCTCCGCGCAATGCAGCGCTACGGCGTGCCGGTCACGGCGCTCGCGCAGGCCATCAAGGCGCAGATTCTGCTCGAGCCTGCCGGATTTGTTACGCTAGGCCATAACGACGTGCTGATCGAGGCACGCAGCCTGCCCGTGCATATCGCGCAGCTCGAAGCGATTCCGGTGACTACGCCGAACGGCGCCATACCGCTCGGGGCGCTCGCGAAAATCGTGCGCTCGGCGATCCCGACACACAGTGCCGTTTCGCTTGATGGAAACCCGAGTGTCGCACTGACCGTCATCAAGCAACCGGGCGCGTCCACGCTCGCCGTTACCCGTGCGGTCCAGGCGACGCTCAATGGCAGCCAGTCACAGTTGCCCTCCGGCGTGCGCTGGGTGAGAACGTACAGTCAAGGACACGTCGTCAGACTCGTTGGAGCCGACCTTGGGCGCAACCTGCTGATCGGCGCGGTGCTCGCCATTGTCGTGCTGTTCTGGATACTAGGCGCGGGACGCGGAATCGTGACGCTCGCACTGAGCATTCCGCTATCGCTCGCGCTCGCCATTGCTGCCCTGCACGCATCCGGACAGGACCTCAACCTGATGACACTCGGAGCGCTGAGCGTGGCGGTCGGACTGCTCGCTGATGACGCCATTATCGTGCTGGAAAGCATCTATCACCGCTGGGAAAGCGGGGACGCGCATTGGGCAGGGGTGTGGAATGGTCTGAAGGCGATCGCCATTCCCGACATCACCGGCACGCTCACGAATGTCGCGATCTACGTGCCGCTACTGTTCGTAGGCGGACTGGTCGGGCTTTTCTTCATTCCGTTCTCGCTTGCGATGATCGTCGCGCTGCTTTCGTCGCTGGTCGTTTCGCTGACGTTGACTCCGCTCGGCCTGGGCTTTCTGAATGCGAAGCCGGCTTCTGGCATGGGTAGCGGCCACCGGCTGCTGCAGCACCTTCAGCGAGGAAACGAGAGGCTTTTTGAGTGGGTCTCGCGAGCGCCCCGGACGAGTCTCGCGATCACGTTTGCTGTTCTGGTGCTGAGCCTCGCGGGTCTCGTCCTCGTCCCAATCAATTTCCTGCCACTGCCCAATGAAGGTGTGCTTCTCGAATCGTTTACGTTGCCGCCCGGCAGCTCGCTCCTGGATACCCGCAAAGCCGTCGCGACCATTACCCGGCGATTGCTGCACGACGATGCGGTCGCGCACGTGTACGCCCGCATGGGTTCATCGGCATCCACGTCGTACACCGAACCGGCCTACGCCGGTGAGATCGAGGTCGTGCTCAAGCCCGGTGTGAGCGTCAATGCGCTCGACGCGATCGGCCAACGCATTCAGCATGCGTCGAGGCTGCCCGGCGTCCAGCTCGCCGTAGATACGCCCACGATCGAACGGGTCGGCGAGAGCTTGTCGGGCTTGCCGCAGCCGTTCGTGATCCACGTGTTCGGGAGCAGTGTCGCGGAATTGCGGGCACTGTCCGACCGGATTACGGCGAGGTTGCATCACGTCTCCGCGCTCAGCGACGTATTCAACAACGATGGCTACCCCGTCACGCAATTGCAGATCATCCCTGACGCGCAGGCGCCCGGTATCTATGGGATGACACCGGCGTCGCTCTATGAGCAGGTCAATGCCCTCGTGAACGGCGAAGTGATTACGCGGGTGCCTGAAGGGAACGTCCCTCTCAGTCTGTATCTGCGCCTTGCCGACGCATCGCAGCAGAGCGTGGCAATGCTCGACGCACTCCCTATACGGACTCCGGCAGGCTGGACACCGCTTTCACAGCTCGCGACTCTCTCGCTGGTTGCTACGCCAAACCAGATGCAGCACGTTGCGGGTGCGCGGGCGCTCGACATCCTGGCCACGCCGAATGGGCCACTCGGCAGCACCGACGCCGCCGCGCGCGAGGCCTTGTCCGGGCTTCATCTGCCGGCCGGCTACCGGATCGAATTCGGCGGACTGGCCGCTCAGCTCGAGCGCGCTGCGCTCGGGCTCGTCATCGCAACGCTCGCGGCTTTTGGCATCATGGTCGGTATCTTGCTGCTGCAATTCGATGGCCTTCTGATTCCAGCCATCCTGCTGCTGGAAATACCACTGGCGTTGACTGGCGGTACGACTGCACTCGTTGTGAGCGGCGTCGGACTGAATGCGACGGGGATGATCGGTTTCCTCACACTGATCGGAATCGGTCTTCGTCATAGCATCGTTCTTCTTGATCGCGTGCAGAAAAACGAGGCCGCAGGCATGCCGGTGGAAGACGCGGTGCGTGAAGGCATCCACGTGCGCTTCAGACCGATCGTGCTGACCGCTGTCACAGCGATGCTCGGCATGCTGCCAACTGCGTTGGGACTCGGTCAGGGTGCGGCGCCTGAACAGGGGCTCGCCGTCGTGATCCTCGGCGGGCTCCTCTGGAGCGCTGTGCGCAGCACAAACCTGATTCCCGCGCTTTATCTGCATGGGCGCCGCAGGCAGCTTGCGCGCCTTGCACAGCGCGATGCGCCATGATGAAGCCATGTCGATGCATTCGTACAACCACGTGGGACATGCTGAGGAAGCCAGACATGCAAAAACGAATGCCGGGCAAAAGGCTGTTCGCCAGCGTCCTCACGGTCAGCGGGATTAGCGGATGTGCGTCCTATCACCCGCTACCGCTCCCCGCTCATGCACAACTCGTGAGCCGCATCGATGACGTCAGGCATGCGTTGCCTGCGGCGGCGGGGGGCGAGCCGCAAGTCATCGACGTGGACAGGCCATTGAGTGTTGACCAGATCGGATTGCTCGCGATACTTAACGATCCCGAACTGCAAGCGTGGCACGGCGAATCCGATCTTGCGCAGGCGGGCCTCACGCAAAGTGAGGTCCTGCCCAATCCGTCCGTCAGCCTCGGTTACGCTGCGTTGCTTGGCGGCCCGGGTACGACGGATGCGTTCAGTGCGTCGCTTTCGCAGGACGTGAAGTCCCTCTTGACCTATCGATGGCGTGTGGTGTCGGCAAGTGAGCATGTATCGCAAGTCAACGCCGAACTGCTCTGGAAGGAATGGCAGGTGGCACAAAAGGCGCGCCTTCTGGCTGTCGATCTATACTGGGGACGATTGTCGATCGAGCGCAGCGAAGCGGCGCTTGCCTCAGTTTCACACGCGGCTTCGGAAGTTCGTGCGGTGGTTTACAAGGGCGAGATGAGTCAGTCGGATCTTGCCCCGCTGCTGGCATCGAAGGCTGGGCTTGAGCAATCCATCTCGTCCCTGCGTCTGGCACAGATCAGAAACTGGCAGGAACTCGACGCACTGCTAGGCATGACGGCGGATGCACGCTTCCGGATCACCCAGCCCGAACTGCCGGCAATGCCATCGAACCTTGATGCGCAAATCACCGAACTTCCGGCACGACGCCCAGACCTGATTGCGCTTCAACTCGGATATCGCTCCGCAGACGCAGACGTGCGCGCGGCGATTCTCGGACAGTTTCCCACGCTGGTCCTTGGGGGTTCGTGGGGCTCGGACACCGACGCAATCCGCTCGGGTGGTCCAATTGTCACGTTCGACCTGCCAATATTTGACAGAAACCAGGGCCAGGTCGCGAAAACCCGTGCCACCCGGCGCTTGCTTCATGAGCAGTATCAGACCCGCCTCGATCAGGTCGACTCGACCATTCGTGGGCTTCAGGTACGCAGCAAGCAAATTGCCACGTCCCTGGCCGTCGCGCGCGAAGAGGCCGTTTCGGCCGACGAGCAGGTCGAGTGCGCGCGAGAGGCATATAACCAGGGCACGCTCGATCAACGCGCAATAATCGACTATGAATCGACCGCACTGCGCACCCGTATCGGCGTCTACGATCTTGAGCGCGGACTCGACGAGACGCGCGTCGCCCTCAATCTTGAACTGGGCGCGGGGCTGCCCCGGGCTCAACTGGTGCCACTCGAGCCGGAATCTGCCGCCGGGCATCCCGATGCCAGCTCTCGCGAGGTCAGGCCGTAGTGACGAAAAACGCGCCCTGAACTTTTGTGCAGGCGCTTAGTCGTGTAGAAGCGGACCTTTGCCAAGGTCAGTTGCGCGATATGGCAATTGTTTGTGGCGCTGGGCTCGGTGCCGGCATCCGAACAAAGAGGCCCAGTGGGTTCGGAAAAGATATTTCCGGACTGTTGATGCACGTCATTGGGTCTTCGCGTCGGAAACTGGCAAGACACGGGCTGGTGGGCAACCTGATCCTCTGGGGCTTTACGACGTGCTTGGCACGCCGACTCGGCGCCATCTGACCACAACGAGCATGTCGCCGGACGTTACCACCGCTTACATATTTGACGAGCGACAGAAAGACGACGCGTAGGGTGACGATTAAAATCGGACGTCAATTGGATTCTCCATGCATACCCAGGCGAGCGCGTCTTTTTCAATTTACGCAACGCAGGACACGTGGTGAATGAGCATGATGAAGCGGGTATCCCGGCACATTTGCCGATTCGCTACTTCGTCATGAAACATCGATTCGTTGAATAAAGGAGTATCGGATGGAGCGTAAGATCGCGGGGCTGCTCGGCACACTAGCCGGACTTGCCACCCTGAGCAGTACCAGCGCACACGCCGCAGCCGATGTCGCTGCGCCGCAGGTGCCTTTGCCCGTGTCATCCTATTCTGACCTGCTTCAGCCCATTCCAAACGCCGTTGAGACACTCAGGGCTCACAATGCAGAGCTGGCGAAACAGGCACACAGAGCAGGGCCGGAGGTTGAGCAGGTGCAATGGTATCCGGGCGGCGAGCATCACCATCACCATCACCATCACCATCACCATCACCATCACCATCATGGATATTATGCTCCGGGCTCCGAGTATTACACGCCACCACCCGTATATTACACACCACCACCGCCACCGCCTTACTACCATCACCACCACAACAATGCGGTGATGATGTTACCCGGTATTGGTTTTCAGATATACGGAAACTAATCGTCTGCCATCCGATCCCTCGCCCGGGCGGCACCCAGAATACGGCGGTAAGTGCCGTCGAAGACCGTATTGGTTGACGACGTCCACCTTGTGTCCTGTCCCAGTGTGTCGCGGCTGGCATGAATTCGTCTCGATTGCATTTCCCGCTCAGCCGCCTCCTCCACACCCATGGATTCGAGCGTGAAATCCGGCTCAGCTGGCACGACACAAAGTTGCATGAAAGGCTCACCGGGGCGGAACACGTGAACGCCACCCTGAGGCGGGGCTTTGAACACCACGAAGTTAATCATGGGCCACCAGGCTGTGCGCAGCAGTGCCGGTACGGCAAGCGGCACGTCTTCAGCATCACTCAGGTAGAAGCGCGGATGCGGTTCGGTGCGCACGGCATAACCTTCCGGGACTTTCAGATCGAACAGAAGCTGGTAGGTGTAGAAATTCTCCCCAAATGCGCGGAAAGGGGGCCAGTTCACACCGTTGTTCGGGTTGGGGCCGAAGTCCCCCTCAAAAGCGAATTGTCCGTCACGACGGCTGACCCGGACCTCGCTGCCGTGGGGATAAAACAGCTCAATACCGTATTGCGCGCCTTCCACGAACGGCAGGCAATGCCAGCCTTGTTCGTGGGAGCCGTCCCGCCGGGGATCCCTTGTGCCGCCCCAGCCAGGAACCTGGACCCGCGTACGGCGGGGTGCGAGGTTCGGCTGGTACAACCGGTATTTGATGTTGATCATGATAATGCTCGTGCAATCAGAAAAAATTTGCGGCCGACCTGTCATTCAGAGCTGAGACCCGACGATAGGACAACCTCTGCGCATCCCCGATAATTTATATCATCCGGGTCGAGTCTTGGCGGTTTGGGGGCGCGCAAGAACGGGCGTGTCAGCGGGCGGCGTTATAGGGCCATTTCGGGGGCGGCGTGATCGAGCCACCGCATAGGCGGTCGACAACCAGACCGCCGCTGCGCCAATGATCGCCGCATCGAACAGCACAATCGCGAACAGCACGGTCGAGGTACGTCCGGCGTATTTTTCAAGGCCGGTGATGACGCCGCCCGCATCCGTGGAATTGCCAAATTCAGGCTTTCCCGAGAACAGCGCGGCGCTGAATGCCATCACGGCCACCGCGCCGATCAGCATCAGCGCGATGCCCATCCACAGGTCAGCTTTCTCATACTTCATGAAGCGCGGCGTGATGCGCTTGTCGATCACATAGCTCTGCTGGAAGAACAACTGCTAGGGTGCGATCATCGTGCCAACGATACTAATGACGAGGAGCATCACGTCCGACAGCTTCGAGTGTGCAAGCCAGTGACCTTCCCTCTGTTTTTCGCCTTCTACCGCCCCCGGACCATGTCCAAGAATCAAACAACGTGACAACTATTCTGACGCCGGGGGCCTTCCAGATGCTTGGGGTTATGCAGCAGCATCCTTTTTCTGTTGAGCCGCGAGCCAGTCTCGCATGAACTGGGACGGTGACGCGAAGCCGGGCGACGAATGACGGCGACCGCGGTTGTAAAACACTTCGATGCATTTGAACAAGTCCGCTGCGGCTTGGCGATGCGTGTGATAGCGAGTTGCATGAACCCGTTCGTTTTTCAGGCTATCGAAGAAGCTATCCGTCGGCGCGTGTCCCAGCAATTGCCTTTGCGGCTCGCGGCCTGACCGGTGGCTGACAGATCGCCGTGCATCGACGTGTGCGCCATGGATGGCCGGACTGGATTCTGCGCCGGCTGCCTGCGCACACGCGATGAAATCCGCAACTGGAAGACAATGACGGACCACCGCCGGCACCAGGTCATCAACGACCGCTCGCGACGGCAGGCAAAACTGGTACGAGGGCCGGTGCACGGCGATGGCCGGAGCGCCACGGGCTCTGGAGCGCGCGGATTGATTGCGCGAGTCCAGCCCGTTGTTGCCACTGTGGCAGGCCCGACGTGCTTCAGGTTCTCTGAGGCGGCCCCTGTAGCCAAACCAGCGCGATGGTCACGACGCAAAACGCGGCGCCCGCATAGAACGTGGTGGCCGCGCCAACGCGATCCCACAACGCACCTGCAATCGCGCTGGACAGCAGCGTAACGACTCCACCGAGCAGATTGAAGAAACCAAACGCCGTGCCGCGCAGTTGCTCCGGTGCGGCATGAGCGACCATCGTCGCGAGCAGCCCCTGGGTCATTCCCATGTGCAGCCCCCACAATCCGACGCCGACCAGAACCATACCCCAGTGAATGCCATGTGCCAGGACCAGGTCCGAGGCGAACAGCATGAAGAGACCCGCTACCAGCAGCCGGGCATGACTCATCGTATCGGCAAGCTTGCCGAACGGGTACGCCGATAGCGAGTAGACCACATTCATGGCGACCATCATGAGCGGAACCAGTGCAACCGGCACGCCACTTCCCATGGCTCGCAGAACGAGGAACGCTTCGCTGAAGCGCGCTAGCGAGAACACCGCGCCCACCGCGACGACTTCCCAGTAACGCCGGTCGAGTTGCCTGAGGCTTTCCCAGCGAACCGGATTGACCCGCTTCGCACCGCGCTCCCGCGCGGGCTCCTGGATGCCTGCGGTGAGCAGGGCAACGGCGAGCAGACCGGGAATGACGGCAAGCCAGAACGCCAGCCGGAAGTTGTCCACCCACGTCAGCATGATGAGAACAGCGAGCAGTGGCCCAAGGAAGGCACCAACCGTGTCGAGCGACTGCCTGAGCCCATAGGCGGCGCCCCGAAGATGCGATGGCGTGACATCGGCGACGAGCGCATCGCGAGGCGCTCCCCTGATGCCTTTGCCGACCCGGTCCATCACGCGCGCCGCGATCACGACGCCGATGGTCGGCGCCATCGCAAACAGCGGCTTGCTCAGCGCACCCAGACCATATCCCGCAACTGCAAGCCATTTCCGATGGCCCAGGTAATCGCTCAGCGTCCCGGAAAACACCTTGACGACAGGGGCGGTTGCCTCTGCGATGCCTTCAAGCAGGCCGATCGTCGTGGCACTGGCTCCGAGTCCTGCCATCAGGAACATCGGCAGCAGGCTATGGATGATCTCGGAGGACACGTCCATGAACAGGCTGACGCAGCCCAGTATGACGCTTCGGGGTATCTGGCGCAGAACGTGGGCTCGAGACGGTGTTTCCATATTCTGGAAAGATGCAGCAGTGAGTGGGCGGCCAATGATACGTGTTCAATGAGGCATTTCGCCTACCGTATCCGCATGACGTCGATCGTCCTCAGCGTGCAGATAAAGCCCCGTCGTCTCGATGGATGCGTGCCGTAGATTCTTCTGGATAAAGCGGATGTCGGTGCCCGCGTCCGCCTGGTGCGAGGCTGCCGAGTGACGCAACCAGTGCGTGGAAGCGCGCCGCAGCGTTGCTGCACCCGTGGGGTTAGCGGGCTCGAGCGCATGTGCCGCTCGACGGAACACTTCCTTCACGATCAGATAGACGGCTGCAGGGGTGAGGTGCCGTCCGGCATCCCCGGCAATGCCCATCACCGCCGGCGCAAGTTCGTCGGCGCGTGGCAGCGACGGCATGCCGTGGAAGGTCCGGTACCGGCCAAAGTCGGCGATCAATGCATCGCTCACGGGCACCTCGCCCTCGACGCCCCCCTTGCCGACGACATGCAGCCACCAACGTCCCCGCCGCAGGAAGAAGTCGGCTGCCTTCGCGTTGGCGGCCTCGCTCGCGCGCAGTGCCGTGTGATAAAGGAAGCGCATGACCCAGCGGCTGCGCTCGTAGTGCTGGCGCTCGCGCGCGCTGGTTTGCGGCCACGCCTCCAGGGAATCGAGCACGATACGCCAGAGCGCTGCATCGAGATAGCGCTCGACGCGCCGGGTGCGCACCGCGGGCGTGGACCGTCCCCGGCGCAGTGCAAGCGGGTTGCCGACAAGGTAGCCGGCAGCCACCAGGTAGTTGAAGAGGCCCGAGAGGATACCGAGCGCCTGCCGGCGACTGCGCTCGGCGAGTGGCCCCTCAAACAGGCGCCGTGCCCCGCCGCGGCGCGGCAACGTCGGGTCGGTCCAGTCAACCGTCGGCGCCGCCAGAAACCGCTCGTAGAGCAGGAAATCCTCACGCGTGAGGCTCGAAAGCGGCTTGCCAAGGGTCCGGGTGGTCCACACGAGCAGACGCACGACTTCCTTGCGATAGCTGCGCAGGGTGTGCGGCGAGCCCGCGTATTCCGCGAGCCACAGGCGCACGGCCTCAACGTCCGTGTCGGCGGCGATCTGCCGGTGGACGCCGTGTGCCCGGTTGGCGCCGTCGCGGCCATCAAGCGCGACAGGCAGAGCGAGCGGCAGGAGCGCTTCGGATGCCGGGGCGGGCAGGTTCATCGCTGGCACGTTTTGGAAGGGCGAGATTGCAGCGTACACCGGAAATCATTTCGATTATAGGTGTTATCGTAAATTTGCAGCCAATATCGTTACGTGCATAACGTAATACAGTGATATACATGTAAAATCGTCGGCAAAACTCCGCCGTCCTGACTACTTTTCACGGTGAAAATCCGCCCATGAGCCGCATCAGTGATACCCGTCTGCGCACCCGCGAAGCCGCCGCACGCCTTGTCGCCGCTGGTCGGCTCCCGCACGCACTCACCGTTGACATGATTTATGCCGAGATCCGCCAGGGCAGCCGCACGACGATCAACGACGAACTGAAGCTCTGGAAAGACGAACAGGCGCGCAACGACGCGCTCGCAGCAGCGCTGCCTGCGCCGGTCGCCAACGCAATGCTTTCGCTTTGGGCCCTCGCCGTTGAGCACGGTGAGCAGGCTTTCGCCGGACGCGGCGAGGAACTTGAGCGCGAAGCGGCCGACGCCACGGCGCGGGCCGAATCCCTGGCCACTGCTCACGCGGCGCTGGAGGCCCATGCCCAGACGCTGCGTGCGCAGCTCGATGAACGCGAGGAGCAACTCGCCGCGGTGACCGTCGAGCGCGCGCGTGCGCAAGCCGAGCGCGATGCGGCCGTCCAAGCCGCGCAGGCTGCTACTGCGGAACGCGACAACACCCGTGCCCAGGGCGAAGAGGCACTGCGTGCAGCGCAGGCGGCGCACACCCGCGAGCTCGATGCGCTTCGAGCTGACCGTGTTGCTCAGGAGGCCACTTTGCGCGTAGAAATCGACACGGCCACCGTGCGGCTCGAGAGCGTACAAAAGCGTGTCATGATGCAAAGCGAGGAGGCTCGCGACGCACAGCGCCGCGCGGAAACCGCTCTTGCGAAGGCCCAGCAGCGCAACGAGCAGCTCGTCGGCGACGTACAGCGGCTCACGGCCGACGCGGCCGAGCAGCGGCGCCTCGCCGAGCGACACGAAAAGCAGCTCACGAGCGTCATGGAGGAAGCGCGCGAACTGCGGCGCGAGCGCGATGCACTTGCCCAGGGGATTGCCCTCTTGCGTGGGCAGCTCAGTGCGCGAGCAGAGCCCACGCCGGCGCGCGCGACGAAACGCTCTCGCCAGGCGACGTGATGATGTGACTCGGCGCATACGTCGTCGAGCTGCCCGACGCCCCGCGCTACAATCGCGCGGCCAGAACGCACCTCTCGGGAACAACAACGATGAATGCCCCGCGCAGTCCGTGGAAGACCCGTTACTTTCTCGACACCGAATTCACGTCTTTCGATGCCTGCGAGCTCGTTAGCGTGGCGATCGTCGGCGAAGATGACCGTGAGTTTTACGCCGAGCGCTCGGACTTCGATCGTGCGCGGTGCAGTGATTTCGTCCGCGAAGTTGTGCTCCCACAACTCGGCCAGTTCCCGGGGCGAGCGATGACGGCCGAACAGTTGAAATGCGAACTACTGGCTTGGCTGCAAGCCATACCGACCAGGCCAAAGCCGGTGCTGTGCTACGACTATGAAGGCGACTTTGTGCTGCTTGGTTTGTTGCTCGGCGGCCCGCTGCCTCGGGGCTGGAAGAACGAGAACGTCAATCCGCGGCTGAGCGCGGAACGCCTTGCGTCATACTTCGCCGAGCACGGGGGCGAGCATCACGCGCTGCACGACGCACGAGCCAACGCCTGTGCCTTCACCTAACCGCCGCAGTTCGACAATCGATCCAGCCCGACGGTATGAGCAACGTTCACGACACCGCTTACCCCGTCCTGCCTGCCGAGGTAAGCGACGACGAGCTACGCGTGGTCTACACGCCCAGCTCGGTTGAAATTCGCTTCGTTGGCGGCCTGTTCCGCCAGGCGCCGACGCGCGTTTTGATCCTCACGCAGTTGAAGCTGTTGCAACGGCTTGGATACATGCCGCTCGTATCCGACGTGCCGTCGGCGATCATCGAGCATGTCTGCACGGTGCTCGGCGCACGCCCGTTGCCGCGCACAACGCTCACGCGTTACGACCGCTCGGGCAGCAAGTCTCGGCATCAGAAGATCCTGCGCGAGTACGCCCGCATTCTTCCCTTGGACGCCTCGACCAACGAACAGCTCACTTCCTGGGCTGCCAACGCTGCGCGCACCAAGGCCGAACTGCCTGACATCATCAACGTCATGCTCGAGGAGCTCGTTCGCCATCGCTACGAATTGCCGCCGCTCGCGACACTTTCGCGCATCGCGAGCCAGGCCCGCGGTCAGCTCAACGAGGCCATCTACCGCGCATTCACAGAGGCGCTGGACGAACCCTTGCGAAAGCGGCTCGACGAGCTTTTCCTGGCACGCGCAGGCCGCACAGCCTGGGATGAACTGAAGCGCGAACCCAAGCGCCCGGGACCGCGCGAGGTGGCAAGCTTTCTCAAGCACATCCAGGCGATGAGCGAGTTGGCCGATGGACTGCCGCCGGCGCCGGATATCCTCTCCGTGCCGAAACGCATGCAGCTCGTCACGGAGGCGCGGGCACTCGACATCCATGAGATGCGTGCCCTCAAGCCTACCAAACGCTACACGCTTGCCGTCCTGTTTATCTTCTCGCAGTTGCAGAAAGCGCTCGACGACGTCGCCGAGATCTTCATCAAGACGGTGCGCAACCTGGAGAGCACGGCCAAGCTCCGGCTCGAGCAATATCGACTGAGACACGCCGATCAGTTGCAATCGCTCGTTAGCCAATTTCGCGATGTGCTTCACATCCTCCAAGATGACGAGTTGCCCGCGGCCGCTCGCATCGAGCGCATGCGCGTAGCCCTCAACGACGATCCGGATTCGGTGTTGGTTCAGTGCAACGAGCACATCGCGCAAGCCGGCAACCACACGTTTCCGTTCTTACTGGCGCCATACCAAAAGCTTCGCTCGCTGTTGTTTCAATGCCTCGACATCCTCTCAGTGAAGTCGAGCTCGCAGGATGATGCGCTGCTCAAAGCGCTCGATTGGCTAAAGCCATACCGCTCGTCGCGACGTGAGTATCTGCTGCTTAGCGAGGCCGATCTTGCCCAGTTGCCTCTCGACTGGATTCCGGAAAAGTGGGAGAAGTGCGTGTTTCCGGATGGCCGATCGTCTCGATTGCTGCACCGGAAGTACTTCGAACTGTGCCTGTTCAGCCAGCTCATGCGCGAACTCAACTCCGGCGACGTCTACGTTGAGCACAGTGACCAGTTCGACGATCCCCGCGAGCATCAAGTGTCGTGGGACGAATTCCGCGACGAGCTGCCGCGCTACAGCGAACTCGTCGACTTCCCCATCGACGGCAGCGCCTTCGTGCGGCAACTCAAGGATGAACTGAGCGCACTGGCCGACGCGGTCGATGCCGCGTTCCCGGAAAACGACCACGTGGAGATCGGCGAGCAGGGTCTGATTCTCCACAAGCTCGAGAAGAAGCCCGATCCCCCGAACATGGAGCTGATCGACCACGCCATCACGGCGTCGATGCGGGCCGTCAGCATTCTCGACATCCTGAGCGAGACCGAGCAGTGGCTCGATCTGCACAAGTTCTTTGGCCCGCTCTCGGGCTTCGAGGCCAAGGTCGACGAGCCGCGCAAGCGCTTCATCACGACGCTGTTCTGCTACGGTTGCAACCTGGGCCCGACGCAGACCGCGCGCTCGGTGAAGAATCTCAGCCGCAAGCAGGTTGCCTGGCTCAATCTGCGCCACGTCACCGAGGAGCGGCTCGACAAGGCGATCGTCAAGGTCATCAACGCCTTCAACCAATTCATGTTGCCCAAATTCTGGGGTTCCGGCAGCCGCGTGTCAGCCGACGGCACGAAGTGGAACCTCTATGAGCAGAATCTGCTGTCCGAATACCACATCCGGTACGGCGGCTATGGCGGCATCGGCTATTACCACGTCTCCGACAAGTACATCGCGCTGTTCAGCCACTTCATTCCCTGCGGCGTGCATGAAGCCGTCTACATCCTCGACGGGCTGATCAAGAACACGTCCGACGTGCCGCCCGATACCGTTCACGGTGACACGCACGCGCAAAGCGCGCCGGTCTTCGCGCTCGCGCATTTGCTCGGTATCAACCTGATGCCGCGCATCCGCGACGTCAAAGATCTGGTTTTCTACAAGGCCGATCGGCGCCGGCGGTACAAGAACATCGAGTCGTTATTTCGGGCGAGTATCGACTGGGCGCTGATCGAGCGACACTTCGCGGACATGCTGCGCGTCGCCATCTCGATCAAGGCTGGCCGAATGACGCCCTCAACGATTCTGCGTCGCCTGGGCTCGGAGAGCGTGAAGAACAAGCTGTATTTCGCCTTCCGCGAACTCGGGCGCGTCGTGCGCACCATGTTCCTGCTGCGCTACATCAACGAGCCGGACATGCGGCGCACGATCCACGCCGCAACGAACAAGAGCGAGCAGTTCAACGACTTCGCGAAGTGGCTGATGTTCGGCGGGGATGTGATCGCGGAGAACCTGCGGCACGAGCAGCGCAAGGTCATCAAGTACAACCAGCTCGTCGCGAACATGGTCATCCTCTACAACGTGCAGTGGATGTCCCGAAAGCTCAAGGAGTTGCAGGCCAAGCGCCATCCGGTCGACGCTGCGGTGCTGCGGGTGCTGTCGCCGTACCGGCGCGAGCACATCAACCGGCTCGGCTCCTACTTGCTGGATCTCCAGCGGAAGGCGCCACCGCTCGATCCGAGCATCGATTTCGTTTTTGAATCAGCGGCTTAAAGTGCTTTTGGCGAAAATTTTACGAATCCCGGCCGACCCTCTTTACGCCTATGACGAGACGGCCCCGGACGGGCCGCCTCCGCCCTGGTTGAACATTCTCTGCGTGCCGGCGGGCGTCGAGCTTTCGGAGTTGCGGGACCTGAGCTTCGCAAACGGCTATCTCTACGTGGCCAACGGCGCGAAGGCGACCAGCAACGTCCTTTGCTTCGTCAAGGCGCCCGCCTCGCCATTGCCCAACGAAAACTGGTTTTACGTGGGCGCGCTGGCTTCTGGCGGTCAGGGCGGCACGGACGTGCGGGCGATCGATCATCCGTTCGCCGTCGAATTCACGGCGGATGGACGCACCTGTTTCGTGTCCAGCCAGGACACGAACGTCGTGACGTTGCTAAACGTTTCGGTCGACGGGAAAACGGCAAGCGTGCAGCCAGGTCCCGCGGGATCCTGGCTCAACCAGTTTCTCGATCCATCGAAGAAGACCGCCTTTCTCGACGGCACCCTGGTGGCGTCGGCCACGCCCGCCTTGCCGCCGGTGCCGGCTACGCCCCCCGTGCCGACCGGCAAGGGAGGCCTTGCCTACAGTACGACCACCGCCGGAGCGGACGCTGCGGCCAGGGGCGGGCAGGAGAAGATCCATCATTCGGTCCGCGACGTGGTGCTCTGCAACGGGGTGTTGTGCGTGGCCGATGAGGCGGCCGGGGTCGTGAGGCTGTACGACCCGGCAGCGGGCACCTACTGGGGCGCCAGCGACGCCGTTGGCGACGTGACCCATCTGCTCGCGCAAGGCACGACCTTGCTCGTGTGCGCGGGCGACCGGATCTGGAGCGGTAGTCCGGTCGGGCAGGGCGGAGAAACGCTGGCATTGACCAAAAAGATCAAACTGCCGGATTCGGGATCGGGCATGGCGCTCGATGGCACGGGCAACCTCTACGTTGCCCTTCGGAAGCAGCGCCAGATTTATCGCTACGACGCGAGCGGGAACAGCACCGTGTTGCTGGACAATCTTCCCGATCAACCGGAGTTCGTCGTGTATGTGCCGAAAAGCGTGCCGAACCCCTGAGTCGTTGCCGATCAAGCGTTGAATGCGCATCATGGCCAGCGTTGCGTCCAGCGCCGCTCGTACTCCATGGCGTCGAAGTGCGCGACCAGGAAGTCGATGAAGGCGCGTACCTTCGACGGCACGTACTGCCGCTTCGGGTAGGCCATGTTGATCTTCAGGCGGGGCAGATCCCAGTCGTCGACGATCGGAACGAGCCGGCCGGCCACCACGTCGTCGTGGATGATGTAGATCGGCTGGATGACGATGCCAAGCCCGCTCAGTCCCGCCTTGCAGATCACCTGGCCTTCGTTCGATTCGAGCGTGCCGCCGATCTTGACCGTCCGGGTCAACGCGCCTTTCGTGAACGAAAGCTCGTGCGGGTTGTTGGCGAGCGTATAGATGAGGAATTGATGCCCGGCGAGCTCGTCGATCGAGCGCGGCGTGCCGTGACGCGCGAGATATTCGGGCGACGCGGCAAGAATGCGCCGCGTTTCCGCCAGACGGCGAATGACGAGGCCTGAATCCGCTTCGTGCTCGCGCGTGCGGATGGCCAGGTCGATGCCGCTTTCGATCAGATCGAAGTAGCGGTTGGCCGCCGTGATGGCGACCTCCAGCTTCGGATAGAGCGCCGTGAACTGAGGCAGCAACGGCGCGAGGATCTGCGAGCAGAACGAGACCGATCCGGTCAGGCGTAGCGTGCCGGCCGGGCTCAACAGGGCGGAACCGACCCACGCCTCCGCTTCCTCCATTTCCGAGCGCAGATTCCGGCAGCGGCGATAGAACTCCTCGCCAACCTCCGTCAGGAACAGGCGCCGCGTGTTGCGCTCGACGAGCCGCGCACCCAGGCGCTGTTCGAGATTGGCGAGATGCCGGCCGGCCGCCGACGTCGAAAGCCCCAGCACCTCGGCGGCCTTCGAAATGCTGCCGCGCTCCGCGGTTTCCACGAATAGCTGGACTTCCGCCCACTTGTCCACGTCTGTCTCCGGTTTCCCGCCGGGCGGGATTATGTTTCCCGGCGGCGGGCTTTTTCACCGGCCGACGGTCGACTATATTTTGTCTCAAAGCGGACAAACACGGAGACACCATGCGTAACGTCGACGAAGACACCATTACCCAGATCGTTCTCGCTCGCCACGCCAATGCGACCGACCGGCGTCTCAAGCAGATCGTGACGAGCGTGGTTCAGCACCTGCACGCCTTTGCGCGCGACGTGGAGCTGACCGAGGAAGAGTGGTTCAAGGGCATCCAGTTTCTCACCGACGTCGGGCATATCACCGACGACAAGCGCCAGGAGTTCATCCTGCTCTCGGATACCCTGGGGCTATCCATGCTGGTCACGGCGCTCAATAACCGGAAGCCCGCCGGCTGCACCGAATCCACGGTGTTCGGACCGTTCTTCGTCGAGAATGCGCCGGAATACGAGAACGGCGACGACGTGGGCAATGGGGCGAAGGGCGAGCCGTGCTTCGTCAGCGGGAAGGTGACGGGCCTCGCGGGTGAGCCGGTGCCGCACGCGCGCGTCGAGGTCTGGCAGGCCGACTCGGACGGCTTCTACGACGTGCAGTACGAGGGGCAGGCGGAAAACAAGGGGCGCGGCACGCTCCGTAGCCAGGAGGACGGCACCTTCCACTTCCGCTCGATCACGGCGGAGTCCTATCCCATTCCTCACGACGGCCCGGTGGGGCGCATGCTGAAGGCACTGGGACGCCACCCGTGGCGGCCGGCTCACCTCCATTTCATGATCGAGGCGCCGGGCTACGAGCGTCTGATTACGCACGTGTTTCGCGACGGCGACCAGTACCTCGACTCCGACGCCGTCTTCGGCGTGCGCTCATCGCTGATTGCCGACTGGCATCGTCACGAAGCCGGGGCGGCGCCGGACGGCACGATCATGGAAACGCCCTTCAGCACGCTCGATTTCACTTTTGTGCTGAACCGCGCTTCCGGCGGTTGAGTCCGTCGTTACTCGCGCACTCCGTAATTCGTACTCCCTGGTAGAGTCATTCGATGATCAAACGCAATTACATGTTGATGACAACACGGCCGGCGGTACCCGCGGCGACGGCGCGATATGCGTCCTGGCCGTGAGCCAGATCGAAGCGGTGAGCGATGATGGGCGCTCTCAGCTTGCCGCTTTCGAAGCCTTCTACGAGCGCGGTCATGAGCGGCGCCGACTCGGCGACGCTCAGCTTCGCGCTGTCGGCGCCGAACAGTTGGGTTTCGTTGTGGTAGAAGTCGATCATGTCGAAATCCACCCGCCGCTTGCCCGTGGCGCTGATCTCCACCACGCGGCCGCGCCGCTTCGCCAGATGCAGGGCGGTTTCGAAGGCAATGCCACCCACGGAGTCGTACACCACGTCGACGCCGCCCGTCAGTTCGCGAACACGGTGGATCGTGTTGTCGTCGAACGGCACGTATTCGTCGATGAGCTCCGCAGCAGGCGAGCCGGCAGCCGGCGCGGCAGTGCCAATGCCGATCACCCGGCAGCCGCGCGCCTTTGCGATTTGCGTAACGGCGCCGCCGACTCCCCCGCCTGCGCCGATCACGGCAATCGTTTCGCCTTCTTTCAGTTGTGCATAGGTGACGGTCCCGAGCCAGGCGACGACGAAGTTCACGCCGATGGCCGACGCCTCTTCGTGCGAGAGCGTTTCGGGCTTGCGAGAAAGCGCCGCAAGCGGCACCCGGAGGTACTCGGCGTGCGTGCCGTCACGCGTAAAGCCGATGTCGCCGCCGGTGCCCCACACATCCTTGCCGAGCCATTCGGACGGCCCTTCCACCACGACGCCGCTGAAATCCCGTCCGGGGATGCGCGGCCGAACCGTGTGGTCGAAATGCCCGGATACGTTCTTGACGTCGCTCGGATTCACCGACGCGCTGCGAACCTGGACGATGGCGCTGCTGCTGTCCCGTTCCGGTGTGGGCACGTCGACGTATTCGAGAACGTCCGGGGCGCCGAAGGATTTGAATTGCAAGGCTTTCACGTCATCCGCTCCTGGTGTTGTGTTGCCGTTTTTGCCGCTGCTTCTCGCGCTCTTCTTTCAGCGGCGCCATCACCTCGAGGATGTACTCGCGCGCGTCGCCACGCGTGGCGACCCGGCTGAAGCGCGCGTGTGCCGCGTCGTTGCCGACCCGTTCCCTGTGTGCCTTGCGCAGCACGTGTAGCAGGCCCATCAGCGTGCTGGAATCGGGCACGGGCTCGTGGTCGCGCTCGTGCGCGGGCGTTGGCTGGGTCATGTTCCGATCCTTTCCGGGCAGTCCGGGCGGCAGGTTTGGGTGATCAGCGCCAGGACGTCGTTGGCGTCCCTGTCGCGATCGGTCAGCGGTGAGAGGCCGAACAGGCGTTGCAGGGTCGCTGGCACCGAACTGTGATCATACGTCGTGTGATCGACCTGACCCTGTGCGACCCAGGGCGACACGACGATGGCGGGAACGCGCACGCCATACACGTCGAAGCCGAATCCGTTTGCGTTCAGCGTCGCGGGCGCGCCGTCGTTCGGCGGCACGGCCTGGCCGGGCCTGACCGAGTCGTAGAAGCCGCCGTGCTCGTCGTAGAGGATCAAAAGGAGGCTCTTGTCCCACACCGGCGAGTTGCGGATCGCGCCGTAGACGCGGGCGACAAGCTGGTCGCCGCCGGAGAGGCCATCCATCGGATGCTGCGAACTGCCGTTCTCGTAAGTGTTGTTCACGACGTTGCCGTAGCCCGGTTCGATGAAGGTATAGCGGGCCGTGTAGTTCGAGGCGAGGTCCGCTTCGAAATGGGACAGATCGTCGATGTCGCTGAAGCTGATGCCCTTGAGCGACGCCACCTGCGGTATGTGTCCGAGCGGATCGCCCAGGTGGTCCTGGTACAGGCGGTAGTTGCCTTTGCCGAGCGCGTCGAAAATGGATCCGTTCGGATAGGGGAAACCGTCCAGTCCATCCCACGTGCACATCTCGTCCGAGCTTGGCGAATGATCGAGTCCGGCCGAAGAAGCGCCATGCAGGAAATAGCGGTTCGGCCAGGTGGGGCCGGGCATCGACGCATGCCAGCCGTCGCATAGCACGAACTGCGTGGCGAGCTGGTACAGCGCGGGAGACTGCGCGCGGGCGTCGACGCCGAGCATGATGTCGTCCACGTCGCCGCCTCGCGGTGGCGCGCCCTCGGTGCGGGTGGTCGCGTAGTTCGAGACGAAGCCGGAGTTGTCGACCGGCGGATAGGGCTGGCCCCGCTGGAATTGCGCGCCCGGGCCGCAAAGCTGCTCGACCACGTCGGTGAATTCGTGCCCGGGGTCGGTGGGCATCTGGCCAGGCGCGCCGCCGCCGAATGCGTAGGCGGCGCCGTTGAAGGCGTTCGAATTTGCGGCGGTCGCGCCCGCGATTCCGGCGATACCCGACAGCGCGAACAGATGGTCGAAGGACCGGTTTTCCAGCATCAGCACGAAGACATGCTGGATGATCTGGTCCAGACCGGCTGTGGCCGCTGCGTTTGCGTTCATGAGGCATGCTCCTGTCGTTCGCTGCACATCCGGGCGGTTCTTCTGCCTTCGGGCGCGAGGCCCGCTCAATGCCAGATAGTAACCCGCATGGCACCGGCACTTCCGAAAGTGCTGTCGAATCGAATTTTTGTGCAGGGACAGTCGATTTTCCTGCCGATATTCTTCCTCCCTCAAAGCGATACGCCCGGCACCGGCCCCGTCGATACAACGTCGACGCAACGTGTCGGCCGGCTTCATCGAGAACCGCAACACGGGTGAATTCACGCTGAACGGTACGGCCTATGGCGGTATCGCCGTTACACCGGGGGCCAATACGCGCGGCATCATCGTCGGCATGGTTCACAAGTTCTGACGCGCTCAAGCCCGTTTCAAAGCGCAATCCGCAATCCGCAAGCGAAGCCCTTCAGGTTTCGGACGGGGGCGCCTCCGGCAGCGAGATCTCGATGCCACGGCGGTGCAGTGCAGAAAGCACGTGATACACGCCCTTGAAGCACATCACCGGGAGTGCGGCGCGCCAGCTTCCGCGGAGATTGCCCGCCAGCAGATTGACGATGCCGTCTCGCATCCACAAACCGTTGGACGGCGCCATGAAAAGCGTACGCATGACAGGGTCGTTCACGCGATAGATCAGCCAACTGATCCGATCCATTGCCGCCGACAGTTCTTCGTTGGCGGTTTGCGCAAGCTTCTTTCCGCGTGCCGGATCGTCGAGCCAGACGTGGGCCGCCTCGGCGCCGAGTTCTCCTCCCGTCATCGCCATCAATACGCCTGTCGAGAACATCGGATCGACAAAGCCGTAGGCATCGCCGATCATCAGGAAGCCGTTACCGTTGCCCTCGCGCGCGCGATAGCTGTAATTGGCGGTGCTGTAGACGTCCGATACGCGCTGTGCGCCTTGCGCGCGAGCCGCGACGGTCGGGCTCGAGGCGATACGCTCGGTCAGCAGATCGGTCGGCGTTCCCTTGCGGGCTTTCCACGCTGCCTGGTTGCCCACAAAGCCAATGCTCATGGTGTCGCCGGGCAGCGGGATCAGCCAGAACCAGCCGTCCTCCGCCAGATGAATGCTGATGTAGCCCGCGAGGTCGCCTTCCCGGCGCGCCACGCCTGTGAAATGCGCATAAACGGCCGCCGTGTTGTTGTATTTGTTCGAAGTCTTGACCTTCATCCGCGACGCGAGAAACGTATCGCGGCCCGAAGCGTCGAGCACGTAGCGCGGATGCCATTCGCGGGTGCCGCCCGATTCGTCCTGTGCGGACACGACGTGACGTCCGCCGGCGTCGTCCAGCCTGACTTCCGTGACACGCGTGCGCTCGAAGCACTCGGCCCCGCGCGCGCCGGCGTGTCTGAACAACAGGGCATCGAGGTCCGCACGCCGTACTTGCCAGGCGTGCGTACGATCTCGATTCAGCGCGTTTTCGAACGGAAACGCACAACTGCGGCCGGTACGGTCCGAAACGAATTCGGCCCCCGGCTTATGGACGCCGATCTCCTGTACCTGATCCAGAACGCCGAGCCGCTCGAAAACGTCGAGGTTACGCGGCAGCAGGCTTTCGCCGATATGAAAGCGCGGATGCGCTTCCTTCTCCACGAGCACGACGTGGCGTCCTTTCATCGCGAGGAAGGCTGCCGCCGTGGCGCCGGCGGGGCCGCCGCCGATGATCAGCACGTCCGGCCGGCTCGAATCGCTTTTCGATGAGTTCATTGTGCTGGCTTCCAGAAAGGGCGTATTCATGAACGCAAGGCCGATAGCGCGACCGTCACCGAAAAAACGCCGAGGACAAGGGAAGCACTGCGAAGCAGATATTTCGGCGTCAGCACTCCCAGGCGACTGGCGCCGAGCTGCGCGCCCAGACCCACCCAGAGCAGTCCGATGGGAAACACCGAGGCGAGAAAGAGTCCCATTGCTTCCAGCCAGGCCACGCCGCTCGCGAAAGCGGCTTTGGGAAAAATCGTTCCGCCGAACAGAATCGCTTTCGGATTCAGCAACGTCGCGAAAAGCAGGTCCCGCGTGCCGATCACTTTATGTTCTCCGTTGGCGAGTTCGAGCGTCGCATTCCACAAGCGCACCGCGAGATAAGCGATGTAGATTGCGCTTCCCCCTCGCACGACGGCCGGAAGCCAGGGCAAGCTCTGCGCGAGCGTGGTGAGGCACATCCCCCAGAAGGAGATAGCGATTGCATATCCACCGGCCTCCGCAAGGGTAAGTCGCGACGACCGGCGAAAACCCTGCGCGAGTCCCGCGGCAGCAAGCAGCGTATTGGTGGGGCCCGGCATCACCAGAAGGAGGAGCACGCCAGGCAGGAACAAGCCGAGGCCAGGGAGTGGAATCATCGTGTTGTCAGAAGGTGCCTTCCGGCGTGACGTATGAAATTTGCCGAAGGGGGCACGGAGATTCAGCGGGCTGACGCGGCAATTTTTGTTCCCGATCAGCGCAACCGGAAGCGGCGAGACGGTTTCCCGGCGGCCTGCCGCAGCCGATAGCCGTATTTTGCCATCGCGGACGGTCTGTGCTTTCGTGCGATGAGCGCGCGCACGAAAGCGGGATCGAAGCGCGGTTAGTCAGCGAGGGTGCCGGCATGCCGGGATGATGCCCAAATCTCACAATACAAAATTATGTCGCGTATGCCAGAAAACGCTGCCGCGGCGCAACAGACAGACGTTGCGTATCGTTGGAGTGAATTGCGTATTGTGACAAGACGGTGGTATGTCGTTGAATCAACAATGTTTTTTTTGGCTTCCGCAGAGATGGCATGGGGGCCGCGACGGTCACTTATCCCGGTACTCTCTACATAAAGATTCTTGAACCTGTGGAGAGACGAGATGTTGCACGTTTATATCGAGCCGGTACCGAAGGGGCAGTGGGGGCCGATTGATGGCTATCGCATTGAAACGCAGGATGGCACGAAGATATCGAAGGAACTGCTTCGTTCCGAGAGACTCGCGATTAGTGAGGCAAGGCTGCTTGGCTACCTGCCGTTGCTTGCAACGGTGCGCATACCGGACAAGGCTATCGCCGAGCATTGGCAACCGGCCGGCGAAGCCCACGTGCCGGCCTGACCGTGCGTGAGTGCGTCAATGGTACGTTGTCGTCGACGATTGCAGCTTCGTCAGCGTACCGTTTCTGAACCGGAACCAGCCTTCCGGGCTTTGCATCACGACTTCATCGGGTTGCCAGTACACGCGCTTGACCGTCATGCGCAGATTCGAGCGTTGTACAAGCGGCGGATGGCGGCGAAAGTCGTAGAGTACGGGACCGTAAGCGGTCTGCACGAGCATGCGCGTGATCGTGCCGCTTGCGTGGTCAGTTTCCTGGCCGGCTTCGTCGAAATGCACCAGCGTTTTCGCGTCGAAGCGGTCGAAAATTTCCTTGTCGAGCATGGCGACGAAATCGTGGTCGTCGCGCACGAATTGCAGTGTGCCTGAAGCGGTGACGAGCGCATCGGACGCGGTGCTTTGCGCATGAGCGCAAGTCGTGAACGAGGCGGCGGCGAGCGCGGCAAGTAACAGGCGTTTCATGGTGTTTTCCAGATTGGGTGGCGGCTCCGATAACGGAGTGTGACGCACAAACGGTCCCTCAGGGCACGCCAAAAGAAATGGCGCCGCAAGCGTTCAGCCTGCGGCGCCATTTCGTGGTGCTACGACTACGACGCAAACACCGCGCCGGAGTTCGGCAGCGCGCTTACACCGTCACGCTGTCGGCGACTGCCTTGAAGTCCTCGATCTGGTCGAAGTTCATGTACTGGTAAATCTTGTCGCCGTTGGCGCTGAGCACGCCCATGTCGGCCATGTACTCTTCCTTGGTCGGGATCTTGCCCAGACGCGAGCAGATCGCCGCCAGTTCCGCCGAGCCGAGGTATACGTTCGTGTTCTTGCCAAGGCGGTTCGGGAAGTTGCGGGTCGAGGTGGACATGACCGTCGCGCCTTCGCGCACCTGTGCCTGGTTGCCCATGCACAGCGAGCAGCCCGGCATTTCGGTGCGCGCGCCGGCCGTGCCGAAGACGCCGTAGTGGCCTTCCTCGGTCAGTTGCTTCTGGTCCATCTTGGTCGGCGGAGCGACCCACAGCTTGACCGGAATGTCGCGCTTGCCTTCCAGCAGCTTCGACGCGGCACGGAAGTGACCGATGTTGGTCATGCACGAGCCGATGAACACTTCGTCGATCGTAGCGCCCGCCACGTCCGAGAGCGTCTTCACGTCGTCCGGATCGTTCGGGCAGGCCACGATCGGCTCGTGGATGTCGGCCAGATCGATCTCGATGACGGCGGCGTACTCGGCGTCCGCATCCGGTTGCAGCAGTTGCGGATCGGCCAGCCATGCTTCCATCGCCTTGATGCGGCGCTGGAGGCTGCGCGGGTCCTGGTAGCCTTGCGCGATCATCCACTTCAGCAGCGTGATGTTGCTGTTGAGGTATTCGATGATCGGTTCCTTGTTCAGGTGGACCGTGCAACCGGCGGCCGAACGTTCTGCGGATGCATCCGAGAGTTCGAACGCTTGCTCGACCTTCAGGTCGGGCAGTCCTTCGATTTCGAGAATGCGGCCGGAGAAGATGTTCTTCTTGCCTTGCTTGGCGACCGTCAGCGTGCCTTGCTTGATGGCGTACAGCGGGATCGCGTTGACGAGGTCGCGCAGCGTGACTCCCGGCTGCATCTTGCCCTTGAAGCGCACGAGCACCGATTCCGGCATGTCCAGCGGCATCGTGCCGGTGGCGGCCGCGAAGGCGACGAGGCCCGAACCCGCCGGGAAGCTGATGCCGATCGGGAAGCGCGTGTGCGAGTCGCCGCCGGTGCCCACGGTATCGGGCAGCAGCATGCGGTTCAGCCACGAGTGGATCACGCCGTCGCCCGGGCGCAGCGCGATGCCGCCACGGTTGCTGATGAAGTTCGGCAGCGTCTGGTGGGTCTTCACGTCCACCGGCTTCGGATAGGCGGCGGTGTGGCAGAACGACTGCATGACGAGGTCGGCCGAAAAGCCCAGGCACGCCAGGTCCTTCAGTTCGTCGCGCGTCATCGGGCCGGTGGTGTCCTGCGAGCCGACCGAGGTCATCTTCGGTTCGCAGTACGTGCCCGGGCGCACGCCCTGGCCTTCCGGCAGGCCGCAGGCGCGGCCGACCATCTTCTGCGCGAGCGAGAAGCCCTTGCCGCTGTTGGCCGGCTGCTGCGGCAGGCGGAACAACGTCGACGGGGCGAGGCCCAGCGCTTCACGCGCCTTGGCGGTCAGGCCACGGCCGATGATGAGGGGAATGCGGCCGCCGGCGCGCACTTCGTCGAACAGCACGTCGGACTTGACCTGGAATTCGGCGATGACTGTGCCGTTCTTCAGGGCCTTGCCTTCGTACGGGCGCAGTTCGACCACGTCGCCCATTTCCATCTGCGAGACGTCGAGTTCGATCGGCAGGGCGCCGGCGTCTTCCATCGTGTTGTAGAAGATCGGGGCGATCTTGCCGCCCAGGCACACGCCGCCAAAGCGTTTGTTCGGGATGAAGGGAATGTCTTCGCCCGTGAACCACAGCACCGAGTTGGTGGCCGACTTGCGCGAGGAGCCGGTGCCGACCACGTCGCCCACATAGGCTACCAGGTGGCCCTTTTCCTTCAGCGACTCGATGAACTTGACCGGGCCGCGCTTGCCGTCTTCTTCCGGCGTAATGCCGGGACGGGCGTTCTTCAGCATCGCCAGCGCGTGCATGGGGATGTCCGGGCGCGTGGTGGCGTCCGGGGCCGGCGAGAGGTCGTCGGTATTGGTTTCGCCCGTCACCTTGAACACGGTGATGGTCAGGCTTTGCGGCACTTCCGGACGGCTCGTGAACCATTCGGCGTCGGCCCAGCTTTGCAGCACGGCCTTGGCGTTCGCGTTGCCCTGGTCGGCCAGTTCCTTCACGTCGTGGAACTGGTCGAACATGAGGAGGGTTTTCTTCAGTGCTTCGGCGGCCGTGGTGCCCACTGCGGCGTCGGACAGCAGCTCGATCAGCGGGGCGATGTTGTAGCCGCCCAGCATCGTGCCCAGCAGTTCGGTGGCGCGAGCGCGCGAGATCAGCGCGCAGGCGGTTTCACCCTTGGCGAGGGCGGCCAGGAAACCGGCCTTCACGCGGGCGGCTTCGTCCACGCCGGCGGGCACGCGGTGGGTGATCAGGTCGAGCAGGGTCTGCTCTTCGCCCGCGGGCGGATTCGTCAGCAGTTCCACCAGCTCGGCGGTCTGCTGAGCCGTCAGCGGCAGGGGGGGAATGCCGAGCGCGGCGCGCGCGGCTACATGAGCACGGAAGTTTTCAAGCATGGTGGACCTGCTGGTATTGCGTTTCAGGGGATGGCCGGGCGCGGCGAGGCTGTTCCGGGCACTGCTTTGATCGCGATTCTAGTTCCAATGCCCTGTAACGTCAAATGTCTTATGTCTTATATAAGACTTGATCAACCCTTCGCTCAATGCGGCCTGCCGTTATGCTGGAATCCGCATGTTGGGCGTGTCTTTTTGCCAAGACGCGTCTGTTTTGGCTCCATATACTCGCCTGACATTGCCCGACGCCACGCCGCTCCCCTCCCGGAGGCAAGCCATGTCGACGATTCCAGCACGCATAGAACGCATGCCGTACGCGAGCTTTCATCGTCGACTGCTGTGGCTGGGAGGGCTGGGGTACGTGTTCGATGCGATGGATGCCGCCGTGCTGGCTTTCATGCTGCCCGTGCTGCGCGCGCAGTGGCATCTGGGCAGCGTGCAGACCGGCGTGCTCGGCAGCGGCACGTTCATTGGCTATTTCTTCGGCGCCGCGGTGGCCGGCATCCTCGGCGACGTGATCGGCCGGCGCACGGTCATGGTGTGGGCGCTGATCATCTACTGCGTCGCCTCGCTCATTAGCGCCGCGGCGCAGGATTGGCCCTTCTTCATGGCGATGCGCATCGTCGCCGGTGTCGGCACCGGCGCCGAAAGTGCCATCGTGGCGCCGTTCCTCTCGGAGTTCGTGGCGCGCAAGTATCGCGGCACGTTCACCGGTAGTCTGGCGGCATTCTTCTCGTTCGGCTTCGTCGCTGCCGCGGTGCTCGGCTATCTGGTCATTCCGCTCGCGCCCGGCGCGTGGCGTCTTGTCTCGGTGATCACCGCGCTCCCGGTCGTCATGCTGCTGTGGTGGCGGCGCGCGCTGCCGGAATCGCCGCGCTGGCTCGACAGCCGCGGCAGAACCGCCGAAGCGGAGGCGATCGTCGACCAAATGGAGGCGGAGTTGCGTGCCGCCGGCGTACAGCTCGAACCGCTGCAGGCGCACGAGCCGGTCGCCCTGGCCACCGCGGGGCGCGGCACACCGCTGGGTAACCTCAAGGCGCTCTGGTCGCGCGAACTGGCGAGCATTACCGCGATGGCCTGGTTGATGTGGCTGTCGATCACGTTCAGTTACTACGCGTTCTTTACGTGGATCCCCGGCCTGCTGGTGCAAAGCGGCATGACCATTACACGCAGCTTTTCGTATTCGCTCGTCATGTACCTGGCGCAAATTCCCGGTTACTTTTCGGGTGCGTGGATCAATGAAAAGATCGGCCGCCAGGCCACCATCGCGATCTACATGGCCCTTGGCGGTATCTCCGCGCTGGGGCTCGCGCTCACGCACGGCAATGCCGGAATCCTGACGTCGGGTTTCTTGCTGTCGTTCTTCATGAACGGGACCTATGCCGGCGTCTACGCTTTCACGCCCGAAGTGTTCCCCACCGATGTCCGTGCGACCGGCATGGGCGTTGCTTCGGCAATCGGGCGCCTGGGCGCGATCGCCGCGCCCATTCTGGTCGGCTATCTCTACCCGCGTCTGGGCTTCGGCGGAGTTTTCGGCGCCACGACGCTGGTACTGATCATCGGCGCGCTCGCCGTTCTCATCATGGGCGTACCCACGCGCGGCCGATCGCTGGAAGAAATTGCCGCCATGCGCCTGAAACGCTGAACCGCTCGCAGCCCGCGCATGGTGCGCTCACACGAGGCATTCGAAGGAGGAACGTATGGACCGCATCCTGTTCAAGAACGGCGCTTTGCTTGATCCACAGCGAGGGGCCTTGCAGCCGGGCCACAATCTGCTGGTGGAGGGCGACACGATCAAGGAAGTATCGCAACAGCCGATTGCCGCGCACGACGCGCAGGTCATCGACCTCGAAGGCAAGACCATCATGCCTGGCTTGATCGACCTGCACGCACATATGATCGCGACACAGTTCGACCTGCCGAGCCAGGCCAGAATGCCCAACGTATTCGTGACCCTCAAGACGCTTCCGATCATGCGCGGCATCTTGCGGCGCGGGTTCACGACGGTGCGCGATGCGGGCGGTGCCGGCTTCGCGCTCAAGCAGTCGATAGAAATGGGCCTCGCGCAGGGCCCACGGCTGTTCATCGCCGGGCGCGCGCTCAGCCAGACCGGCGGCCACGGCGACGTGCGCGCGCGCTCGGACTTCATCGCCGGCGACGCGCCGTGTAACTGCTGCGTGCGCGTCGGGGCATTGAGCCGGGTAGTCGACGGTGTCGACGCGTTGCGCCGGGCAGTGCGGGAAGAACTGCAGATGGGCGCCGACCAGATCAAGATCATGGCTTCCGGCGGCGTTGCGTCGCCGACCGACCCGGTTGGCGCGCTCGGCTACTCGGAGGACGAGATCCGCGCGGTCGTCGCCGAAGCCGAGGCGCGCGGCACCTACGTGATGGCGCACGCCTATACGCCTGAATCGATGCAGCGTGCGGTGCGCTGCGGCGTGCGCACCATCGAGCACGGCAACCTGATCGACGCACCAAGCGCCGCGCTGATGGCCGAGTACGGCGCGTACGCGGTCCCTACGCTGGTGGCCTACGAGGCCTTGCATCTCGAGGGCGTGCGCTACGGCTTGCCCCCCGAGAGCGCGGCCAAGATCGACATCGTGCGCGAGGCCGGCTTGAAGTCGCTGGAAATATTCAAACGCGCCGGGGTCAAGATGGGCTTCGGCAGCGATCTGCTCGGCCCGTCGCATCGCATGCAAAGCGACGAGTTCGCGATTCGCGCACAAGTCCTGACGCCCGCGGAGATCATCGGTAGCGCCACGACTATCGGCGCCGAAATTCTCGGCATGACGGGCAAGCTGGGACGCCTTACGCCGGGTGCCTGCGCCGACGTGCTGGTGGTCGATGGCGATCCGCTGCGCGACTTGAACTGTCTCGGCGGCCAGGGCGACCACATTCCGCTGGTGATGAAGGGCGGTCGCATCGAATTCAACGAACTGCATTGAACAGGAGTACGATGGTTCTGGTGCAGGCGTTGCTCCTTACGACCTCACGCACCGGAACCCCGCATACACATACTGATACCTCGGCTGAAACCAGTTGCGGAACGTCGGCCGCAGCATGCAAGCCGCCGTTCGCGGCGACCCGCCCTTCATCGCGTAGTGCCGGCCGTCGAAGAAATTCGCGGAATACCCCTCGTAGAAAGGAAAGGCCGTGAAGCCGGGCAACGGTCCGAATACCGACGACGTCCACTCCCAGCCGTTGCCATACAGCCCTTCCACGCCCCACGTGCTTGCACTATCCGAAGTCGCGTCCACGGCAACGGGATTCCAGCTGCGGAAATCGAAATTGTCGGTCGTGCCGGGCAGGGCGCCATGTGCCGCCCGCTGCCACTGCGCCTCGCTTGGCAGGCGGGCGCCGCGCCAGCGCGCGAACGCACTCGCTTCCGCGTGGCTCACGTACGCAGGCCAGGCGAGCGGCAGGGGAATGTCGTCGAACATGGTTCGCAGGCGCCATTGCCCCTTGTTCTGCGACCAGAACACCGGATGGGCGACGCCTTGTGCCTCTTTCCACGCCCAGTCGGCATCGTTCCACCAGGTCTCGTTGCGATAGCCCCCGTCTTCGAGGAACGCCAGATACTCGCCGTTGCTGACCATGTAGCGGTCGATCTCGAAGGCCGGAAGCTCCACCTGCTGTTCGCCGAATTCGTTGTCCCAGCCGAACAAGCCGCGTTCCGGCGTCATCCCGAGCTCGGTGCGGCCCGCCGGCACGCTGACCATCGAAGACGTTACGGTGTACAGATGATCCGGCAGGGCGCACGTCGCAGCGAGCGCTTGCTTTTGGCCGTGCGGCAACTGGTGAAGCATGTAGGCGAGCGTCTCGACGTGCATGAGCCGATGTTCGATCGCCACGTTGAGCAATTGCCCGGGACCTGCATGATGCGAGGTGTCGGGAGGCAGGCCGAGCGTGGCGAGCCGTTCGTCGATATGTGCACGGTTCGCGTGCGCATAATCGCGTATTTCGGCGAGGCGAGGCCAGTCTTCCGGCATGTCGGTGGGCAGCCCGCCGTCGACGGGATCGATGCCGAAGGCGAACAGCCGGTCCAGCCGGGGATCGACGGACGGCAGGTCGAACAGGCGCTGATCGAAGAGATTGCGGTCGAACGCTTCGAGATGGCCGATATAGAACACGATCCGGTGCCGCTCGCCTATCGGCCGTTCGTAGAGGAACTCGGGCTTGACGATGTCGAATAGTGCATCGCTGGCGGCGCGTGCGGCGATAAGGCGCTCGCCGAGCGTGAGGGCGGGCGGGAGAGGCATGATGGCGGTTCTCCATGCTTGGGCGGTGTTCGAGACTTTACCGCTGTCGCAGGAGTCGTGCCACGGCGCGACGCTCAGACGTGGCGCAACCCTTCGAAGTCGATGATGCGAATGAGCTTGCCCTGCGCGTCGATCAGGCCGCGCTTCTGAAATCTTGACAAGGTACGGCTCACGGTTTCCAGCGTCATGCCAAGATAGCTGCCCATGTCGTCGCGCGTCATGCGCAGATTGAATTCGGCGTGCGAATAGCCACGTTGGCCGTTGCGGTCCGATACGTCCAGCAGGAAGGCCGCGACGCGCTCGTCGGCCGAGAGCGAGCCTAGCACCATCATCTGGGACGACTCCCGGTACAGTTGCTCGCTCATCAGCCGGTGCAGGCGGTCCTGCATCGCGCCGGTTTCACGGCACAGGTGTTTGAGCGCCGAGTACGGGATGATGCAGACGGAACTGTCCTCGAGCGCGACGGCCGAGCAGGTATGGCTGTCGGTGCTGATGCCGTCGAGGCCTAGCGGGTCGCCGGCGAGACGAAGGCCTGTTACCTGCTCGCGCCCGTCGCGGTGGGCCATGACGGTCTTGAGCGAGCCGGAACGAACCGCGTAGAGATTGTCGAACGGATCTCCCGCGCGATAGAGCGCTTCGCCGCGCCGCACGCTGCGTGCGCTGCAGATAAGGGCTTCGATTTTGGGCATGTCGTCGACAGCGAGGCCCTGCGGCATGCAGAGGTGGCGCATCGCACAACTGGAGCAGCGGGCCGAGCTGCGAAGATTCGCTGCAGACGTCCGGTTCGTGCGGCGTACGGTGGTATGAGAGACGACGGTTGGCGTTAGCATCTGCCTGCTCCTGTATTTGTGCTGGAGCAATTGTCCCACCGTGTTTCAGACTTGAATTGGCGGCAAAATGACGCGCTTTTGAGATGGATGTCTTTGCGCGTTGTCAGAGGCCGCGCGCGTCAAGGGATACGCGCAAGCAGCCTCTTGTCAAGCGTCAAGTTTCGGACCGCTATCTTTTTATTATACCGCCACCGTCGCGCCGGCCGAGGACGGAATCAGCAGGACCGGAAGCGTCGACTGGCGCACGCAGCGCTCGGCAACGCTGCCGAGAATGAGCCGCTGGAACCCGCGGCGGCCGTGGGTGCCCATCACGATCAGATCGGCGCCGGCCGTCTTCGCGGCGTTTAGCACGAGCGTGGGAACGTCGTCGAGCGACGACGCCTCGCCCGTGAGCATGTCGCCATTCACGCCGCGCTCGCGCATGGTGCTGGTCAACTGCGCCGCAAGCTCGTTGCCCTGCGCGATCATCTGGTTGCGCAGGATGGACGGGTCGTAACCGGGTGCGTCGAAGTACATCGGCGTGTTTTCGATCACGTAGTAAGGCTGCAGGGTCGCGTCCATCGCTTTCGCGAGTTCGAGCGCCGCTTCGAAGGCTCGCCGCGACGTGTCGCTGCCGTCGACCGCGACGAGAATGCGTTTGTACATGGAACCTCCGCTTGTATGAGATCGGAACGTGCGCGGCTTGGACTTCGCGTGATGGCGCAGCCTTGAAAGATCCGGTAGGGCTGACCAAGCTGACAGAAAGTCTAAACGATTGTGGAAAAAAATGCGGGTCAGTTGTATGAGAAATGGAAGCGGCTGGAAGGAAGATCAACAAATGGACGTCGGCCGGAGACTTGCGGAGGCTCTGCCGTCTCGCTATCGTGGCGACTCTTTCGCTGCGCCGCGCCGCTTTCGACTCCTGCCGTGACTTCCGCCTCTTCCTCCCTGTCGTTTCGCGACGCACTGCTTGCCATGCTCGGCATCGGGCTCGTCAACATGCTGGTCGCGCTCGACCAGACCGTCGTCAGCACGGCATTGCCGTCCATCGTCGCCGAACTGCACGGCTTCGAGTTTTATGCCTGGATCGCGAGTGCTTATCTGCTGGCCTCGGTCGTGACCGTGCCGGTGTTCGGCCGGCTCGGCGACTACTTCGGGCGCAAGCGGTTCGTGATCGCCGCCGTGATCGTGTTCACGGTGGCTTCGGTCCTGTGCGGGCTGGCCACGGGCATGCGCTTTCTCGCCGTGGCGCGCGCGCTGCAGGGCATCGGCGGGGGAATGATGGTGGGCACGGCGTTCGCCTCGATTCCCGATCTTTTTCCCGATCCGCGCGCCCGCGTGCGCTGGCAGGTCGTCATGGCGGCCGCGTACGGCATCGGCACGGCGGCGGGGCCCTCGCTGGGCGGCTGGCTCAGCGAGCACTTCGGCTGGCGTTCGACGTTTCTCGTCAATCTGCCCGTCGGCGCGCTCGCGCTGTACTTCATCTGGGCGCATCTGCCTGCCTACCGGCCTGCCCGCACGGGCGAGGTGCGCATCGACTGGACCGGCGCGGCGCTCGTCGCGCTCGTGCTGGGCTGCTTCCAGACCCTGATCGAAGCCGTGCCGAAGGAGGGCTTGAGCGTGACGAGCCTGGCGCTTGCCGCCGTGGTGGTGGCCGGCGCGGCGGCACTTCTCGTCTGCGAGCGGCGCGCGACGCATCCCATGATTCCGCTCGATCTCTTTCGCGATCCGCAGCTCGTCACGTTGTTTACGCTGTCCACGCTGTCGGGCTTCGTGATGTTTTCGTTGATTTTCTTCGCGCCGCTGCTGCTGCAAGGCGGCTTCGGCCTCTCGCCGCAGGAAGCGGGGCTGCTCGCGACGCCGATTGCCGCCTGCATCGCGCTCGGCAGCGTGATCAACACGCGCATCGTGATCCGCCTGCCGAAGCCGACCGCGATTCTCACGGTGGGCTTCGGCCTGCTCGTGATCGCTTCGGCAAGCCTCGCGTTCGCGACGCTGCGCACGCCGCACCTGTGGCTCGAGCTGGCGATGTCGGCGGTCGGCATCGGGCTCGGTTTCATCCTCAACAACCTGAATGTGTTCGGGCAGGAGATTGCCGGGCGCGAGCGCTTCGGCATTACGACCGCGCTACTGCAATCGACCCGGATGGTGGGCGGCATGCTCGGCACCAGCATCGTCGCGACGATCGTCAATCACCGCTACGCGGCGGGCGTGGGCGACGCGCTGGCCGTGCTGGGCGCGCCGCTGCAGGCGCGCTGGCGGCCGCAACTGGCCGATCCGCGCGTGCTGGTCGATCCGGCGCTGCGCGACACGCTCGTCTCCCAGTTGAAAACCGCCGGGCTCGACGGGGCGGGGCTCATGGAGGCGGTGCGCCATGTGCTCGTCGATGCCATTCACCTCGGCATCGGGCTGACGGGCGTCGCCGCGCTCGTGGCGGCGTTGCTTGTGCGGCGGATCTCGCATATCCGCTTCGGCCGCGCGGCGCCGGCGGCTAAAACCCCGTGAGCTTGCTGAAGCAGCGGGTGGGCGACGGCTCCGCATCGGCCCGGTTGCGCTGACGACCGTTGGCGGCAGTCACTTCAGACACAATCCTCAGACAAAACGCGTAAGCTTCCCGCCCTGATGCAGGCCTTGCCGGTTCCCAGGATCGGGGCAAAGGTTCAGGCGGCGCTCGCCATTTGCCCGAACATGGCTGTATGGGTCTGCTGGCTCATGGCGATATCGAGCGCGACGGCATTCTCCACGCCGATGCGCTGGGGCTGCCCGAGCCGCTTGATCTCCATGCCGGTGCGGCGCAGCATCCGCTCGATCGGGGTCGTCGTCACGGTGACGTAGCGCTGGATACCCATGCGGTCGGCGAAGGTAATGGCCGAGCGGATCGCCTGCGAGGTCAGGTCGGCGAAACCGAAGGCATGGTCGTTGTCCGATTCGATCGCAAAGCGGCTCAGCTCCCAGATCTGGCGGTCGGCGGGCGCGCTCTCGCCCTGCAGGAGTTGGGCAAAGGTGTCGCGCAGCATGTTGGGGCCTTCCGTGGGCATCAGGCGCCAGCAACCGCGTACGCGGCCGGACGGCTCCTGGATCAGCATGTAGTGGGGCCCGAGCGCGTCATAGCCGTCGACTTCCATACCGGCGATGGTGGGCACGTCCCACCCCAGGCGGTCCCGGAACACACGGGCCCGCAGGCGGTACATCTCGTTGACGTCTTCGTTATTGAAATCCTGTCTTTGTCCTATCCGGATAACAGCTTGCATGGCTTTCTCCCGGTTGCGTGTAGGAAGTACAGCAGTACCGATCGAAAGCTATGCGTTTTGGGTACAAAAGAACACCTATCCAGATAGGTAGGTGCGCGGAGAGGGTCAGTTCTGGAGAATGACTTCGGCGGCAGTCACTCACCAGGCATAACTCTGAGAGCGAGAAACACCATGGAACTTCTGGATCATCAATGGCATGTGGGTGCGCATACGCAGTCGCTTCCGTCAGGCGAACTGTCGTCGGCAATCGACCGCATCCTGATCATTGCGTATCGCAAGAAGAAGAAAGAAAGCCAGCGCCGTTTCTGGGCCCGTTTCGGGGTTACCCAGTCGCGCGGCAGCCGGTTCGAGTCGGGCGCGGAAATTCCGCCGCCGGTCTCGATTTTGCTCGGTCTTTATTTCAACAAGACGATTTCGGACGGCGATCTCGGCCGTGCCGAGCGCGTTCTGCGTCGCGCCGACCTGCCGCTGGCAGCGCTTAGCCCGGGTCAATAAGCCCCATCTGGGTCGCGATCACGGCCGCCGCGCGCCGCGAATTGACGCCGAACTTCGCACGAATGTTCTTCATGTGGAAGTTCACGACGGCTTCCGAGCAGTTCAGGATGTGCGAAATCTCCCAGGTGGACTTGCCGAGAGCAGTCCACTTGAGGCATTCCTTTTCGCGCGGCGTAAGCTTGGGGATCAGCGACTGAACGTGGTCGTTCAGGTGCCGCTGGCTCGTGTCGAGCACGAGATCGCGCAGCAGCACGAGATTCGGCAGGGCGCGATCGACGTCCTGCCAGAACTGCTCGGTCGGATTCGTGTCGTTGACGAAGCAAAGCATGCCGATCTCCTGGCGCGGGCCGTGGATCGGCAGCGTGATGCCCGCGCGCAGGCCGTACGACCGGGCCTCCTCGTACATCGTCTGTTGCTGCTCGCTGGCGAACAGCGCGGGCGACCAGATCAGCGGCGCCGAGCGCGTCGTGCAATGCGCCACCGTCGGATCGAAATACGCCATGTTGTGGTCGTTGTACGTCTGCCGCCAGGCGCTGGCGTAGTTCGTACGGATGAAGGCATCCTCGAGCCGCATCCCCGGGCGCGGCAGGATCGCCATCAAGATCTGGCTGAATCCCCATGAACTGGCGAGCCGGGTCACCGCCTCGAACCACGCGGCCTCTCCTGGCGCGTCGAGTACGGGCGACATCTGCTCGATGAAATGTAGAGGCACTTCAAGACTCTCCGTCGGCGGTGGGCCAGATCGCAAGTCGAGCCCTGGCGAGATCCGGCCTCGCTTCTTATGATGTAACAATTTATCACTAAATCTCGCCCTCATTGTTTTTCCCTGGCTTTAAGTCTGGCAAGACGAAAGGGGAATGGCAGCGGCATCGCCGGAGAAGTGTCGGGCCGGTAAGGTGTTTAACGGCGCAAGAGAGTAAAGCCTGTCCCGCTTCGCGCCGCGCGCAGCACTGCGGCCTAAAGGCTGTGTAGCCCATCGGCAGGCACGGGCGCGCGAGGGCTCCCGCAGGCGCGGCCCGGGGCGCATCAACCCTTGCGCTGCAGCTCGACAATGCGCGTTGGCCGCAGATGATTGAGCGAATAGTGGAGCCGGCCGGGGCTGCGCCGCGTGCCGGGCGGCTGCGCGTCGACGAACTGCCAGTCGAAGTCGTAGGCGGTGAGCGGGGCGGCCATGCCCTTGTCCAGCATCTCGAAGCCGGGCGCCAGGGCGAACAGCAGATGATGTCCGCCCCTACGGCTGTCGAAGCCCCCAAGACCGTCGCCGGCTTCCGGCATGCTGTTGTCGAGCGTCGCGTCGCTCGTCGTGACCTCGTCGGAGCTCATGCCGGCGTTGGCGGCGAGCGCCGCCAGCTCGCGGCGCTGCTCGACCGCGTCGTCTCTGCGTTTCATGGTGCGTCCTCCAGGGAGGTTGCGGGTTGGCCGCCGTGCGGGCAGCCGTGCCCCGCGCGTTCCTCCGTGGCCTGAAACGGGCCGCAAAGCAAGGCGAACGCCCAGGGAAACGGCTCCAGCGATTTAACCTTTTTTAGTTTGGATCGCGCTTTTTCCTCGGAGTATGATCCTCTTTCAACGAGTTGGCGCGCTATCAATCAACGGCCCTGACAGGCGGCCGTGCCGTGGCTTTGCCGCATGATCCTGGACGCGCCCGCCGATAACGGAAAAACGGAAGAGGCAGTCAGGGGCGGATGACACACATGCACTTCGACGCTGCATTCACGCATCGCGGCTATTTGCTCAATTGCGCACCGGCGCGCACGGGCGATGGCCGCTGGCAACCTTATGTGGTGATTTCCCGTTCGAGCGACGGCGAACTGGTTGCCAACCGGTTCTTTCCCGCAGAGCTGCGCTTTCCCGACGAAGCTACCGCCATCGCGCACGCACGCGACTGGGCCGTGCGCTGGATCGACGCCAGCAGCGTGCCGCTCTAGCGCACGGCCGGACCTGGCCACAGACCTCTGAAAGCAGAGGCACCCAGCCACGGGCGCCTCGGCGAACTCGTGCAAAACGCGGTAATCTTTGGGGTCCGTACATCTCACCGGCGGCCCACGCCGCCACGCCCGCTTGACCATGTCAAATGCCGCTACCCCCGACTGGGGACTCGAACAGATCGTCGCCGACCTGCGTGCGTCGCGCGAGCAACTGCACCGCACGCGTCATCCGCTTGGCATTCGCGAGCTACCTTCGCGCGACGCCGTTGTCAGCATCGTCGCAGGCCTGCGCGCGGCGCTTTTCCCGACGCATTACGGCGCGCCCGATCTCACCGACGAGAGCGTGGACTACTACGTCGGCCACACGCTCGAAAGCACGCTGCGCCTGCTCGCGGAGCAGATTCGCCGCGCGTTGCGTTTCTTGCCGGAAAATGCCGATACCGGCGAGGAAATCTTGCGCGCTCGCGCCTTCGAAGTGGCGCGCGAGTTCGGCCGCCAGTTGCCGGGCATCCGCGCGCTCCTCGTGAGCGATATCCAGGCCGCCTTCTCCGGCGACCCGGCCGCGCAGCACATCACCGAAATCCTGCTCTGCTATCCCGGCGTCTGGGCAATGACGCACCACCGGCTTGCCCATGCGCTGCACCGGCTCGGCGTGCCGCTGCTCGCACGCTTCATCAACGAGATCGCCCATTCGTTGACGGGCATCGACATTCACCCCGGCGCACAGATCGGCCCGAGCTTCTTCATCGACCACGGCACGGGCGTGGTGATCGGCGAAACCGCGATCATCGGCGAACGCGTGCGTCTTTATCAGGCCGTGACACTCGGCGCGAAGAGCTTTGCGACCGATCAGGACGGTACGCTCGTCAAGGGCAATGCGCGCCACCCGATCGTCGAGAACGACGTGGTGATCTATGCGGGCGCGACGATCCTCGGCCGCGTGACGATCGGGCGTGGGTCGGTGATCGGCGGCAATGTGTGGCTCACGCATAGCGTGCCGCCCGGCAGCAGCGTGCGGCAGGGCAAGATCCGCGAGATCGAGCGCGGCGAAGAAGGGTCGCAGAAGTAAGGCGCGGGGATGCCGTGAGCGGCGTCCCCTGCCTGGCTCACCGGACTCAGGTGTTGGAGAGGCTCATCGCCCCCGAATTGCCGACAATGGCGAGAAATTCGCGGCGCGTGGACGGGTCGGAGCGGAATGTGCCCAGCATGCGCGAGGTGACCATCGCTACGCCTGCCTTGTGCACCCCGCGCGTCGACATGCACTGATGCGCCGCTTCGAGGATCACGCCCACGCCCTTGGGCTGCAACACTTCGTTGAGCGTGTCGGCGATCTGCGCCGTCATCTTTTCCTGGATCTGCAGGCGTTTCGCAAAGGCGTCCACGAGGCGCGCGAGCTTCGAGATGCCCACGACGCGATGCTCGGGCAGATAGGCTACGTGCGCGCGACCGATGATAGGCACCATGTGGTGCTCGCAGTAGCTTTCGAAACGGATGTCCTTCAGGACGATCATCTCGTCGTAGCCGTCCACTTCCGAAAACGTGCGCGACAGGATCTCGCGCGGGTCCACTTCGTAGCCCGCGAAGAACTCCTCGTAGGCGCGCACCACGCGCGCGGGCGTGTCGATGAGGCCTTCGCGCGTGGGGTCGTCGCCGGCCCAGCGCAACAGCACCCGTACGGCATCTTCGGCTTCCGTCCGCGACGGGCGGGCCACGGGTTGCGACTTGCTTTTCTTCGTCTTGCCTGCGTTTTTTCCGTCGCTCATGCAATCGGCTCCTGTCATGTGGCCGGCGCCGCGCGGCGCGCACCACGAGCAAGCATTGTTTCATGTTTTATGTATGACCGTGCAGCGCGGACACGATTTGCGCCAGCCGTTCGCTGCCGGGCGTATTGTTTCAACTGCGGTTTCAACTGCGGTTTCAACTGCGGTGGTGCCGGTCAGGTGCCGCACCGCTGGCAGCTTTCGTGTCTGCACCCCAGGTGACGCACGCCTTGACAATCCGCCTTGACGGCTCCGATAATGCGCCAAGCGTTCGCTAAACGAATCAACGTTCGTATATAGAACTTTTTGCGATCGAGTGGCAGACACATGTCGCTGGGCGCGCCGCTTTCAGGAAGAGGCATGATCAACAAGATTTTCGACTCGCTTCAAGTCGCCGTCGCCGACGTGCACGACGGCGCCACGGTGATGATCGGCGGCTTCGGCACGGCCGGCATGCCGGCCGAACTGATCGACGCGCTCATCGCGCAGGGCGCCCGCGATCTCACCATCGTCAACAACAATGCCGGCAACGGCGACACGGGCCTCGCCGCGCTGCTCAAGGCAAAACGCGTGCGCAAGATCATCTGTTCGTTCCCACGCCAGACCGACTCGTATGTCTTCGACGCGCTCTACCGCGCCGGCGAGATCGAGCTCGAACTCGTGCCGCAGGGCAATCTCGCCGAGCGCATCCGCGCGGCGGGCGCCGGCATCGGCGGCTTCTTCACGCCCACGGGCTATGGCACGAAGCTGGCCGAAGGCAAGGAGACGCGCCTCATCGACGGCCGCCACTACGTGCTGGAGTCGCCGCTCCATGCCGACTTTGCGCTGATCAAGGCGTACAAGGGCGACCGCTGGGGCAATCTGGTCTACCGCAAGACCGCGCGCAACTTCGGCCCGATCATGGCGAGCGCCGCGAAGGTCGCGATTGCCCAGGTGTCGGACGTCGTGCCGCTCGGCGAACTCGACCCGGAGGTGATCGTCACGCCCGGCATTTTCGTTCAACGTGTCGTCGAAGTGCCGCAGCCGGCGCACCCGACGCAGCGAGCCGAGCAGGCGGCCTGAGGAGACAAGCCATGAAACGATTGAATCGCGATGAAATGGCCCAGCGCGTGGCCGCGGACATTCCCGAAGGCGCGTACGTGAATCTGGGCATCGGCGTGCCCACGCTGGTGGCCAACCACCTCGATCCGCACAAGGAAATCTTCCTGCACAGCGAAAACGGTCTGCTCGGCATGGGCCCGGCGCCGGCGCCCGGCGAGGAAGACGACGAACTCATCAACGCAGGCAAGCAGCACGTCACGCTGCTGACCGGCGGCGCCTACTTCCATCACGCGGATTCGTTCGCGATGATGCGCGGCGGCCATCTCGACTACTGCGTGCTCGGCGCGTTCCAGGTCTCGGCGAAGGGAGATCTCGCGAACTGGCACACGGGCGCGCCGGATGCGATTCCGGCCGTCGGCGGCGCGATGGATCTGGCCATCGGCGCGAAGCAGGTCTTCGTGATGATGGAGCTCCTGACCAAGCAGGGCGAGAGCAAGCTCGTCGCCGAGTGCTCCTATCCCGTGACCGGCGTGCAGTGCGTGGACCGCATCTACACCGACATCGCCGCGTTCGACGTGACCGGCGAAGGCCTCGCCGTGCGCGAGATCTACTCGGACATCGACTTCGACGCGCTGCGGAAACTGGCCGGCGTACCGCTGATCGACGCCACCGGAACGCGCCGCGCGGCTTGATCCTGCGACCTGAGCTTGCGACCCGAGCTGACGTGGGCGCATGCGCTTTAGCTTGACGGCATGGCGCGGCAGCCGGCGGCACCTGCCGCGCGGGCGCCGCGCCATGTGCGCATTCCAGGGTATTGCACGCCGACTCCGAAGCCTGACATCTTTCTGCCCGCCCCATGACTGAACGCCTGACGAACCTGATCTGCGGAACCGAACCGATGAACGCGGTCTGGTCGCCGCGCGCGACGCTGCAACGGATGCTCGACGTGGAGGCGGCGCTCGCGCGCGCGTCGGCGGTCCATGGCGTGATTCCGCACACGGCCGTGGCCGCGATCGCCGAATCCTGCCAGGCCGACCGGCTCGACGCCGAGGCACTCGCGCGCGACGCCGCGCTGGGCGGCAATCTGGCCATTCCGCTCGTCAAGCAACTGACGGCGCGCGTCAAGGATATCGATCCCGAAGCGTCGAAGTACGTGCACTGGGGCGCAACGAGCCAGGACATCATCGATACGGCGACCGTGCTGCAGTTGCGCGACGCGCTGGCGCTGATCGAGGCCGGGCTCGACGCGCTTTGTGCGACGCTGGCGGGCCTCGCGCGCGCGCATCGCTCGACGCCCGCGGTGGGCCGCACGTGGCTCCAGCAGGCGTTGCCCATCACGCTAGGCCTGAAGTTCGCACAGTGGCTCGATGCGTTGCTGCGCCACCGCGAGCGGCTCGCGGCGCTGCGCGAGCACGCGCTCGTGCTGCAGTTCGGCGGCGCGGCCGGTACCCTCGCGAGCTTGCGCGATGCGGCGGCGAACGTGAGCGCAACGCTCGCGCAGGAACTGGCGCTCGCGCAACCCACGCTGCCATGGCACACGCAGCGCGACCGCATTGCCGAGGCGGCCGCCTTCTTCGGCATGCTGATCGGCACGCTCGGCAAGATCGCGCGCGACATCTCGCTGCAGATGCAGACCGAAGTAGGCGAGCTGGCCGAGCCGGCGGCGGCGGGCAAGGGCGGTTCCTCCACGATGCCGCACAAGCGCAACCCCGTGGGCTGCGCGGCCGTGCTGACTGCCGCGGCGCGCGCGCCCGGCCTCGTCGCAACGGTGTTCGGCGGCATGGTGCAGGAGCACGAGCGCGCGCTCGGCGGCTGGCAGGCCGAGTGGGATGCGCTGCCCGACCTCGCGCGCCTTGCCGGTGGCGCGCTCGCCCATATCGGGCAGATCGCGGGCGGTCTCGAAGTGCGGCCCGAGCGTCTCGCGGCGAATCTCGACGCCACCCACGGCCTGATTCTCGGCGAGGCCGTCATGCTCGCGCTCGGCGACGCCATCGGCCGGCTCGATGCGCATCACCTCGTCGAGCAGGCCTCGAAAACGGCCGTGCAGAGCGGCCGCCCGCTCTACGACGTGCTCGCGGCCAACCCCGCCGTCACGCAACATCTGGATGCCGCGCGCCTCAAGGCGCTGCTCGATCCGGCCAATTACACGGGCGAGGCGCATGCTTTCGTCGACGCGGTGCTCGCGTCGTACGCGAAGCGCGCCACCCCTTCTTCATCGCAGACTCACGAGGAGTAATCCGCATGTCTTATGCAGCCGTCAACGGCACGAAGCTGTTTTACCGCATCGACGGAGCCGCGAACGGTGCCGCGCCCTGGCTGGTTCTGTCGAACTCGCTGGGCAGCGACGTGTCGATGTGGACGCCGCAGCTCGTCGAATTCTCGAAGCACTTCCGCGTGCTGCGCTACGACACGCGCGGCCACGGTCATTCGGACGTGCCGCCGGGACCGTACACCATCGAGCAGCTCACGGGCGACGTGATCGGCCTGATGGACCACCTCGGCATCGAGCGTGCGCACTTCGCGGGTCTTTCGATGGGCGGTCTGACCGGTGTGGGTCTCGGCGCCCGCTACGCGAGCCGTATCGACCGTCTCGTGCTGTGCAACACGGCCGCGAAGATCGGCTCGCCCGAAGTGTGGGGGCCGCGCGCGGCGAAGGCACGCAACGAAGGGATGCTCGCGCTCGCCGACGCCGTACTGCCGCGCTGGTATACAGCCGGGTTCATGGAGCGCAATCCGCTCGTGATCGCCCAGGCGCGCGACGTGTTCGCGCACACGGACAACGAAGGTTATGCGTCGAACTGCGACGCCCTCAACGCGGCCGACCTGCGCGGCGAGGCCCGCTCGATCACCGCGCCGACGCTCGTGATCTCCGGCACGCACGATCTCGCCGCCACGCCCGCGCAGGGCCGCGAGCTTGCGGAGTCGGTTCCGGGCGCGCGCTACGTGGAACTCGACGCTTCGCACATCTCGAACGTCGAGCTTGCCGGGCCGTTCACGAAGACCGTCGCCGATTTTCTGCGGGAGGCACGATGACCGAAGACGAGCGCTACGAAGCCGGGATGACGGTACGGCGTGCGGTGCTGGGCGACGCCCATGTCGACCGCTCGATCGCGAACCGCACGGAACTCACCGAGGAGTTCCAGAAGCTCATTACGCGCTATGCGTGGGGCGAGATCTGGACGCGCGAGGGTCTGCCGCGCCACACGCGCAGTCTTCTGACGATTGCGATGATGGTCGCGCTCAACCGCGGCGAGGAACTCGCGCTGCATCTGCGCTCCGCGAAGAACAACGGCGTGACGCGCGAGGAGATCAAGGAAGTGCTGCTGCAAACGGCAATCTATTGCGGCGTGCCCGCGGCGAACTCGGCGTACCACCTGGCCGACCGCATCTTCCGCGAGGAAGACGGAGCGCAGGGCTGAGCGGGAGGCGCCGGGCGGGCGCGGGGGCTTATTCCTCGGGCTCGCCTTCGGCGACGTAGCGGCGCAGCGTGGCGAGCAGGGCGGCTTCCTCGGCGCGCGTCGCGGCGTCGCTGGCGGACCCGGCTTCGCGTTCCTCGCCGAACATCGAGGCAGGCGCATCGAAGGTCTCGACTTCCTGCCCCTCGCGAAACACGCGGATTTCGTGTGTGTTCGTGAAGTACTCGGCTACCCAGTGGACGCCTTCGATATGCGTCCCCACACGGATCGGTGTCTTCATCGGTCCATTCTCCACGAGCCGCGCCATCGCGGCGTTGCATGCTTCGATAACCCGAAGATACGCCGTTGGCGCGCGTCGTGCCGTCATTTCTGAGCCGTCGCCGGGAAAGGTGCGGCGGCTCAAATGAAAAGCGGCCCGTTTCAGTGACTCGTCCGGGGCCGCCTTGCTCGTGTGATGGAACCGTTCGCGCCGCAACCGCGGCGCTGGCATGAGCCTTACTGCACGGTCGCGAGCGCGTTGCGCACGGTGTTGAAAATACGCGCGATTTCTTCTTCGCTCACGATCAGCGGCGGCGAGAACGCGAGGATGTCGCCCGTGAAGCGGACCAGCACGCCGGCCTCGAAGCACTTGAGGAACACTTCGTAGGCACGCGCGCCCGGGGCGCCGTCGCGCGAGTCGAGCTCGATGCCGGCCACGAGGCCGAGGTTGCGGATGTCCTTGACGTGCTTCGCGTCGCGCAGCGCGTGCGCGGCGGCTTCGAACTTCGGCGCGAGGCTCGCGGCCCGCTCGAACAGGCCTTCGCGGCGATACAGGTCGAGCGTGGCCACGCAGGCCGCCGCCGCGAGCGGGTGGGCGGAATAGGTGTAGCCGTGGAACAGTTCGATCGCGCCCGGCGCGCCGCTGTTCACGATCGTGTCGTGGACCGTGCGGCTCGCCGCCACGCCGCCCATCGGCACGGCGGCGTTGTTGATCGCCTTCGCCATCGTGATGAGGTCCGGCGTGACGCCGAAATACTCGCTCGCCGTGGCCTTGCCGAGACGGCCGAAGCCCGTGATGACCTCGTCGAAAATCAGCAGGATGCCGTGCTTCGTGCAGATCTCGCGCAGGCGTTGCAGATAACCTTGCGGCGGGATCAGCACGCCAGTCGAGCCTGCCACCGGCTCGACGATGACAGCCGCGATGGTCGAGGCGTCGTGCAGCGTGACGATGCGCTCGAGTTCGTCGGCGAGATGCGCGCCCCACGCGGGCTGCCCTTTCGTGAACGCGTTGTGTTCCAGATTGTGCGTGTGCGGCAGATGGTCGATAGCCGGCAGCAGTTGACCCGAGAACGCCTTGCGGTTCGTGACGATGCCGCCTACCGAGATGCCGCCGAAGCCCACGCCGTGATAGCCGCGCTCGCGGCCGATCAGCTTCGTGCGCTGGCCTTCGCCGCGTGCGCGGTGGTAGGCGAGGGCGATCTTGAGCGCCGTGTCCACAGACTCCGAGCCCGAGTTCGTGAAGAAAATACGGTCGAGGCCCTCGGGCATGAGCCCGGCGATTTTGGCCGCCGCTTCGAAGGCTAGCGGGTGGCCCATCTGGAAGGTCGGCGCGAAATCAAGCGTGCCGGCCTGCTGGGCGATCGCGGCGACGATTTCGTCGCGCGCGTGGCCCGCGTTCACGCACCAGAGGCCCGCGCTGCCGTCGAGCACTTCGCGGCCGTCGCTGGTTCGGTAGTACATGCCCTTGGCCGATTCGAGCAGGCGCGGCGCGGCCTTGAACTGGCGGTTGGCCGTGAAGGGCATCCAGAACGACGACAGATCGTCGATGACGGGGCGCGAAGTCATGCTGTTCTCCTCCATAAGTAGGTGAGACGAACTGTAGCGCCCCGACTTGAACGTCGGCATAGACAGTCTCTATACTGCGCTGATAACTGTGCTGGGCAATCCTCGCCAACTGTATTGGCAAGAGCGCCATGCCGACCGCCATTCATCACCGTTTCCCATGATCGAACTCGAACTCGAGCGCGGCCGCCGCGCCACGTCCACCCTCGTCGAACAGCTCGTGAGCGCCTTCGCGCGGGCAATCGAAGGACACTCGCTGCGCGCGGGCGCGCTGCTGCCCTCGGTGCGGCAACTGGCGCAGCAGCACGCGCTCTCGACCTATACGGTTACCGAGGCCTACACGCGGCTGGTGTCCATGGGCCTCGTGGTGGCGCGGCGCGGCTCGGGCTATCGCGTCGCGCCGCGCGCGCCGGCTGCGAACGCAAGCCCGGCGCACTGGCAGCCTCCCACGCTCACGGCCACCTGGCTGCTTTCGGATGTATTCGCCGACCATTCCGTGCCCATCAAGGCGGGCTGCGGCTGGATACCGAGCGAGTGGATCAACGAAACCGGGCTCCATCACGCGCTGCGTGCGACGAGCCGGGTGCCGGCCGTGCGCCTTGGCGACTACGGCCATCCCTACGGGTTCGCGCCGCTGCGCGAGCGCATTGCCGCGCAGCTCGACCGCCAGGGCCTGCCGGTGGAGATGGCCAACGTGCTGCTCACGCAAGGCGCCACCCAAGGGCTCGACCTGATCGTGCGGACACTGCTGCGCCCCGGCGACGTCGTGCTCGTCGAAGACCCCGGCTACTGCAACCTGCTGCAGATCCTCAAGCTGGCGGGGCTCTCGGTGCATGGCGTGCCGCGCACACCGGCGGGGCTCGATATCGAGGCGCTCGAACAGCAGGCCGCGGCGCACCAGCCGAAGGCGATCTTCGTGAATACGACGCTGCAGAACCCCACGGGCGCGACCTTCACGATGGCGAACGCTTTCCGCCTCCTGCAGATCGCGGAGCGCCACGGCATGTGGGTGGTGGAGGACGACGTGAGCCGCGAGCTTGCGCCCGCGGGGGCGCCGCTCTTCGCCGCGATGGAGGGGCTCTCGCGCGTACTGTACGTGGGGGGCTTTTCGAAGACGGTGACGCCCTCGCTGCGCTGCGGCTACGTGGTGGCCGAGCGCGACGTGCTGCGCGAGCTGGCGCGCGCCAAGATGGCCGTGGGGCTGACTTCGTCGGAAACGATCGAGCGCATTGTCGACAAGGTATTGCTGGAGGGCCGCTACGCCCGCCACGTCGAACTCGTGAACGAGCGGCTGAAGGGGGCGCACGCCGTGGTCGAGGAGCGGCTCGACGCGCTGGGGTTCGAGATCTTTCACCGGCCGCGCGCCGGGCTCTTCGTCTGGGCGCGCCTGCCCGTGGAGCCGGCGCGCGCCGGCGAGATCGCCACGGCGGCGCTCGCCGACGGCATCTGGCTCGCGCCGGGCTCCTACTTCCGTCCCGACGACGCGGCCAGCGGCTGGTTCCGCTTCAACGCGCCGTACTCGACGGACGACGCGCTGTGGCGCTTCATTGCCCGCGTGCGCTGAAGCGGACGTGAGATTAGCGCGAAATGAAATGCGCGAAGAGCGGATACATCGAGAGGACGAGCGAGAGCGCCATCGCGACGTTGAACGCGCGCATGCGCCGCGGATTCGAGAGAAAGCGCCGCACGCCGGTGCCGAACGCGGCCCACATACAGATGCAGGGCAGGCCGATCACATAGAACAGCGCCGCCATGATCACGGTATTGAGGTTGAAATCGGCCGAAAGGCGGATTGTCGTGACGGCCGTGAGCACCATCATCCAAGCCTTCGGGTTGATCCACTGGAAGGCGATGGCTTCGTGAAAGCGCATGGGCCGATGCTCGCCGCGCTTCACCTTGAGCTCGCCCGAGGTGCCGATCTTCCATGCCAGATAGAGCAGATACGCGACGCTCGCCGCCTCCAGCACGTTGTAGAGAACGGGAATGTGCTGGAACGCTTCGCCAAGGCCCAATCCCACGCAGAGCATGAGCACGACGACGCCGGCACTGATGCCGAGTATGTGCGGCACCGTGCGGCGAAAGCCGAAGTTGACGCCGGAAGCAAGCAGCATGGTGTTGTTGGGGCCGGGCGTGATGGTCGTGACGACGACGAAGAGCATGCCGGCGGGCAGGGCGCTGAGCAATTCGGGCAACATGACGCGGGCACTCCGGGTAACGATCTATACCGGCGCAGTGTATCGAGTATGGTCTGTACAGTACCGGTACAGATTGGAGGCCGGATAGCGGTACGGATCGGAGAACGGAAGGCGGAAAGTGTCCGCGCCGCTACTCCCCCAGCGCTTCGATGAAGCGCGAAAACAGCTCCGGCTGCGTCGAAACCCCGAGCTTCGTGTACAGATGCCGGCGGTGTACCTTCACGGTCTCCGGTGAGATAGCGAGCTGCTCGGCGATCGCCTTCGACGAGTTGCCGCGGAGCACCATCCGGGCGATCGCCATTTCACGCTCGGTCAAGAGACCGGCGCCGAAGCGGGCAAGCGCCTGCTCGACGCGCGCCCCCAGATCGACGGCGTCGGGCGCGCTGTGCGCCGACTCGCCGGCCAGCTTCCAGTGCTGGCGCATGGTCGCGAGCACCCAGGGAAGCGCCGTGACCAGTTTGCCGAGCGGTTCGGCATCGAAGCGCGCCGAGGCACCGAGCGACAGCGAAAGCAGCATGTCGGGCTGCGGCCGTACGAGGATCTGGATCTCGTCCTCGCCCACTGCGTCGCGGAAATAGCTCAGGAAATACTCGCTCTGGCGGAACAGATCGGGCGCCACTTCCTCCAGCCGGTAGCAGCCGTCGCGCAGGCCGTCGTGCGCCGCCTGCAGAAACGGATCGAGCAGGTAGAGCCCGTTCAGGTAGAGCGGGACGGGCGAGGGCGCGTCGTGACTGAACGCGTCGTATTCCTCGAGCACGAAGGGCACGCCGTCCGGGCCAATCGCGGTCGCCAATGCGTTCTCGAACGGCACGATTTCGTTGAGCAGCAGCACGAGATGGCGCCAGAAACGCGGCTGGCCGAGCTGGTCGAGCGCGCGGCCCAGCGCCTGATGCATGGCGATTTCCGAAAACAGGCGATCCATAGGCAACCGAAACAACCGAAAGGGTGTAACCCCAAGGGGGAATAGCGCTTCAGAAATTGGCTTCCTAGACTGCCACGCAAACTGGTGGCCCGAAGTATGGGCGTTCAAAAAGCGGCAGCACAGGAGAGCAAGATGGCGATGATGTCGGAATCGACAGGTGCGATGCAAGCGCCTTCTGCAGCAGACGATGCGTCGCGCACGCTCGCGCAGACGCTCAGCGTGCGCGACGCGGTGATGATCACGGTGTCGGGCGTTACGCCCGCCAGCTCGATTTTCGTGATCGCGCCGTTTGCGATCCAGCAGGCCGGCAGCGGCGCGGTGCTGTCGTTCCTTCTGGGCGGCGTGCTCGCGCTTGCGTTCGCGCTTTGCTACGCGGAGCTGAGCGCCGCGCACCGCAGCGCGGGCGGCGAGTACGTGATGGCCAAGCGCGTGTTCGGCACGTTGCCGGGTTATCTCACGTTCATCACGGTCCTCTCCGTGAGTGTGTTCATTCCGGCGGTGCTCGCGAGCGGCGCGGCACCCTATCTCAACAACGCGCTCGGCACGCAGTTCGGCAATCAATCGGTAGCGCTGACCATCGTGCTGCTCAGCTATGCCTTGGGCATGCTCAACATCAAGACCAACGCGTGGATCACGGGGGCCTTTCTCCTCGTCGAGGTCGGTGTGCTCATGTTGATCGCGGGCCTCGGATTCGGTGCCCCGCACCGCGGCCTCGACGCGCTGACCCATCCCGTGGTCGCGAACGGCGCCGCGCTCATACCGGCTACGGCCGCCGCGATCGTGCCGGCAATCGGCACGGCGATCTTCTGCTACAACGGTTTCGGCTCAGCCGTGTTTCTGGCGGAAGACCTGCGCGGCGGCAATCGCAATGTCGCGAAAGCCGTGATCTATTCGCTGCTCGTGATCCTGGTCGTCGAGCTCCTGCCGCTTATCGCGATCGTGCTCGGTGCGCCGTCGCTCACGGAACTCTCGAAGAGCGCCGATCCGATCGGCTATGTCGTGCGTGCGCTCAGCAACACGGCCGTCTCGCGCGCCGTGAGCGGCGGCATTTTCCTCTCGGTCTTCAACGCGATCATCGCGATCGTGATCACGATGGGACGTCTGCTCTACAGCAGCGGCCGTCATGCGCTGTGGCCGCGCCCCTGCAACCGCGCGTTCTCGGCGATCCATCCGCGCCTCGATTCGCCGTGGCTCGCGACACTCACGCTGGCAGTGCCGTCCGCGGGGCTCGTGTTCGTGTCGAGCCTCGACGAGCTGACCGCCTTCACGGTCGACCTGTTGCTGGTCGTCTATCTCGTCGTCGGGCTGGCGGCGTTGTCGAGCCGGCTTCTGCGCCGCGACGTGGAGCACCATTACCGCATGCCGCTGTGGCCCGTGACGCCGCTCGTCGCCGTGGCCGGCGCCGCGTACATCCTCTACACGACGCTCGCCACGGCCACGAGGCCCGCCGATCTCTACATCATTGCGGGACTCTTCGTTGCCGCGCTCGTCATGTACACCGCCTGGGCGCGCCATAGCGATACGTTTCGCGCGCTCTGAACCTCGACCGTTTGAACGGTCACTGTCAGTCAAAGGAGAATCTGCACCATGCGTACGAGGGATCTCGGCATCCGCATCGGGCTCGGCACGCCGGGCCGTTTCAACGCAATCACGGACGTGCCGGGCGTGCGCGTCGGGCATTGCACGCTGAACGCCGAGGCCGGCGACCGGTCCGTTCATACGGGCGTGACGATCATCGAACCACGCGCGGGCGCCGCGCGCGACGAGCCGTGTTTCGCGGGCGTGCACGTGCTCAACGGCAACGGCGATGCCACCGGGCTGGAGTGGATCCGCGAAGCCGGTCTGCTCACGACGCCGATCGCCTGGACGAATACCCATAGCGTGGGCGTCGTGCGCGATGCGCTCGTCGCGGCCGAGCGCGAGTTTGCGCGCGAGCGCGTCTACTGGTGCATGCCGGTCGTGATGGAGACCTATGACGGAGTCCTGAACGATGTCTGGGGGCAGCACGTAAGCGCGGCGCACGTCGGACAAGCGCTCGCGGCAGTGCAGTCGGGGCCGGTGGAGGAGGGCTGCGTGGGCGGCGGCACGGGAATGATCTGCCACGAGTTCAAGGGCGGGATCGGCACGGCGTCGCGGGTCGTCGAGGCCGAGGCGGGCGGCTGGACCGTTGGCGCGCTCGTGCAGGCGAACTACGGCCGGCGCGACATGCTGAGGGTCGCCGGTTATCCGGTGGGCGAAGTGCTGCGGCACGTGCATTCGCCATTTCGCGCGCCGGCCGCGCGCGGCGAGGCCGGCATGGGCTCGATCGTCGTCACCCTCGCCACCGACGCGCCGCTGCTGCCGCATCAATGCGCGCGCCTCGCGCAGCGGGCGAGCGTGGGCCTGGCACGGGTGGGCGGCGGCACCGAGGATTCGAGCGGCGACATCTTCCTCGCCTTCGCAACCGGCAACCGCGGGCTGCCTGCGGCGAACTACGGACGCAAGGGCGCGCCGGCAATCGACGTGAAGATGGTGAGCAACGACCATATCTCCGCGCTGTTCGTGGCAGCGGCGGAGGCGGTGGAAGAGGCGATCATCAATGCCCTCGTCGCGGCGAGCGACGTGGAGGCGCGCGGCGCGCGCGCCGAAGCACTGGGCGGAGCGCGCCTCGTCGATGCGTTACGCGAGGTCGGCTGGCGCCCGGGGCGATGAACGCGGCTTGATCCTGGCCAATGCATCGCTGATGCCGGCAGCAGGAGACCGCGGCAGCGAATCAGAAACGGCGCTGGGCCTCTGCGAGGAGTTCGCAGTATTCCAGATGGCGGTTCAGTGCCTTGACGCTGAAACGGCGGACCACTTCGAAAGCCTGGGCGGCGGTGGACGACACTGCGGCGATAATCGCGACCATGATGTTCTCGTTCAGGGTTGTTACCTAAGGGTTAACCCTATTATAGTGATGCGCCGCACAAAATCAAGCCCCGCGGGCCCAGGATGCGGGGATTTCGCAACACAGGGGACGAACCGCTGCGCCGGACCCGGCGGCGCGCTCAGTCCCGAGGGGGAGAGGCCGCCTCGACCTGCCTGAGCGAAGCCAGCAGCCGGGGAATTTCGATCTTGTCGTGCATGCCGAGCTTGCGGTACGCACAGCGCAGATAGTGCCGGACCGTGGTCGGCGAGATCCCCATGCGCTGGGCGACCTCCTTGTGCGACAGTCCTTCGCCGTAGTGCTGGATCGCCACCAGCTCGCGCGGACTCAACCGGTCGAGCCCCGAGCGTACCCGCGCCTCGAGCTGAAACAGGCCCGCGGTCCGCACGCACTGCACGGTTACGCGTTCCCCCGCGAACGGATGCCCCGCGCCGTCGCGCAGCCACTCGACAAGCGGCTGCGGCAGTGTCTGGTTCGCATAGAGGGGCCAGTCCTCGCGCAGCATCGTCTCGAATGCCTTGTCCGCTTGATGCACAGTGCCGAACGAATCGCAGATCGCACGCGCGGGAGAGGCGCCGGCGGTAATGCCGCGTTCGCGCGTGAGCTGGAACGAGCGATTGATCGTCAGTGCCGCGGCCAGATGAGGAATGATGTCCTCGACCTTGTGCGCGTCTTCGCGCGTGAAGGGTTTGTCGAGCGCGCGCCGGTAGACGGAGAGGAACGTCGTCAAGCCGAAGCGGTGATCGAGCGCGGTCACCACCATCAACTGGGCCAGCCCGTATTTGACCGACCAGTCGCGAAACCGCGGCGGCACGCCCGGCTCGACAATCGATACCGACATCGCGCGGCCATACGCGCCGCGCGTTCGCTCTGCCAGCGGGTCGCACTCGCGCACCTTGATCCAGTCGCCAAAGAACGTATCGGGCAGGCACCACGTGAAGCTGTTGTGCATCACAGGACCGCTTTCCGTATGCGTGGTCACGCCGGTCCATCCCGCATCGAACGGGAGCAGTTGCGACAGCAGCCGGAAAAAGCCGTTTTCGAATTCGCCGATGCCCGTTTCGTTCGCCAGCGCGTAGAGATCGAGCAGCAGGACGCTCAGGTCGCGCCCCGGCGCGCCGTTGCGCGCGAACGGGCCTTCGAAGTCGGCGCTGCGCGTAGGCGGCGCCGACTGCGTATAGCCGTCGACGGCAATGGCTGCCGGCATGTCCGGCGCGCTCCCGGATGGCAGGAGCCGGTTTGCGATGCGGGTCAAGCTGGACTCCTCCGGTGCTGTCGTGCCGTTGTCGTTGCCGCTGCGGTTTCCGGCGTGGCCGGTCAAGCGCCGGCTTCGAGCCGATTATACGGGCCGCCGTTTTTCGGCGAACCCCGCTCCTGAATGCCCGTTTACCCCCTCCATTTGAACGGGGCGGACCGCTACGGCGTGCCTGCGGTCCCCGCCGCGGGGCCCCGTACGGGCGGCCCGAGCGCGCCGCGCGGCGCGCATGCGGGTTTTCCGCAACGTCCACTTGAACGTCTGTTCACCCTTTTTCCCGCTACGGACACTGTGCGCAGACCGAAACAACCCCATGGAGCCGGACTCGACCGCCATGAAGAATCTCTCACCGTCCTTCGCCCCGGCCGATCTCGCGCCGCGCGATTTTTCCGCCTCGACGCTGCTTTCGCTCGTGGTTTTCGCGGCCATCACGCCGCTCCTCTTGCTGGTCGCCCCGGCCGTCGCAGCGCAACTCGGCACGCAGCTCGGGCTATCCGCCTCGCAGATCGGCACTTACTTTTTCGTCGAGCTCGGCGCGTTCAGCAGTGCGACGCTGCCTTCGCTGCTGTGGCTCGGGCGCGTCGACGCCCGCCGCGTCGCGGCCTGCGCCATCGTCGTGTTCTGCGCCGGCAACTTCGCGACGGCGCTGCTGATGCCGGGTTTCGCGGGGCTGCTCGTCCTGCGCACGATCACCGCGCTCGGCGGCGGCACGCTCATGGTGCTCTGCATGACGAGCGCCGCCACGAGCACGAACCGCGATCGCGTCTACGGCCTGTGGGTGGTCGGGCAACTGGTGGCGGGCGCTATCGGGCTCTTCGTGCTGCCGGCGCTGTTCGCGAACTTCGGCCTGCGCGTGCTGTACTTCGCCCTCGGCGCGCTCGGCCTGTGCGCCGCGCCGCTCGTGCGCGGCTTCGATCCGGCGCTTGGCTGCGCATCGCATGCGCCCGCGAACAATCATGCCTCGCAGACCTCCGTCACGGCCGGCGCGGCGGTGAACGCCGCGTTCGTGATCGGCGGTGTGTTCGCGTTCTACGTGGCGATTGGCGGCGTATGGACGTTCGCGAGCAAGGCGGCGGCGCTGGCTGGTTTCGACGCGGCGCGCACCGGCGAGGTGCTCGCCATTGCGAGCGTGATGGGCATCGTCGGCGCGGCGTGCGCCTCGCTCATCGGCGGGCGGCTGGCGCGGCTCGCCATGCTGCTCGCGGGCTACGCGATTCTTGCGGTCTCGCTCGCGGGGCTCGCGATGCATCCCGGCACGGCCGGTTACTGCGGGGCGGTGTTCGCCTTCAAATTCGCGTGGACCTTCGTGCTGCCGTTCATCCTCGCCGCCGCGGCGAAGCACGACGGCTCGGGCCGGCTCATCGCTTCGCTGAATTTCGTGATCGGCGCAGGGCTCGCGGCGGGCCCGCTGATCGCCGGCCTGTTGCTCGATGCGGGCGCGTCGCTCGCCGCGCTGTTCGCGGGGGCGGTCGCGATCTGCGTGCTTTCCTGCCTGTGCCTGCTGCACGTGGAGCGCAACTGACGCCCGGCTCCCCACCTTCCGCGCGCGCCCGATGACACCGGCGTCGCTGCCACCTTCGACCGATTGTGAACCACGAGCAAGAGACCTTCATGAGCAAGACAGCATTTTTCACCGACGAGCGGACCTTCTGGCACACGGGCGGCACCCACGCACTGTTCTTTCCGGTAGGCGGCTGGGTGCAGCCGCCTTCGGCGAGCGGCTACGCCGAGTCGCCCGAATCGAAGCGGCGCCTGCTGGCGCTGGTGCAGACGTCGGGACTCGCGGCGTCGCTCGACCTGCGCGGCGCGCCCGCGGCGGCCGAAGAGGATCTGCTGCGGATTCATCCGCGCGACTACCTCGCCCGCTTCAAGGCGCTGAGCGACGAGAACGGCGGCGACCTCGGCGATCTCGCACCGTTCGGCAAGGGCAGCTATGAAATCGCGGCGCTTTCGGCCGGTCTCGCGCTGGGCGCCGTCGATACGGTGCTCTCGGGGCAGGCGGCCAATGCCTTCTCGCTGTCGCGGCCGCCGGGCCATCACTGCCTGCGCGACAAGCCGATGGGCTTCTGCCTGTTCGCCAATATTCCCGTCGCGATCGAAGCGGCGCGTGCGAAGCACGGCGTCGGGCGCGTGGCGGTGATCGACTGGGACGTGCATCACGGCAACGGCACGCAGTCGATCTATTACGACGACCCCAACACGCTGACGATCTCGCTGCACCAGGAGAACTGCTTTCCGCCCGGCTATAGCGGCGCGGACGAACGCGGAGCCGGGCGCGGCGAGGGGGCCAACGTCAATATCCCGCTGCTGCCGGGCGGCGGTCACGACGCCTATCTGTATGCCTTCGAGCGCATCGTGCTGCCCGCGCTCGAACGCTTTCGCCCCGAGTTGATCGTGGTCGCCAGCGGGCTCGATGCGAGTGCGGTGGATCCGCTCGCGCGCATGCTGTTGCACAGCGAGAGCTATCGTGCGATGACGCAGCTCGTGCGCGACGCCGCCGAGCGCCATTGCAAAGGCCGTCTGGCGATCGTCCACGAGGGCGGCTATTCCGAGGCGTATGTGCCGTTCTGCGGCCACGCCATCGTCGAAACGCTCGCCGACGTGCGCACGAAAGTCGAAGACCCGATGCTCGATCTCGCGATCGCGCAGCAACCGAGCCCGCGTTTCGCGGCGTTCCAGCGTCAATTGATCGACGAGATGGCGCAGGCGTTCGGTTACTAGAGACGGCACCGCCTGCCCGTTCCCACCCTGCCGACGTGCCGTTGCGCACGTCCGGCCCCTCGGTACAAACCCTGAAGCCGCACGTCACGGCTGCAGGGTTGCCGATTTGTGCTGCCGCTTTACATTTTTGACCTCCTACATTGCGTTCCACGGTTGGTACGTTGTGGAGCGCGGGCCCCGTGCGCGCCTGCGACTGCCAGAACGAATACGAGAACGGCTCAATGGAGAGAGATCACATGAACGCAGCGGTAGACTCATCGCCCTCGACCGAATTGCGCAAAGGCGCATTGGGTCTGGGCTTCATCGTCTTTTTCGTGATTTCCGCGGCCGGTCCGCTCGTCGCGATTGCGGGCGGATTTCCGATCGGCATCATGCTTGGCAACGGCGCGGGAACACCGGCGCTGCTGATCGCCACGGTGGCGATCCTGCTGATGTTCGCGGCGGGCTATACGGCCATGTCGCGGCATATCACGAATGCGGGCGGCTTCTATGCGTTCACCGCGCGGGGGCTTGGCGGTACGGCCGGGGGCGCCGCGGCGCTGCTGGCGCTGCTCGGCTACAACACGATGCAGATCGGTCTTTACGGCATGTTCGGCGCCGTGACGGCCGGCTTTCTCAGCATGCATTTCGGCATGCAGGCGCCGTGGTGGGCCTGCTCGTTCGTGGCAATGGCGAGCATCGCCGTGCTCGGTTATCGCCAGATCGATCTTTCGGCAAAAGTGCTTTCGCTGCTCGTGCTGGGCGAATACGTCGTCGTGCTGATCCTCGATGTCGCGATTCTGAAGGCCGGCGGCGCGCATGGCGTCGACACCGTTTCCTTCACGCCGCACGTGTTCCTCGGCGGTGCGCCGGCGATCGGTTTCCTGTTCTGCTTCGCGAGCTTCATCGGTTTCGAGGCCACGACGATCTATAGCGAGGAAGCGAAAGACCCGAAGCGTACGGTGCCGCTCGCCACCTACATTTCCGTGCTGCTGATCGGCGGCTTCTACGCGTTTTCGGTCTGGTGCATGATCGTCGGCGCGGGCAGCGCCGAGGTGGTGAAGACGCTCACCGCGCTTTCCGACCCGACGACCTTTCTCTACACGCTGTCGGACCACTACGCGAACGCCACGCTGACCGACGCCATGAGCGTGCTCTTCATCACGAGCGTGTACGCTGGGCTGCTCGCCTTCCACAACTCCGCCTCGCGCTACTTCTACGCCACAGGCCGCGAAGGACTGCTGCCGGGCCGCCTGGGCCGCACGCACCCCGTGCACAGCAGCCCGCACGCGGGATCGGTGGTGCAGACAGTGCTGGCCGCGGCGGTCGTGCTCGTGTTCATCGTCGCGAAAGCGGACCCGGTGCTGACGCTGTTCTCGTGGCTCACCAACGTGGCGACGCTTTGCATCATCGCGCTGATGGCGTTGTCGTCGGCTGCCGTGATGGCGTTCTTCGGCAGGCTGCCCGCGGCGGAAGAGAGCGCCTTTCGCGTCAAGGTGCTGCCGGCCCTCTCGGGCATCGCGCTGGTGGTCGTGCTGGTGCTGGCCATCGTGAACTTCCCCTTGCTCACCGGGGCGGGCGCCGGGCTTTCCTACGCACTGACCGCGCTGCTGCCCGTGTTCGCCGTGATCGGCGTGATCGCGGCAGTCCGTCTCAAGCGGCGCAATCCGCGCGCCTTCGCGCAGCTCGGCAGCTCGAAGCTCTGATTCCGCTGACCGCCCGGAGCTTGGCCCGGGCGGTATCCACTCACCCTCCATCGAACTTCACATGACAATAAAACACAATCCGACGGGTAAGGCATTAGTACTCCTTTTCATTGGAATGTCGACGGGCGCTCATGCGCAAAGCAGCGTAACGCTCTATGGCACCGTCGACGCCGGCGTGATCTATTCCACGAGCCAGCAGGCGACCAACGCGAACGGTTCGGTCAGCAGCGGCCATGCCGTGCAGATGAGCGGCGGCAACCTCGTTCCGTCGCGCTGGGGCCTGATGGGAAGCGAAGATCTTGGCGGAGGCGTCAAGGCCAGCTTCGACCTCGAAAACCAGTTCCTCACGGGCACGGGGGCGATGCTGCAAAGCGGATCGCTCTTCAACCGGCAGGCGTGGGTGGGGCTGGAAGATGCGCGCTTCGGCACGCTGACGGCAGGGCGGCAATACGATTCGTATTCGGACTTTCTCGGCGTCTATGCGTCGAGCAACAACTGGGCGACGCTGTACGGCTCTCACTTCGGCGACGTCGACAACCTGAACGAAGCCTTCAATTTCAACAACGCGCTCAAGTTCACGAGCGAGAATTTCGGCGGGTTCACGTTTGGCGGCACGTTCAGCTTCGGCGGCCAGGCCGGCGATTTCGCCGCGAAGCGCGGCTATGCGCTCGCGGCCGCCTACAACCACGGACCGTTTTCGCTGAGCGCGGGCTACCTTTCCCTGAATCAGCCGCTCGATGCCGCGCTTGGCGGGGCGAGCGACTATATCGGCGACTTCTCGTGCGCGAATGCCGATGCCCAATATTGCCAGTTGCAGAACGCCTCGTCGCTGAAGGCATGGGGACTGGGCGGCTCGGTCGCGATCGACAAGGCCACGGTCGCCGTTGTCTATACGCATACGCGCCTCGAAAACAGCCAGTATTTCGCGAGCGGGGCGAATCCCGGCGGCGCGGACGTCTCTTTCGACATTGCCGAACTGAATGTTGTCTACAACCTGACGAACGCATGGACGCTCGGCGCGGCGTACATCTTCAACGACGCGAAGGTGAGCGGCGCAAGCTCCACGCGCTTTCACCAGATCAACCTTGGCACGAATTACGCGATTTCGAAGCGAACGGCGCTGTATTTGCTCGCCTTCGCGCAGAAATCTTCAGGCGCGGGGCTTGGTATCGATCCGGCCACCGGCGCGAGCGTGAACTATGCGCAGATTCCTAATCTCGCCAATAGCAATTCCGATCGACAGTTGGCCGTTCTGGCCGGAGTGCGGGTTAATTTTTAGATGAGTGTTTTGGAATTTTGATTCGTGAGGGGGGCTTGCTGCTTTGGCCTTTCCTTGTTTTCGTGGTGGTGTGCCAGGGTTGCCCCTGTGCGGGGCGG
>NZ_JBANLK010000041.1:0-60965 GCF_054968425.1 Paraburkholderia sp. AV2
GGAGTTCACGGTGCAGTATCAGGGCGCGTTCGACGAGCCTTCGCCGCTGTTCCGCCGCCGTCTGGCGCAGCAAGGTGCCGCAGCATGAGCACCGTCGAAAGCACGATCACGGCCGAGTTGCAGGCGAAGATCGGGCGCCTCGACGCGCTGCTCGATTCGATCGCCGCACGCCACGCCGACGTGAAGCTGGCGAGCAGCCTCGCGGCCGAGGACATGCTGCTCACGCACGCGATCCTCTCGCGCGGGGTGAAGATCGGCATCTTCTCGCTGAACACGGGTCGCCTGCATGCGGAAACGCTCGGCATGATCGACCGCGTGCGCGAGCGCTACGGTTACGAGATCGAGCAATTCCACCCGCAACAGGACGCCGTGGACGAGTACGTCGCCCAGCATGGTTTGAACGCCTTCTACGAAAGCGTCGATCTGCGCAAGCGCTGCTGCGAGATCCGCAAGGTCGAGCCGCTGAACCGCGCGCTCTCGAACGTTTCGGCCTGGGTGACCGGCCAGCGCCGCGAGCAGTCCGTCACGCGTGCGGAGCTGCATGAGGAAGAGCACGACGGCGCGCGCGACATCGCCAAGTTCAATCCGATCGCGGACTGGACCGAAGCGGAAGTGTGGGCCTATCTGCGCGCCTTCGACGTGCCCGTGAACCCGCTGCACGCACGCGGCTACCCGAGTATCGGCTGCGAGCCCTGCACGCGCGCCGTGCGCCCCGGCGAGGATAGCCGGGCAGGCCGCTGGTGGTGGGAGTCGCGCGACACGAAGGAGTGCGGCCTGCATATCAGCCCGATTTCGGCGATTCCGGTGGTCGAAGTGCAAGCCACAGGGCACGCGAGTTAAAATTGAAAGCTGGCGCGCCGCAGGGCTGGTTCCTGCAGGCGCGCTGTCGTAGAGCAAGCAAGTCGCACTGCCTTCGCGATTTTCGGCGGCGGTGTGAATCAACGAAGGATCTCAACATGAGCACGACGCTCGAACCGACCGTGAATGCACCGCTTCAAGTGACCGCGAACCGCATGGACCACCTCGACTGGCTCGAAGCCGAGTCGATTCACATCCTGCGCGAACTGGTTGCCGAGTGCAGCAAGCCTGCGCTGCTGTTCTCGGGCGGCAAGGATTCGGTGGTCGTGCTCGCGCTCGCACTGAAAGCGTTCGGCCTGGGCGCCAACCGCAAGACCTCGTTGCCGTTCCCGCTCGTGCACATCGACACGGGCCACAACTACGACGAAGTGATCGACTTCCGCGACCGCCGCGCGGCCGAAATCGGCGCCGAGCTCGTGGTCGGCCACGTCGAAGACTCGATCAAGCGCGGCACCGTGCGCCTGCGCCGCGAAACGGATTCGCGCAATGCCGCGCAGGCCGTCACGCTGCTCGAAACCATCGAGCAATACGGCTATACGGCGATGATCGGCGGCGCGCGCCGCGACGAAGAGAAGGCCCGCGCGAAGGAGCGCATCTTCTCGTTCCGCGACGAATTCGGCCAGTGGGACCCGAAGGCGCAGCGCCCCGAACTCTGGAGCCTGTACAACGCGCGCCTGCACAAGGGCGAGCACCTGCGCGTGTTCCCGATCTCGAACTGGACCGAACTCGACGTGTGGCAATACATCGAGCGCGAAAAGCTCGAACTGCCGTCGATCTACTACGCGCACCAGCGCGAGATCGTGCGCCGCAATGGCCTGCTCGTGCCGGTCACGCCGCTCACGCCGATGAAGGAAGGCGAAACGAGCGAATCGGCGCTCGTGCGCTTCCGCACGGTGGGCGACATCAGCTGCACGTGCCCCGTGGAAAGCGATGCCGACACCGTCGAGAAGATCATCGCCGAAACGGCGGTGACCGAAATCACGGAGCGCGGCGCGACGCGCATGGACGATCAGACGTCCGAAGCCGCGATGGAACAGCGCAAGAAGCAAGGTTATTTCTAAGAGCACGCAGAGGAAGAGGATCGATTCATGAGTACTACGTATCAACCTGAAGACCTCGGCGTGCTGCGCTTCATCACGGCGGGCAGCGTGGACGACGGCAAGAGCACGCTGATTGGCCGCCTGCTGTACGACAGCAAGGCGGTGTTGAGCGACCAGCTCTCGGCGCTTTCGCGTGCGAAGAACAAGCGCACGGTGGGCGACGAGATCGACCTCTCGCTCTTGACCGACGGCCTCGAAGCCGAGCGCGAGCAGGGCATCACGATCGACGTGGCGTACCGCTACTTCGCCACGGCCAAGCGCAAGTTCATCATCGCCGACACGCCGGGCCACGAGCAGTACACGCGCAACATGGTCACGGGCGCCTCCACGGCGCACGCCGCGATCATCCTGATCGACCCCACGCGCGTGACGGTCGAGAACGGCGTCACGCAACTGCTGCCGCAGACCAAGCGCCATAGCGCGATCGTCAAGCTGCTCGGCCTGCAGCACGTGATCGTCGCGATCAACAAGATGGACCTCGTCGACTACAGCGAAGCGGTCTTCAACCAGATTCGCGAGGCCTATGTCGAACTCGCGCGCCAGCTCGGCCTCGAAGACGTGCGCTTCGTGCCGGTTTCGGCGCTCAAGGGCGACAACATCGTTTCCGCGAGCGAGCGCATGCCGTGGTACGCGGATGCGCCGCTGCTCGACGTGCTCGAGGCGCTGCCGGTCGAGCAAGCCGGCGGCGACGCCCTGCGCTTCCCGGTGCAATGGGTCGCGCGCCAGGACGGTTCGAGCGCCGACGACTTCCGCGGCTACATGGGCCGCGTCGAGGCGGGCGAAGTGAAGGTTGGCGACGCCATCACGGTGCTGCCGGCTGGCCGCAGCGCGACGGTTGCCGAAATCATCGCGCCGGTGCCGGGCGGCACGGCGCAGGTGAATCGCGCGTTCGCGGGCCAGACCGTCACGATCCGTTTCGCGGAAGACGTGGACGTCTCGCGCGGCGACACTTTCGTGCCGGCCACGGATGCCGCGCAGCCCGCGAAGAAGCTCGAAGCGGACCTCTGCTGGTTCGACGAAGAGCCGCTTTCGCCGCAGCGCAAGTATCTACTCAAGCAGACCACGAACACGGTGTTCGCGAAGATCGGCGCGGTCAAGCAGGTGCTCGACGTGCATACGCTCTCGCACGCCACCGACCGGCACGACCTCGCGATGAACGACATCGGCCGCGTGGCGCTCACGCTGCAAAAGCCGCTCGTCTGCGACCTGTATGATTCGCATCCCGGCACCGGCGCGTTTGTCCTGATCGACGAAGCCACGCACCACACGGTGGCGGCGGGCATGATCCGCGCGTTCTCCGCCTGAGTGGAGCCCCGTGCCGCGCCGCCCGGGCAGCGGGGCGCGAGCGGCAACAGGATTCGGGAAAGCATATGGGCAAGGTATATCTGATCGGCGCGGGACCCGGCGCTGCGGACCTCATCACGGTGCGCGGCGCGCGCCTGCTTGGCGAGGCGGACGTGGTGCTGCACGACGCGCTCGTCGAGCCGGCCATGCTCGACTATGCGCCGAAGCACGCGAAGTTCATCGCGGTCGGCAAGCGCTGCGGGCAACGCTCGACGGCGCAGCATTTCATCAACAAGCAGCTTGTCGATGCGGCGCGCGAGCACGCCGTGGTCGTGCGCCTGAAGGGCGGCGACCCGATGCTGTTTGGCCGCGCCGACGAAGAGATGCGCGCGCTGGAAGCCGCGGGCATCGACTACGAGATCGTGCCGGGCATCACGGCGGCGCTCGCGGGCGCGGCGACGCTGCACCGCTCGCTCACGCTGCGCGGCGTGGCGCGCAGCGTCGCGCTCGCGACGCATTCGCGCGCGGCCGACTCCGCCGAAATCCGCGAGCAGGTGAAGGCGGATTCGCTCGTGTTCTACATGGGTCGCGACAGCGCGCCCGAAATCGGGCGCGAGCTGATCGAAGCGGGGCGCGCGGGCACGACGCCGGTGGCGATCGTCGAGGCATGCAGCACGGCGCGCGAGCGCACGCTCACGCTGACGCTCGCGGAACTGGCAGCAGGCCGTGCACAGGATTGGCTTGACGCGACGCAGCCGAGCCTGCTGATGATCGGCGAAGCGTTTGCCGCGCGGGCCGGTCAGCACCGCTCGGCGGATGCCGGGCCGGATGAGGCACAGGTGGCCGGTCGGCGCGCTGCTGCCTGAAACGCAAAAGAACGAAAAAGGGGCGCCCGCTGGTATCCCCCTGTCGCCCCCTTCATTTGAGCGCCATTGGCGCTTTTCCTTCGCTTCGCGCCTGGCAGTCCAGCCACTCAGTCGCGCACCACGCCCAGACAGTACTGCACCACCGCGTCGAGCACGCCATCGTCCTCGCCGACCGCGCCGGCGCAGCGCAAGCGCACGCCGGGATGCGCGGCCTGGCAGCGCGCGACGATTTCCGGCAGGTCGCGGCGCACATGCCCGCCCTGACCGAAAAACACCGGCACGACCGTGATCGTTGCGCAGCCCGCGGCGGCCTGCTCCGCCACCGCGGCCGGCAGGTCAGGCGCCATGAGTTCGAGGAAGGCGAGGCTGACCGGGCCCGCATCGCCGCGCACCGCGGCGAGCTTCGCGGCGAGCCGCGTGAACGGTTCCTGCCAGCGCGCGTCGCGTGCGCCGTGGCCGAAGAGAATCACGCCGTGCTTGCCACTCATTGCCCTCTCCCCGCTAGTGCCGGTCGACCCATTTGAGGCCCACCAACCCGAGCGCGAGATAGATGAGGCCGGGTGTGGCCGCCGTGAGCGGCGCGGGCCAGGTGTTCAGCGTCCCCATGTGCGAGAACAGCGTGTTCAGCAGCTGGAAACTCATGCCGAGCATGATCCCGCCGAACACCTTCACGCCCACCACGCCCGCGCGCGTATGCAGATACGCGAACGGCAGCGAGAGCACGAGCATCACGAACACCGCGAACGGGTAGAGCAGCTTGCGCCAGAGCGCGATGTTGTAGCGCTGCGCGTCCTGATGGTTTTCGTTCAGATGCTGGATATAGCGGAACAGGTTGAACATCGACATATTGTCCGGCGACACGAGCAGAACCGAAAGGATCTGCGGCGTGAGCTCGGAGCGCAGCGAATATTCGGGCGTCGTGGTCTGCACGGCGCGATAGACCGGGTTGAGCGCGTCCGCGGGCTGGTTTTGCGGCGGCGGCACGCCGACGAGCTCGGTGTCGGTGACGTCCTTGAGCAGCCAGTGGCCCGGCGACTGATAGCGGCCCGACTGCGCGAGCCGCACGTTCGTGAGCCGGAACAGCGAGTCGAATTCGTAGATGCGCACGTCGGTGATGGTCGCATCGGGCTGCAGCTTGCCGACGTTCACGAAGCGCGTGACCTGCTCGCCGTCCGCGCGCTGGGTGAGCGTGTCCTTCACCCAGACGCCCGACTGGAAGTCGCTGGACACCGCGGAGCCGAGCGCTTCGAGACGCACGCGCTCCGAGAGCTGGTCCGTGTACGGGCCGATCACTTCGCCGATCACGTAGGTCACGAGCACGAGCGGCACGCCGATCTTGAGCAGCGACCACAGCGCCTCGCGCGTCGCGAGGCCCGAGACGCGGAAGATCGTGTACTCGGAATTGGCGGCCATCTGCGCGAACACGTAGATCGAGCTGATGAGCGCCGCGACCGGGATGATTTCGTAGAAGCGCGAAGGCGTTTGCAGCGCGACGCGCAGCACGGCATAGCTGAACTTGTAGTTGCCGTGGCCCACCGAGTTCAGCTCGTTGATCAGGTCGAAGAAGAAGAACAGGCCCGAGAACGCGAACAGGATGAAGACGAAGGTCACGTAGACCTGGCGTGCGAAATACTTTTCGTAGATGCGCATGGGTCACCCCTGCGACGCGCGCTGGAACATGGCGCGGCTGAAGAGCGGCCGGTTGCGCACGCGCAGCCAGAAGATGAACACGACGAGCGCGAGCACGACGATATGCAGGCCGACGAGGCCGACGCCGAACGACATCTTGGCCTGCTCGATCTGCGACTGCACGACGTTCAGCAGGTTCGAATAGGTGAGGTAGATCAGCACGGCCATGACGAGGTTGATGGTGCGCCCGCGCCGCGGATTTTGATAGGCGAGCGGAATGGCGAGCAGCATCAGGTTGAGGGCGATGAGCGGCAGGCCGCAGCGCCAGGCGAACTCGCCGAGATTGTCGTTGGTCGGATGGCGCAGCAGGCCCAGCGTGGACGTGGTGCTGGCCGTGGGCACCGAGACCACGGGCTGGCTCTGGATCTTCACGCCGTAGCGCTGGAATTCCATGATGCGGAAGTCCGGCTGGCCCGGCTGCCCGTCGTAGCGGCGGCCGTTCTCCAGTACGACGAAGCGGTCGCCGCCCTTCATGGTTTCGGTGTGGCCCGTCTTCGAGACGATCACGCTGACCTTGCCGTTGTCCGTGCTCGTGACGAACACGTTCTCCACGTGCGACTGGTCGGGCGTCATGTTCTGGATGAAGAACACGCGGTGCGTGGTGGGCGACTCGCGGAACTGGCCGGGCGCGAGCAGCGACACTTCATCGCGCTGCTGGAAGCGCGCGCGGATCAGCTTGCTCTGCGCATTCGACCACGGCCAGCCGATGAACGCGAAGAACACGATCAGCGCGAAGATCGGCGCCGTGAAGAGGGCGATCGGCTTGATGAGGCGCGTGAGGCTCACCCCGGAGGCGAGCCAGACCACCATTTCCGAATCCTTGTACCAGCGCGTGAGCACGAACAGGATCGACACGAACAGGGTGACGATGAGCATCACGGCCATATAGCCGATCACGGTCAGCCCGATCAGGACGAGCACGTCCCGCGGGTCGACCTGGCCCGACGCGGCAAAACCGACGATGCGGATCATCATCGTCGTCAGCATGATCGTGAGCAGAACCATGAACACGGCGCCGGCCGTGTACGCGAGTTCGCGCTGCAGGGAACGTTCGAAGATCATTCTTGATGAGTGGGGCGGGTGGCCCGTACCGGACGCCGCGTAGCTCGCGCATCCGACCAGGAGCCGCCGCGGGAAAAATAGCGGATAATTGCGGCTTTCATCCTAAGCCCAGATTTTATCCGAGGACAAGCGCGATGGACTTTAGCATAAAAGCCTGTGACTGGAGCAAAGGCGGGGACGGCTCGTTCCTGACCGGCAAGTCGGATTGCATCGTGGTCGGCGTGTTCGAGGCCCAGACCTTGTCTGGCGCGGCGTTCGCGATCGACAACGCTATCGGCGGCACGATCGCGCGTGTCGTCAAGGCCGGCGACATCGACGGCAAGGCCGGTTCGACGCTGTTTTTGCCGGAGGTGACGGGTATCGGCGCCTCGCGCGTGCTGCTGGTCGGCCTCGGCAAGCAGGACGCCTTCGGCCAGAAGGCCTACGGCGAGGCCGTCAAGGCCGCCTGGCGCGCGATCCTCGGCACGAAAATCGCCCAGATCACGTTCACGCTCGCGCAACTGCCCATCAAGGAGCGTTCGAGCGACTGGGCCGTGCGCGCCGCCATTCTGGCGCTGCGCGGCGAGGTCTACCGCTTCACGCAGATGAAGAGCAAGCCGGACACCACGGCGCGCGCGCTCAAACGCACCGTCTTTAGCGTCGACGCCGGCGACGAGAAGGCGGCCAAGCTCGCCGCCAGGCAGGCCACCGCGATCGCCAACGGCATGGACCTCACGCGCGACCTCGGCAACCTGCCCGGCAACGTCTGCACGCCTACCTACCTTGCCGCCACCGCGAAGAAGCTCGCGCGCGACTGGAAGCTGAAGGTCGAGGTGCTGGGCCAGCGCCAGATCGAGGCGCTCAAGATGGGCTCGTTCCTTTCGGTGACGAAGGGCTCGGTCGAGCCTCCGCAGTTCATCGTGCTGCACTATCAGGGCGCGCCCGCCAAGGCCGCGCCTGTCGTGCTGGTGGGCAAGGGCATCACCTTCGACACGGGCGGCATCTCGCTCAAGCCCGGCGAGGGCATGGACGAAATGAAGTACGACATGTGCGGCGCGGGCTCGGTGCTGGGCACGCTGCGTGCTGTCGCCGAAATGGGCCTGAAGCTCAACGTGATCGGTATCATCCCGACCTGCGAGAACATGCCCGCCGGCAACGCGACCAAGCCGGGCGACATCGTCACGACGATGGCGGGCCTGACCGTGGAGGTGCTCAACACCGACGCCGAAGGGCGCCTGATCCTGTGCGACGCGCTCACCTACGCCGAACGCTTCAAGCCGGCCGCCGTGGTCGACATCGCGACGCTCACGGGCGCGTGCATCATCGCGCTCGGTCACCACAACAGCGGTCTCTTCTCGACGGACGACGCGCTGGCGGGCGAGCTGCTCGACGCCTCGCGCGAGGCGAACGACCCGGCCTGGCGCCTGCCGCTCGACGAAGAGTACCAGGAGCAATTGAAGTCGAATTTCGCCGACCTCGCCAATATCGGCGGGCGTCCGGCGGGCAGCGTGACGGCGGCGTGCTTCCTGTCGCGCTTCACGGAAAGCTATCCGTGGGCCCACCTCGACATCGCGGGCACCGCCTGGAAGAGCGGCGCGGCGAAGGGCGCGACGGGCCGCCCCGTGCCGCTCCTGTCGCAGTTCCTGATCGATCGGGCCGCGGACGGTCGCGCGGGCCAATGACGCGAGCGGCAGCGGGCACGGTTCTGGCGCAAGCGCGGAGCAGGCGATGACGCGCATCGACTTTCACACGAACGTCGGCGATTCGCTGGCGTACGCGTGCCGGCTCGTGCGCAAGGCGTACCAGGCCGGCGAGCAGGCGGTCGTGCTGGCCGAGCCGGCGCGCCTGCGCGCTTTCGACGCGATGCTGTGGACCTTTTCGGCGCTCGACTTCGTGCCGCACTGCATGGCCGAGAGCCCGCTCGCCGCGGGTACGCCTGTCGTGCTGACGGCGGACCTCGAACGGGCTCCGCATCACCGCGTGCTGCTCAATCTCGGCGCGGCGGTGCCGCCGCAATTCGCGCGCTTCGAGCGTTTGCTGGAAGTGGTCGGCGATGCGCCGGACGAACTGGCGTCTGGCCGCGAGCGCTATCGCTACTACCGCGATCGCGGCTACGCGCTGAACAACTACAAGCCCGGCGGCTAAGGCCGCGCGGGCTTTCCCGATCGCCGGAGGTTCTCATGTCGGACGTTCATGACATCAACGACGCCTCGATTCCGCTTTTGACGGATACCCTCGTGCCCGGCAATCCGCTGCGTGCCGCTGTGCCGCCGGCGCAGACCCTCGCAACGGCGGCCCTAGCGACCGCCACGATGCCGGCAGCGGAAGACGGCCTGTTCGCGCACGACGCCGACGCGCTCGTCGAGCGCCTGCGCGGACGCTGCCTGACCTGGCTCACCGGCGAAGGCCGCAATGTGATCGAGGCGCGCTGCAACGCCGCCTTGCAGGAACACACGCATTGGCTCGTGGGCCATGTATCGCGCGAGATCGGCCTCGCACTCGAAACGGAGCTCAAGGGCTGGGTGCGGGCTGCCGTGCGCGAGGAACTGGCTGCGCGCTCGGGGGTTCCGCCCGAGCCGGGCGGAAACTGATCCGCCGCCTCCGGGGGCAACGCGGGCGTAGCGCCGCAGGTTTTTACTTCAGCGTGAGGACCCAGTGCGCGAGCGTCGCCGCCTGACCGGGGCTGAGCTGCGTGTTCGCGGGCATGGGCACGGTGCCCCATACCCCGTTGCTGCCTTCCATGATCTTGTGCGAGAGATAGGTCTGCGCGTCGGGCTTCGACGCGTATTTCGACGCCACATCGCGCAACGCAGGCCCCATGAACGCGCGGTTCACCGAATGGCAGCTCATGCAGTTCTGCTGCTGGGCGAGTGCGAGGCCCGTTGGCGCGGGCGGGGCCGCTTGTGCTTCTTGTGCGCCTTGTGCCGTTTGCGGTGCCGTCTGGGCGAGCTGGGCCGCCGGCTCCGATTGCCCCGCCGGTTCGTTCTGGGCGCAGGCCATCCCCGCGGCAAGCGCCAGGGGAAGTGCGGCGGCGAGCGTCGCTGTTATCTTTCTCGCTTGCGACTTCTGGTTCATGCTGGTCTCCGCCAGCGTGAGCGCCGGCTGCTGTAGTGTGGTCGCATTATAAAAGCAAAGGGCGCACGATTTTCTGTGCGCCCTGAATCACATCGCCGATTAGGATTACCGCCGTAATCGGCCGGGACCGGCTGTAAGCATGCCGCAAGAACGGTTAGCCGTCAGCCGGTCACCGCCCCCTCGTTCGCCGGCCGCGCGAGGGCCGCGTACTTGGCCATCACGCCGCGCGTGTAACGCGGTGCGGGTTGCCGCCACGCCGCGCGGCGGCGCGCGAGTTCGGCTTCGTCCACGTTCAGTTGCAGGAGCAGCTTGTGAGCGTCGATGGTGATCGAATCGCTTTCCTGCACGAGCGCGATGAGGCCGCCTTCGAACGCCTCCGGCGCGACGTGCCCCACCACCATGCCCCAGGTGCCGCCCGAGAAACGGCCGTCGGTGATGAGGCCGACCGATTCCCCGAGTCCCTTGCCGATGATGGCCGAGGTCGGCGCGAGCATCTCCGGCATGCCCGGCCCGCCCTTCGGGCCGAGGTAGCGCAGCACGACCACGTCGCCGGCCTGGATCTTGTCCGCGAGGATCGCCTCCATCGCGCTCTGCTCGTCGTCGAACACGCGGGCGGGGCCGGTGATGACGGGATTCTTCAGGCCCGTGATCTTGGCGACGGCGCCCTGGGTCGCGAGATTGCCCTTGAGGATCGCGAGGTGGCCCTCCTTGTACAGCGCCTGCTCGATGGGGAAGATCACCTTCTGGTCCGCGCGCGGCTTCGAGGGCACGTCCTTCAGCTCTTCCGCGATCGTCTTGCCTGTGATCGTCACGCAGTCGCCGTGTAACAGGCCCGCGTCGAGCAGGATCCTTAGCACTTGGGGAATGCCGCCGGCCTGGTGCAGGTCGGTCGCGACATACTGGCCCGAGGGCTTCAGGTCGCAGATCACGGGCACTTTCTTGCGCATGCGCTCGAAATCGTCGATGGTCCAGTCGATCTCGGCGGCGTGCGCGATGGCGAGATAGTGCAGCACGGCATTGGTCGAGCCGCCCGTCGCCATGATGAGCGCCACGGCATTCTCGATCGACCGCTTCGTGATGATGTCGCGCGGCTTGAGGTCCTGCTTGACCGCATCGACGAGCACGCGCGCCGACTCCGCCGCCGAGTCGACCTTTTCCTGATCGGGGTTGGCCATCGTCGACGAATACAGGAGCGACATGCCGAGCGCCTCGAAGGACGAGCTCATCGTATTCGCCGTGTACATGCCGCCGCACGATCCCGTGGACGGGCACGCGTTCTTCTCGACCCCTTCGAAGTCCTCTTCGGACAGGCGCCCGGCCGTGAATTCGCCGACGGCCTCGAACGCGGAAACGATGGTGAGGTCCTTGCCCTTCCAGCGGCCCGGGCGGATCGTGCCGCCGTACACATAAATGCCCGGCACGTTCATGCGCGCGAGCGCCATCATGCCGCCCGGCATGTTCTTGTCGCAGCCGCCGATCACCACTACGCCGTCCATCCACTGGCCTTCCACGCAGGTTTCGATGCAGTCGGCGATCACTTCGCGCGAGACGAGCGAGTACTTCATGCCCTCGGTGCCCATCGACATGCCGTCCGAGATCGTCGGCGTGCCGAAGGTCTGCGGATTCGCGTCCGCGCCCTTGACGGCGGCGACGGCCGCGTCGGCGAGGCGCTGCAGCCCCGCATTGCAGGGCGTGATGGTGGAGTGGCCGTTGGCGATGCCGATCATCGGCTTGTCGAAGTCGGCCTTCTCGTAGCCGAGCGCGTAATACATCGAACGGTTCGGCGAGCGGGCGACGCCTTGCGTGATGTGCTTCGAACGACGGTTGTAGGGCATGGGGACCTCCTGGGGACAGTGTCTCGAATGCCGGCCTGTGCGGTGGGTTTCTGGTGTCCTGGCGAGGACGCGCCGGCATGTCTGCTGCAGATTGCAGTTTCGCGAGCCGAATGTCCAATATATTATTCAAGCCTGATTGAGTCGAAAAAAGTATCAATGACCAGCCCGAATCTTCCCGATCTGCGCCAGTTGCGCTATTTCGTGGCCGTTGCCGAGGAGCAGCACTTCGGCCGCGCGGCGGCGCGCCTTTCGATGACGCAGCCGCCGCTTTCGCAGGCAATCCGGGCGCTGGAGGACGTGCTGGGCGTCGAGCTTTTCGCGCGCACGCGCCGTTCGGTCGAGTTGACGGCAGTGGGTGCCGATCTGCTGCCCGAGGTACGGCGCCTCCTCGCGGCCGCCGAGGCGCTGCGCCCGCTCGCACAGAGCCTCGCGCGCGGCGAGGCAGGCACGCTGGCGCTCTCGTTCGTCTCGACGGCCGACTATGGCCTCCTGCCGCTTCTGCTGCGCGATTTCGGCGCACGCTATCCGCGCGTGCGCCTGCAACTGGCCGAGGCGACGAGCGACGTGCAGGTGGAGGAACTGGTGGCGGGGCGCATCGACGCGGGCCTCGTGATCGGGCCCCTGCCGCCGCGCCATGCGGCACAGCTCGCCTACCTGCCGGTGGCACGTGAGCCGCTCGTGGCCGCCATGCCGGGCGCCTTGTCGGCGCGCACGGGCGGTCCCGCCGTGGACGGCTGGAGCGACGCACCCGTGAGCCTGCGCGATCTCGCCGAGGTGCCGCTCGTCGTGTTTCCGCGCCAGCTGGCGCCAGGCTTCTACGACGCGATCATGGACTGCTACGGCGCGGCCGCGCTGGTGCCGCGCGTGGGCCAGGAGGCGATCCAGATGCAGACCATCGTGAGTCTCGTTTCGGCGGGCATGGGCATCGCGCTCGTGCCGCGCTCGCTGCGGCATCTGCGGCGCACGGGCGTGGTTTACCGGCCCCTGGCCGGAGACGTGCGCAGCATCGAAACGGGACTCGTGTGGCGCTCGGGGGACGTGAGCCCGGTGCTGGCGGCCTTCATCGACATCGTGCGCGCCCACGCGGCGAACGTGGAGGCGCCTCCCCACGCCTGAGCCGCCGCTGCGCGGCGGCGTGTCCCGACCGTCTCGTTCATGTTCGCGTGCCAGAATGCGCGTCGCGGCGCCCGCGTCGGCGATAATGTTGCGCCGCGAACCCCGCCGGCCCGCAGGCGTCCAATGCACGCGCAGCCCGCGTGGCCGCTCCCGCCCACCGGATATCTTTTTATCGCTGAAACGGAAGAACTGATCTCACGATGCTCATCCACCCGAACCTCGACCCCGTCGCCATTCACCTGGGGCCGCTCGCCGTGCGCTGGTACGGCCTCATGTACCTCGTCGGCTTCATTCTCGCGATCGTGATTGGCCGTCTGCGCCTGCGCCTGCCGTACGTGGCCGCGCAGGGCTGGACCGCGAAAGACATCGACGACATGCTGTTCTACGGCGTGCTGGGCACGATCCTGGGCGGCCGTCTCGGCTACGTGCTGTTCTACAAGGCGGACTGGTACTTCGCGCATCCGCTCGACATCTTCAAGGTGTGGGAAGGCGGCATGTCGTTTCACGGCGGCTTTCTCGGCGTGACCTTCGCGATGGTCCTGTTCGCGTGGCAGCGCGGCCGCACGTGGCTGCAGGTCACCGACTTCGTCGCGCCGATGGTGCCCACGGGGCTCGCCGCGGGGCGTCTTGGCAACTTCATCAACGGCGAACTGTGGGGCCGCGTGACGTCGCCCGACGCGCCCTGGGCCATGATGTTCCCGAGCGCATCCAGCGAGGACGCGGGATGGCTCGCAGCGCATCCGCAGCAGGCCGCCGCATGGCATCTCAACGAAGTCTTCGCGCAGTACCACATGCTGCCGCGTCATCCTTCGGAGCTCTATGAGATCGCGCTCGAAGGCATCGCGCTCTTCTTCGTGCTGATCGTCTTCTCGCGCAAGGAGCGTCCGGTGGGGGCGATCTCGGCGATGTTCCTGATCGGCTATGGTCTTGCGCGCTTCACCGTGGAATTCGCGCGCGAGCCCGACGACTTCCTCGGCCTGCTCGCGCTCGGTCTTTCGATGGGGCAGTGGCTTTCGCTGCCGATGATCATCGCGGGCGTGATCATGATGATCTGGGCCTACCGCCGCGCGGCGGGCCGCAAGGGCACGCAGACCGCCAACGCGAAAAGCTGAGCGATCCTCCTCGCCCCTATGAAAAAGCCCCGCTTCGAGCGGGGCTTTTTCGTTGCGTGCGCATCGGGTATTGCGGTGCGCTTCACGGTGACTTCACAGTCACTTCCGCAGTCACTTCATCTGCACCGACCCTGACACGGTGACGGTCACGGTCGACGTGCCGCCCTCCAGCGGCACCGGCGGCGCGGCCTTCGCATCGGCCGACATCGCACGCGCGGCCATCATCATCATCGGACGCGGCGGTACGCCCGCATGGCCCACGTTGACCTCGCGGATCGTATAGCTGCCGTAGCCGAACGCGCGCGCGGCCGCCGTGGCCTGCTCGCGGAACGAGGCAATGGCCTCGCCCGAGAGCTTCTGTTCGGCGGCGCGCTGCGCTTCGGGCGAAAGCGAGAACTGCACGTTGCCCACCTGCATGATCGACGAGATGTCGCCCGCGAGCTTCGAGGCGGCCGCGAAGTCATGCGATTCGATCACGACCTCGGTACGCCCGCGCCATGCGGAGATGCGGCCGTCGCGGTCGGTGGACGGAAAGATCGAGAACTGGCCCGAGCGCGCGCTCACGCCTGCCACGCCCTTGGCCTTCTGCAATGCGGCGTCGGCGCGCTGGTTGAGGGTCGTGGTCAGCGAGGCGGGGTCGCTGGCTTCCTGCTCGTAGAACAGCGTGATCGTGACGACGTCCTGCGGGACTTCGTCACTGGCCTGCGCGGACAGCGACAGCACGCCGGCCGGCTGGTAGCGCGCGTCGCTCTGCGCGAACGCGGCGCCGGGCGCAAGCGTGAGCGCGATGGGCGCGGCCACGGCGAGTGCGGCGGCGAGTGTCACGACAGCTTTTCTCTTCATTGTTGGCTCTCCTTGCAGAACGGGTTCGCAACCGGCGCGCGCGAATTCATGCGGTCATGCTGCGCTTTGCGCAGGATTGTGCGGCACGTGCGCCGCGCGCGTGGTTTGCGTGCCCATTAGTCGGGCTTCGCAGTGCGCGGGTTCCCTTCGGGTGTAAGGATTTTTAAATCTTTAACGCCGGCGGCTCGCCGATGCAATCGTCGCGATTACATCAGACGCTTCGTGATGAAGTTCCATTCGGCCAGCGTGACGGGCGTGATCGAAAGACGATTGCCTTTCGCCAGCACGCGCATGTCGGCAAGCGCTTCGTACTCGCGTAGCGCGGCGAGCGGAATCAGCGGGCACTTCTTTTTGAACACGACGTCGACGAGCATCCAGCGCGGATTCTCCTGCGTCGATTTCGCGTCGTAGTAGGGGCTCTTCGCGTCGAACTGCGTGGGGTCGGGATAGGCCGTCGAGGAGACTTCGGCAAGCCCCGCGATACCGGGCTCGGGGCAGCTCGAATGATAGAAGAGCACGCCGTCGCCAATCTGCATCGTGTCGCGCATGAAATTGCGCGCCTGATAGTTGCGCACGCCGGTCCACGGCAGCGTGCGATGCGCGGCGTGAGCGAGATCGTCGATGCTTGCTTCGTCGGGTTCGGACTTCATCAGCCAGTAGCGCATGAGTCGGAGATCACGAAGAAAGAGAAGGGGAGCCGCAAAGAAAAACGGCACCGGACTGGTGTCCGATGCCGTTCGAATAGGTCCCCGCCATAGCCGCTAGGCCGGCATCCTGAACCGGGGGTTCAGAATTGGTCGCAGTTAGCAGCACTTCGGGTACATCAGACAGAGTGACGCGCACGCCCGTGCTACAAATTTCCGCAACCGTGCACATGGCATTGGTTCAAGGAATATATGACCTTGGCGAACCAGGCAGGGAAGCTGATTAAACCTTTTAAAACATGTTGCTTTTAAAACCGTACTGCTGCAGGGAGCCGATAACTAACCAACAAACGTTATTGCACGTTGTGCTGCTGAATCACGGCGCCGAGCTGTTCATTCATTTGGCGCATTGTACGACGGATTTCTTCCGCTGGGAATGCTTCGCCGTGCCGCACGCTGCTCTGCAGGCGCAGCAGTTCCGAGGTGATCGAGAGCGCGGCCATCACGGCGATGCGATCGGTGCCGCGCACGTTGCTGTGCGTGCGGATCTTCAACATTTCCGAATCGACGCGCGCCACGGCTTCGAGCAGGGCCGCTTCGGTTTCCGGCGAACAGGCGAGGCGATAGGTCTGGCCGAGGATCGTCGCTTCGATCTGTTTGGTCGTCATGCATTTTCTCCGTGGCGGGTCGCGTTGCTATCGTCGCTGGCGGGGGAAGACGGTTCGAGCAGATCGAGCTGGTTGTCGGGCTCGGCATGCGCGCGCGCGCGGGGCAGTTTTTCGAGGATCGCGTTCAGACGCACCTGGGCATCGTCGATCTTCGCGGAGAGGGCATCGCGCTCCGCTTGCAGCGCATTGCGCTCTTCGCGGACCTGATCGAGTTCGGCCTGTGTCGCTTCGCACTGCGCGCGTGTCTGCACAAGTTGCTCTTCGAGCGCGAGGCGTGCTTCATGGTGGCGCTGATTGATCTCGATCAGCCGCCCGATATTCTGTGAGAGTGTTTCGAGTTCGTTGAGCATGTGCTGCGTCCTCTAAAGACAGGCATTCTAGCGCGGATTAACGGCTATTCCGACAATTGTGTCGTTTCCAGACGTAACAGCACCGCTTCTTGCCGGTAACGGTAGCGAGCGCGCCCGGCAGGAATACGTTTTGCCTGTGCGAGGCGGGCCATGCGCTGGACCTGGCGCCGGGTCATGCATTGGTCTCGCGCTGGTCTCGTGCCGGTCTCGCATGGACCGGCTTGACCGGGCCATTTCTTGACGCTCCCTCAGGTGCCTCCTACACTTGCGGCACTCTGGCACCGTGTGCTGCCCGACCGCGAAACCAGAGGGAAAACCCGGGTAAACAGGGCGCGACCTCCCGCCGCGAACCTGCGCTATCCAGCGCGCCGCCGGCACACGACCACAACGACCCGACCCATGAATTCGCCTGCCCGCATGACGCACCATGCCGCGCCGCTGCGCCCGTCGATGAGCGCTCGCCGTGCGTGCGCGATCTGGGGCGCGCTGACGCTCGCGACGCTCGTGGTGTTCGCGGCGTCGCTCGCGACCGGCAGCGTGACCGTGACGTTTCGCGAGGCGCTGGCCGCGCTGTCCCCCGCGCATATGGGCGCTGCCGATATGACGACGGAGATCGTCCGCACGCTGCGCCTGCCGCGCGCGCTGAGCGGCTTTGCGTGCGGCGCGCTGCTCGCGCTCGCCGGGGCGCTGCTTCAGGTGCTGCTGCGCAACCCGCTCGCCGAACCGTACGTGCTCGGCGTGTCCGGGGGCGCGGCTGCGTTCGCGCTCGTCGCAATGATCGTCGGCGCGGCCTGGTGGGCCGTGCAGGCGAGCGCGTGCGCCGGTGCGTTTGTCTCGATCCTGCTCGTGCTGGGACTCGCGCGCGGCGCGCTATGGCGCGGCGAGCCGCAGGATAGTTCGCCCCGTCTGCTGCTGACCGGCGCGGTGACGGCGGCGGGCTGGGGCGCGCTAATTACGCTGCTGCTCACGCTCGCGCCCGACACGCGGCTGCGCGGCATGCTTTTCTGGCTCACCGGCGATCTGAACGGCGCAGGCATGCCGTGGGCCGCGCTTGTCGCGCTGGCCGGGGTGCTTGCCGTCATGGTGCCCATGGCGCCGCAACTGAACGTGCTGCTGCGCGGCGACGCCGCCGCTCAGGCGCTCGGCGTGCCGGTGCTGCGCCTGCGTCTTGCCGTCTATCTCGCCGCCTCCGTCGCCGCCGCGGCCGCGGTCACGACAGGCGGCACGATCGGCTTCGTCGGGCTCGTCGTGCCGCATATGCTGCGTCTCGGGTTCGGCAACGATCAGCGTATGCTGATGCCGGCTGCCGCGCTTGCGGGCGGCCTCGCGGTGATGGCCGCCGACCTCGCGGCGCGCACGCTGGCCGCGCCCACGCAATTGCCGGTGGGTGTCGTGACCGCGCTCGCGGGTGTGCCCGTGTTCCTCTGGATGCTGCTGCTGCGGCGGGCGCGATGAGCGATGCGTTGCGCCCGACCCCGCTCGTTGCGGCCCATGCGCTCACGTTGCGCGCGGGTGCGCGTACGCTCGTCGAGTCGCTTACGCAGGACTTCGGCGCGGGCGAGATCTGGTGCATCGCGGGCGCGAACGGCGCGGGCAAGACCACGCTGATCGGCGCACTGGCAGGTCTCCATGCGGGCGCGGCAGGGCATGTCGAGGTCGAAGGGCGCGCGCTTGCCGCCTGGCCGGCCGCGCAGCTCGCGCGGCGCCGCGCACTGATGCCGCAGGACACGCGCGACGCCTTCAGCGCGAGCGTGCTCGACATCGTGCTGCTCAACCGCTATCCGCATCTCGCGGGCTGGGGCTGGGACCGCGACGAGGATCGCGCGGCCGCGCAGGCGGCGCTCGCGATGCTCGGCCTCGAATCGCTCGCTGCGCGCGACGTGCTTTCGCTTTCGGGTGGCGAGCGGCAGCGCGTAGGCATCGCCGCGGTGCTGTGCCAGGCGGCGCCGCTGCTGTTGCTCGACGAGCCGCTCGCGCATCTGGACCTGCATCATCAGATCGCGTGCCTCGACGCACTGGCGCACTGGGTGGACGCGGCGCCGCGCACGATCGTGTTTTCCTGTCACGATCTCAACCTGGCGCGCCGCTATGCGACGCATGCGCTGCTGCTCGACGGGCGCGGCGGCTTTCATGCGGGGCCGGTGCGCGAGGTGCTGACACCCGAACGCGCGAGCGCGGCGTTCGGCCATCCGCTCGTGCTGATACGCGATGGCCAGCACGAAGCGTTGGTGCCCGCGCTGGTGTCTCCACTAGCGGGCAAAAAGGCGTCGCTGCCCGACAATGATGTCTGACTGGGCATTGCCCGATCCCGAACTCTCTGAATGAACCGAAGATGAAGTCGCCTCTATCCGATCTGCTCGCCATCGAACCGCTGGACCTTTCGCTGCGCGACGCGCTGCAGCACCTCATCGATACCCGGACCAAGCCGCCCGGCAGCCTCGGGCGCCTCGAAGCGCTGGCGCGCCAGCTCGGCATGATCCAGCGCACCACGCGGCCCACGGTCGAGCGGCCCGCGATGATCGTCTTCGCCGGCGACCACGGTATTGCGAACGAAGGCGTGAGCCCGTATCCGCAGGCCGTGACCGCGCAGATGGTGGCGAACTTCCTTGCGGGCGGCGCCGCCATCAACGCGTTCAGCGGCGTGGCGGGCCTCGAACTGGAAGTCGTCGACGCGGGCGTCGCCATGCCGCTGCCGTCTTCGTCCTCGCTCGTGTCGGTGCCCATCGCGCGCGGCACGCGCAACTTCGCGCACGAACCGGCGATGACGCGCGACGAGGCCATCGCCGCGCTCGAAGCGGGCGCGGCGCGCGTGCGTCATCACGCGGCGCTCGGCACGAACGTGATCGGCTTCGGCGAGATGGGCATCGCGAACACGTCCTCGGCCGCGTGCCTGATGAGCCGTCTGTGCAACGTGCCGGTCGACGAATGCGTGGGGCGCGGCACGGGCCTCGACAACGCGGGCCTCGCGAGAAAGCGCAACGTGCTGGCTGCAGCGCTCGCGCGGCATCCGAACGCACGCGAACCGCTCGACGTGCTGGCGACCTTCGGCGGCTTCGAGATCGCGATGATGGCGGGCGCCTGCCTCGAAGCGGCGCGCTCGCGCATGGCGATACTCGTGGACGGCTTCATCGCGACTTCGGCGCTGCTCGTGGCCGATGCGCTCGCGCCCGAAGTGCGCGGCTACTGCGTCTTCGCGCATGCCTCGAACGAGGCAGGGCATCGCCGCATGCTCGATCACTTCGGCGCACGCGAGCTGCTTGCGCTCGATCTGCGGCTAGGCGAGGGCACGGGCGCGGCGCTCGCGGTGCCGCTCCTGCGCGCGGCCTGCGCGTTTCTGAACGAGATGGCGAGCTTCGAGTCGGCCGGCGTCGCCAACCGCGGCGAGCGCGGCGCGTGATGCGCCGGCGCAGCGTGACGTTCGCGCCGGGCGCGTGTCTGGCCAGGGTCGTCCGATGAATCCGCTCGCCGAACTGCGCTATTTTTTTACGGCGCTCGGCTACTTCACGCGCGTGCCGGTGCCGCGCTGGGTCGGCTTCGAACCCGCCTGGCTCAACGCGGCGGCGCGTTACTTCCCGCTCGTCGGCGTGCTCGTGGGCGCGCTTGCGGCGCTTGTCTATCTCGTTGCGCTGCGGGTGTTCCCGCCCGGTGTGGCCGTGCTGCTTTCGATGGCCGCGACGCTTCTTGCCACCGGTGCGTTTCACGAGGATGGGCTGGCCGATTGTTGCGATGCGTTCGGCGGCGGATACCAGCGCGAGGACGTGCTGCGCATCATGCACGACTCGCGCATCGGCGCGTTCGGCGCCATCGCGCTCGTCGTGGCGCTCGCGCTGAAGTGGCAGACGCTCGCCGCCTTGCCGCCGATGCGCGCGGCGACGCTCATGATCGCCGCGCACGCCGCAAGCCGAGCCTGCGCGATCAGCTACCTCGTCACGCTCGACTACGTGCGTGACGAAGGCAAGGCCAAACCCGTCGCGCAGCGCATGAGCGCGGCCGCGCTGCTGTGCGCCTGCGTGTCGGGTTTGCCGTGGCTCTTCTGGCCCGACTGGCGCGCGGGACTTGCGACACTCGTCGTCCTGGCGGTATTGCGTTATGGGCTTGGGCGCTATTTCGTGAAGCGCATCGGCGGCTATACCGGCGATTGTCTGGGCTTCGCCCAGCAGGTGTTCGAGCTGGCGATCTATCTGATGGGGCTTGCGTGGATCTCGTTCTGATCCGGCATCCCGCCGTGGCCGTGGAAGCGGGCGTGTGTTACGGCGCAAGCGACGTGGCGCTCGCGGGCGACGCCGCGCAGGAAGCCTCCGCACTGGCAGGCCGGCTCGACACGCTCGGCGCACGCGCGCCTGCCCGTATCGAATCGAGTCCGCTGACACGTTGCGCGCACGTTGCAAACGCGCTGGGGACGACGCATGGCGTTGTGCCCAGGATCGACGCGCGGCTCGCGGAGATGGATTTCGGCGCATGGGAATTGCAGCGCTGGGATGCGATCGGGCGCGAGCAGATCGACGCCTGGGCCGCCGATTTCGACCATGCGCGGCCGCATGGCGGCGAGAGTGTCGCGCAGTTCGAGGCGCGCGTGCGCGCGTGGTTCGATGAGGGCGCTAGCGTGGCGGCGCCCGGCAGACCGCTGCCATTGGAAGACGTGGCCTGGGTCGTGACGCATGCGGGGGTGATCCGCGCCATGACGGCGTGTGCGCTCGGGCTGTCGCTGTCGCGCTGCGTGCGCTGGCGGCTGGAGTACGGCGCGCTCGTTTGGCTACGAAGAGAAGCGCGCGGCGGTCCATGGTTATTGGTCCGCTGGAACGCCTGAGCGCCTGATTCGGATAACGAATCAACGGGCCGGGGCGGCGTCGCGCGTACGGGCGAGATCCAGATCCTTGCAAAGCTCCGCGGCGCCTTGCGCGATGCGCGGGGCGGGCCGCGTGAGCAGGTCGCCGTCGATGGCGAAGAGGTTGTCGTGCGCCACCGCCGTCAACGAGGGCCACGCGCGCCAGCGGTCGAGCCCGGGGAGCGGCTTGTCCGGCGCCGTCGCGCCTTGCGACGACGTGACGATCGCGTCGGGATTCGCGGCGAGGACGGCTTCCGTGGAGACGGTCGGCACGAGCGGCTGCAGCGCCGCGAACACGTTGCGCCCGCCGCATAACGCGATCACGTCGCTGATCATGTGCTCGCCGTTGAGCGTCATCAGCGGTTGATCCCAGACCTGGAAGAACACGCTGACCGGCGTGCGCCCCGCGTAGCGCTCGCGCAGTTGCGCGATGTCGTGGCGATACGCGCTGGCGGCGCGTTGCGCGACGCTCGACGTATCGAGCAGCACGCCGAGGCGCGTGAGCGAGGTCGCGACATCGTCGAGGTGATGTGGTTCGCTGAAGAAAAGCGGGATGTGCAGTTCGCGCAGCCGGTCGAGCTGCTGCTGGGCATTGCCGTGCCGCCAGACGACGATCAGGTCGGGCTTGAGCGCGACGATGCGTTCGAGGTCGAGCGCGCGGTTGTCGCCCACGCGCGGGACGTGCTGTGCGGCCGGTGGGTAATCGCTGTAGCTCACGGTGCCCACGAGCTTGTCACCGCCGCCCGCAGCGTAGATCAGTTCGGTGATGTGCGGCGAGAGGCTGATGACGCGCTGCGCCGGTGCGGCCAGCGTGACGGTGTTGCCGGCGTCGTCCACGGCGCTCACGGTGGCGTGTGCCGTAGGCGCGCAAAGCAATGCTTGTGCGCAGAGCACGAAGGCAGCGAGTGTGCGTGCGTTCATGAGGCGCCGCCGTTTTGTCCGCCGATCTCGCGCACGGCTTCGCGCAGCGCGGTTTCGAAGCGTTGCCATTCGCCTTCCGATGCGGGCAGGCCGATGCGCAGGCTGGCCGGCGCTTCGAAGCGGCGTGTCCAGACGGCGCGCCGCGCGAGCGCATCCTGGAGCGCGTGGGCGCGGGTGTCGGCTATCCAGGCGAAGAGCGGCGTCGTGTGTGGTGTGAAGCCATGCGCGCGCAAGAGCGCGTCGAGGCGCTCGCTTTCGTGTGCAAGCTGCGCGCGCATGGCGGTCTGCCATGCCGTGTCGCCAAAGGCGTGCGCGACGGCGTGCCGCGCCGGGCCGCTCACCGTCCACGCGCCGAGGCTCGCGCGCAGTGCCTCCAGCAGCGGCGGCTGTGCGAGCGCGAAACCGCAGCGCGCGCCTGCCAGCCCGAAGAACTTGCCGGGAGAACGGAGCACGACGAGTCCTTCGCGCGCGACTTCACCCGCGAGCGAAGCGGTGCGGGCCGGCGCGAAGGCATCGGCGAACGCTTCGTCCACGATCAGCGTGCCCCCGCGCATGGCCAGTTGCGCATACCAGCGCAGCAGTGTGACTGTGTCGAGATGCCCCGCCGTCGGATTGTTCGGATTCACGACGACCGCATGCGTGACGTTCTCGGGCAGCGTATCGTGCGCGACGTCGAGCGTGACCGTTTCATGCCCCGCCTGGACGAACGCGGGCGCGTATTCGCCGTACGTGAGCGGCGCAATTGCCACGTGCGCGCGCGGCAGCAGCGCAGGCAGCGCGCGGATCGCGGCCTGGCTGCCCGCCACGGGCAATACGTGTCGCTCGTCCGGGGCGCCGTAATAGCGGGCGGCGCAGGCGGCAAAGCCGTCGCCGTCCTCGGGCAGGCGGCGCCAGGCACTGGCCGGGACCGGCGGCACTGGATAGCCGTGCGGGTTGATGCCGGTGGACAGATCGATCCACGCCTCCCACGCGATACCGTAACGGCGCGCGGCCTCGTGCAGGTTGCCGCCGTGCGCGACAGGGCGCGGCAGCGCGTCGACGCGCTTAGACATGGCTCGCCACGCTCACGAAAGCCAGGGCGATCAACACGGCGAGCCACAGGATCGTCGCGCGTTCGACGAGACGCAGCGCGGCGTCCACATCCTGCGCGCGCGGCGGCGTGCCCGCGCCGAGCGTCGGCCGTTGCTCGATCGCACCGTGATAGACGGCCGCGCCGCCCAGCAGCACGTTCAGCGCGCCCGCGCCCGCGGCCATCACCGGGCCGGCATTCGGACTGTCCCAGCGGCGCGCCTGCTCGCGCCAGCAGCGCAGCGCCACGCGCGTGTCGCCGAGCAGCGCATAGCTCGTGGCCGTGAGGCGCGCGGGAATCCAGTTGAGCACGTCGTCGATGCGCGCCGCCGCCCAGCCGAAGCGCAGATAACGTGGCGTGCGATAGCCCCACATCGCATCGAGCGTATTGGCGAGACGAAACGCGAGCGCCCCCGGGCCGCCCGCGACGGCGAACCAGAACAGCGCGCCGAAGATGGCATCGTTGCCGTTCTCCAGCGCCGATTCGACGGCGGCGCGCGAGAGGGCGGTGGCGTCGGCCTGGGCGGTGTCGCGCGAGACGATGCGCGACGTGAGCTCGCGGGCGCGCGCGAGGTCGCGTTGCGCGAGCGCGGCGCCGATGGGCGCGATGTGATCGGCGAGACTGCGTGCGCCCAGCGCGAACCACAGCAGCGCGACATGCAGCGCCGCGGCGAGCGGCCACGGCAGGATGGCGACGAGGAACGCGGCGGCGAGGACGGGCGGCGCCACGGCGGCGAGCCAGGCGACGAGACCGAGCGGGCGGCCGCGCCGTCCGGTGTTCAGACGTTCTTCGAGGCGATTCGCCAGCTTGCCGAACGCAATGAGCGGATGGGCGCGGCGCGGCTCGCCGAGCCAGTGGTCGACGACGACGCCTGCAACGGCGAGCGCGGCGGTGACGGGCAGGGTCAGCATGAAAGCGGCATCAGGATGTCTTCAAGCGGTCTTCACGGTGTCTTGAGCGCGAGCGGCAGGCCGGCGGCGACGAGCGTGGCGCGGTCGGCGAGCGCGGCGATGCGCTGGTTCAGCCGCCCGAGTTCGTCGACGAACAGTCGCGTGGCCGCGCCGAGCGGCACCACCCCCATGCCGATCTCGTTGCTCACGACGAGCACGGTGCCCCGCGCGCGTTCGCAGGCGGCGGCGAAGGCGTCGATGCGCGCGGCCCAGTCGTCGCGCGGTGCTTGCGCATCCGGCGGGCAGAGCAGATTGGCGAGCCAGAGCGTGAGGCAGTCGATCAGCACGCACTGGCCGGGCGCCGCGGCGGCTTCGAGCGCGCCGGCGAGATCGAGCGGCGCCTCGACGAGCCCCCACTGAGCGGGCCGGCGCGCGCGATGATGCTCGACGCGCTGCGCGAACTCGCTGTCCCCCACGCGCGCGGTGGCGATATAGGTGACGGGCAAGCCGCTCTCGCGGGCGAGGCGCTCGGCATACGCGCTCTTGCCCGAGCGTGCACCGCCGACGATGAAGGTGAGGTCGCGCGAAATCATCGCGTGATTGTACCGGCTTGTTCCTGCCTCACTCACTGCCCGGGTGCCTCGCCGCTTCGTTGCCGTGCTGCCTGGGCGCGCGCGATGGGATAATGCGCGCTCGCCCGCCAGAGAGTTTTTTTCGAACGATGACCGCACCGATTCCCGCCGTGCCGCGCGGCACGCTGATGATCCAGGGCACGACCTCCGACGCCGGCAAGAGCACGCTCGTCGCGGGGCTGTGCCGGCTCGCGCGGCGCGCGGGCGCGCGCGTGGCGCCGTTCAAGCCGCAGAACATGGCGCTCAACAGCGCGGTGACCGTCGACGGCGGGGAAATCGGGCGCGCGCAGGCGCTGCAGGCGCTCGCCGCGGGCATCGACGCCCACACGGATCTCAACCCCGTGCTGCTCAAGCCGAACAGCGACCTCGGCTCGCAGGTCATCATCCACGGCAAGGCGCGCATGAACCTCAACGCGCGCGCTTACCAGGACTACAAGCCGCTCGCGCGCGAGGCCGTGCTCGAATCGTATGCACGGCTGCGCGAGCGCTACGACACGGTGTTCGTGGAAGGGGCGGGCAGTCCCGCGGAGGTGAACCTGCGCGCCAACGACATCGCGAATATGGGCTTTGCCGAGGCCGTGGACTGTCCGGTGCTGCTCGTCGCGGACATCGACCGCGGCGGCGTGTTCGCGCATCTGATCGGCACGCTCGCGTGTCTTTCGGAGAGCGAACGAACGCGCGTGAAGGGTTTCGTCATCAACCGCTTTCGCGGCGATCCCGCGTTGCTCGCGCCGGGCCTCGAATGGCTCGAAGCGCAGACGGGCAAGCCCGTGCTGGGCGTCGTGCCGTATCTGCACGGCCTCACGCTCGACGCGGAGGACATGCTGCCGACCGCCCCGCATAGCCACGCCGACGCCCCGGGCGCGACGCTGCGCGTGGTGGTCCCGGCGCTGCCGCACATCAGCAATCACACCGACTTCGATGCGCTGCGCGCGCATCCCCAGGTCGAATTCAGCTACGTGCGTACGGGCAGCGCGCCGCCGCCGGCCGATCTCGTGATCCTGCCGGGCTCGAAGAACGTCCGCGACGACCTGGCCTGGCTGCGCGAGCAGGGCTGGGAAGCGGCGCTCGCGAGGCATCTGCGTTACGGCGGGCGCGTGATCGGCATCTGCGGCGGCATGCAGATGCTGGGCCGCGCGATTGCCGATCCGCACGGCGTGGAGGGCGAGCCCGGCGCGGTGGCGGGCTTCGGCTGGCTCGACTACGAAACGGAACTCACACGCGAGAAGACGCTGAAGAACGTGACGGGCGCGCTCGTGCTGGACGGTGCGGCGGCTGCCGTGAAGGGCTACGAGATCCACATGGGCGAGACGCGCGGCCCGGCGCTCGATCTGCCCACGCTGCGGCTCGATGCCGACGGGCGCACGCGGCCCGACGGCGCGCAGTCGGCGGACGGCCAGATTCTCGCCACTTACGTGCACGGCCTCTTCGACGCGCCCGAAGCCTGCGCCGCGCTGCTGCGCTGGGCCGGGCTGGCGACGGCGCGCACGGTGGACTATCCGGCGCTGCGCGAGGCGTCGCTGGAGCGTCTTGCCGATACGCTGGCCGGCAGTCTCGATCTGGAACGCGTGTTCGCGGCGATCGGCTAAGTCAGTACGGCGTCAGTACAGCACCATCTGCGTGCAGCGGAAGAGGGCGATGGTCTTGCCGTCCGGGCCGCTCACCGTCGCGTCCCAGACCTGGGTGCTGCGGCCCAGATGGACTCCCGTCGCCACGGCCGTGAGCGTGCCTTCGCGCGCGGTGCCGAGGAAGTTGCTCTTGAGCTCGATGGTCGTGAAGTTCTTCGCCGTGGGCGGCAGGTGGGCGAAGCAGGCATAACCGCAGGCCGTGTCCGCGAGGCCGATCACCGTGGCGGCATGCAGGAAGCCATTGGGCGCGAGCAGATTGCTGCGCACGTCGAGTTCGGCGCGCAGCAGGCCCTGCCCGATGGCCACGGCGCGAAAGCCGAGCAGTTCGGGCAGGCGGCCGCGCTGGCGTTCATGCAGGGCTTCGGGGGTGATGTCGGGACGCAGCGTGCTCATGGGAAACGTTTCCTCTCACAGGAGATCAATAACGAGGGACTATGATCGCGGCCGTACGCCCGGGACTTCGGCGCCGGCGGATTTGCCGATATTATCGGACGGTTGCGCGAACCAAAGACGCATAGGAACACATCGGCAATCCGGCTGGCCCGCGTGCCAGCCATCCTGACGGGAGTATTCATGACGGTAATCGTGGTGGCGAATCCCAAGGGCGGCGTCGGCAAGAGCACGCTGTCCACCAATCTGGCCGGCTATTTTGCCGCGCAGGGCGAGTGGGTGGCGCTCGCCGACCTCGACCGGCAGCAGTCCGCCCATGCCTGGCTCGACCTGCGGCCCGCGACGCTGCCGCCCATCGAGAGCTGGAACGTCGATCTGGACGATCCGCAGAAGCCGCCGAAGGGCCTGGAGCGCGCGATCATCGACACCCCGGCCGGCCTGCACGGCAACCGGCTCGCGGCGATCGTGGCGCTGGCGGACAAGGTGATCGTGCCGTTGCAGCCCTCGATGTTCGACATCCTCGCCACCCAGGACTTCCTCGACCGCCTCGCGAAGGAAAAGTCCGTGCGCAAGGGCTCGATCGAGGTGGGCGTGGTGGGCATGCGCGTGGACGCGCGCACGCGCTCGGCGGATCAGCTACAGCGTTTCGTGGAGGGGTTGAAGCTGCCGGTCCTCGGCTATCTGCGCGACACGCAGAACTACGTGCAGCTTGCCGCGCACGGCCTCACGCTGTGGGATGTCGCGAAAAGCCGGGTGGAAAAGGATCTGGAGCAGTGGCAGTCGATTCTTGCCTGGGTGAACAAGAAAAACGGGCAGAAAGTGAGCGATCACTAACTTTGGAGCGGGGATTGCCCTGCGGCACGGCTGCGTGCCGCAGGTGAAGGGGACCTCAGGTCCAGTTCTGCGTCGGCACGTGGTCGCGGCTGCCCTTGATGCGGTTGTTCTCGTCCACGAACACGAGGTCCGGCTTCCAGCCCGCCTTCAGTTCTTCCTCTTCCACGTTCGCGAAGGCTGCGATGATCACGAGGTCGCCCAACTGCGCGCGCCGCGCCGCCGAGCCGTTCAGCGAAATCATGCCGCTGCCGCGCTCGCCCTTGATCGCATAGGTCGAAAAGCGCTCGCCGTTGTTGATGTTCCAGATATCGATACGTTCGTTTTCGACGATGTTCGCGGCTTCGAGCAGATTTTCGTCGATGGCGCACGATCCTTCGTAGTGCAGCTCGCAGTGCGTGACGGCGGCGCGGTGGATCTTCGACTTGAGCATATGGCGTTGCATGGTGCGTCTCCTCATGCGAGCGGGCGCGGCCCGTCGCAGGTCAGGCTGGGGCGGCCGGCTGCGCGGCCGCCGCGTGGAACGTGGGCGGAGCCCGGGATCAGATTTCGAGGTTGTCGATCAGGCGCGTGGCGCCGAGCTTCGCGGCGGCGAGCACGACGAGCGGCGCCGCATTAACGTCCTGCGCGTCCTGCGCCGTGGGCGGCAGCAGGTCGATGCGCTTGCGGATCGCGATGTAATCGGGCTTCCAGCCACGCGCGGCGAGCGTCGCCATGGCGTCGAGTTCGAGCTGCTGGAAGTCGCGGCGCCCCGACAGCACCGATTCGCGGATCGCGCGCAGAACGCTCGCGAGCTGTGGCGCCTCGGCGCGCTCGGTCGGCGTGAGGTAGCGGTTGCGCGAGCTGAGCGCGAGGCCGTCGGTGTCGCGGATGGTTTCGGCGGCGATGATCTCGGTCGGCAGCGCGAACTGGCGGCACATCGCGCGCACGATCATCAACTGCTGGTAGTCCTTCTTGCCGAACACGGCCACGCGCGGCTGCACGCACGACATCAGCTTCATCACGACCGTGCAGACGCCTTCGAAGAAGCCCGGGCGGAACTCGCCTTCGAGGATGTCCCCGAGGTTGTGCGGCGGGTGGACGCGGTACTCCTGCGGCTGCGGGTACATGTCCACCTCGGTCGGCGCGAACAGCACATACACGTTCTCTTTCTGCAGCTTCTCGATGTCGTCCTGGAGCGTGCGCGGGTATTTGTCGAAGTCCTCGTTCGGACCGAACTGCAGGCGGTTGACGAAGATGCTCGCCACGACCGGATCGCCGTGCTGGCGCGCAAGCCGCATCAGCGACAGATGGCCTTCGTGAAGATTGCCCATGGTCGGCACGAAGGCGGTGCGGTTTTGGCCGCGCAACTGGTCGCGCAGTTCCTGAATCGAGCTGATGACTTTCATGGTCGGATGCGTTGTGCCTCGCACGGGGCAAGACGGGGTTGCAGCCACCGGCAGCCGGTGGCGGCGGGCCGGTTACGGAGAGCCGTCGATGCGGCAGCGTGTGCCCGGCCGAAAGGGGGCAGGGCAGGCGCGGGCGATTGTAGAGGATTTGTGCCCGCAGCGCAGCCGCCCTGGAAGGGGGGGCTTTCCCGCAGAACGCCGCGAGTTGACGGCCAGTAAATTGGGGTCGGGTAAAAGAAAAGCCGGGCTCAGGCCGGCAGGTAGGCGAGGCGCACGTAGATCGGCGCGAACGGTTCGGCCTGGGTGATCTCGATCAGCGACTCGCGCGCGAGTTCGAGCATGGCGATGAAGTTCACGACCACGACCGGCACGCCGCGCGCGACGTCGAACAGCTCCGAGAATTCCATGAAGCGCGCGTTCTGCAGCTTGCGCAGGATCACGCTCATGTGCTCGCGCACGGACAGTTCCTCGCGCGAGATCTTGTGGTGCTGCACGAGCTTCGCGCGCTTGATGACGTCGGCCCACGCGGCGCGCAGGTCGTTGCTGTCCACGTCGGGAAAGCGCGGCGTGATGCTCTGCTCGATGTAGACCTCGGCGCGCATGAAGTCGCGCCCGAGCTGCGGCAGCCGGTCGATGCGCTGGGCGGCGAGCTTCATCTGCTCGTACTCCAGCAGCCGGCGCACGAGTTCGGCGCGCGGGTCCTCGGCTTCCTCGCCGGTATCGGCCTTCTTGACCGGCAGCAGCATGCGCGACTTGATCTCGATGAGCATGGCGGCCATCAGCAGATACTCGGACGCCAGTTCCAGATTGGTCTTGCGCAACTGCTCGACGTAGCCGAGATACTGCGTCGTGACCTCGGCCATCGGGATGTCCAGAACGTTGAAGTTCTGCTTGCGGATCAGGTAGAGCAGCAGGTCCAGCGGTCCTTCGAAGGTTTCGAGGAAAACTTCGAGGGCATCCGGCGGGATGTACAGGTCCTGCGGCAGCTTGAAGAGCGGCTCGCCGTACAGGCGCGCGAATGCGACGCCGTCGACCGTGTCGGGCGTCGAGTCGGTTGCGGGGGCGGTCAGCGCGTCGCTAGCCGCGCCGGTGGGTCCGCTGGTGGGCGCGGCGCCGGCGCCGTGGTGCGGCTCGGGTGCGCCGGCCCCGTCGGCCTCGGCCATCAGAAGTTCTGGTAGTAGACGTACGACGTCTGCTTGACGCGCGAGGCCTGCTGGCGCTCGCGTTCGTCGAGATCGACCGGTTGTTTGTCCCACAGGAGCGCACGGCCCTTGCGCTGCTGGTCCTCGAGCTGCGGCTTCTGCTGCTTGAGCTGGGTCAGGAACTGCGTGATGTCCGACTGATACATGGTCGACGTCCGTCAAAAAAGGCGGGCCGCATCGGTGCGGGGCCGCCGTTGTTCGTGTCGGCCGCAATTTTACCGCAAGCGCACGGCGCGGAACATCCGGGCGGGCCGTGCGTCGGCGGCATGGAGGTGCCAGAACAAACTCACCGCGCCGCGCGCTGGGGTAATCCCGTGCCGATGTGTTCAAATAACGCGTTTGCGCCCCGCGTGATGCCGCAATCGGGCTGGCGGCCCGGCCTGACCAGGCGTGGTCAGGTATAAGCGCAGGCGCAAGCAGAGGCGCAGCAACTCAAGCGTGGCTACGAGGCGTGGCAGTCTGTTCTACAAAAGGCCGGAGGTCTCGTTTGGCGGGATGGATGATCGAAGCGTGGCGCGCATGGCGGCGTCTCCCGGTGGAGGCGCGGCGCACGCACGCCGCCGCCGGACGTTTCCCGGTGCGCTGCCTCGTCTGTCCGTCCTTGCGCTCCCATGCGTGGCTCGTTGCCGGCCTGATCGCCGCCGTTCTGTTCCCGGCCGAATCCGCGCAAGCCGCGCTGACCGACCTGCTGCCCTGGTCGCACAAACCCACCGTCTACGACGTCAAGATCGACGCGTCGCCGCGCGAGCTGCGCAAGCTGCTCGAAGCGCATCTCGACATCGCGCGATTTTCGACCCGCAAGGACGTGAGCGACGACCAGTTCGGCTTTCTCGTTACCGCGACGCCCCAGCAGGTGCGCGATCTCGCCTCTACCGACGGCTACTTTTCGCCCGTCGTCCGCACGGACGTGCGCACCGTGAACGGCAAGCGGACGGTGCTCGTGAGCGTGGATCCGGGGCCGCGCACGACGATCTCGTCGGTCGAGCTGACATTCCGAGGCCCGGTGCTGACCGAGGACAAGCGCCAGGAAAACGCCGCGCGCTTCGCGTTCTCGCTGCACGACGGCGACCCGTTCACGCAGTCGGGCTGGAACGACGCGAAGAACGCCGCGCTCAAGGCCCTGCAGTCGAAGCGCTACATCGGCGCGAAGATCGTGCATTCCGAGGCGCGTATCGATCCGCTCACGCACGACGCGAAGCTCGCCGTCCTGTTCGACAGCGGGCCCACCTTCACGATGGGGCAGCTCGACGTCTCGGGGCCGAGCCGCTATCCGGCGTACATCATCGGCAACGTCAATCCGATCGCGCCTGGAGAGATCTACGACGTGAACCGCATCACGGAACTGCAGCGGCAACTGCAGAACACGCCCTACTACGCGAGCGTTGCGATCGACGTGGACGACAACACCCAGAAGCCGCTCGATACGCCCGTGCACGTGAAGGTGAGCGAGTATCCGTACAACAGCTTTCGCGGCGGGGTGGGCTACTCGACCGACACCGGCGCGCACGTGCAGGGTTCGTACACCTACCTCGACACCTTCGGCGCGGCGTGGCCCCTTCAGCTCCAGGGGCGGATCGACCAGATCCAGCAGTACGGCCAGATCCAGCTTTCGATGCCGCCCGGCTACCGGGCGTGGACCAATAGCGCGCTCGCGTCCTACACGACGACCGACGTGTCCGATACGCGCATCTACAGCCTGCGCGCCGGCCTGCAGCGCACGCGCACCTCGCAGAACATCGACTTCGCCTATTCGCTGTTCTACGTCCAGGACCGGCTCGACCAGAACGCGGCCGCCCCCACCATCGCCCGGGCGCTCATGCCGCAGTGGTCGTGGACGCGTCGCGACGTCGACGACCCGTTGTTTCCGCGCTCGGGCAACGTGATTCGCGTCGAGGCTGGCTTTGCGGTAAAGGACGTGCTTTCCGACGCCACTTTCGGGCGCGCCTACATGCGCGGCCAGCAATACCTGCCCATCGGCCGCACCGATCTCGTGCTGTTCCGCGCCGAGCTGGGCGGGGTGTTCACGGGCGCGAGCTCGACCGACGTGCCGGCCTCGCTGCTGTTCCGCGCGGGCGGCTCGAATTCGGTGCGTGGCTATGCCTTCGACAGCCTCGGCAACAACGTCGACGGCTCGATCCTGCCGACCAAGTACCTCGTGACGGCGTCGTCGGAGTACCAGCACTGGTTCACCCGCGACTGGGGCGCCGCGGCGTTCTTCGACATCGGCACCGCCACGGACACCTGGGGCGAGAAGGTCTTCTTTCCGGGTGCCGGCGTGGGCGCGCGCTGGCGCAGCCCGGTGGGCCCGGTCAACCTCGACGTTGCCTACGGGTTCCGCACCCGCAGCGTGCGGCCTTACCTGACGCTCGGGATCGCTTTCTGATGATGACGCCCGCCACGCTCCGCTCCGTTTTGCCGCCGCTGCCGGGCGCGGGGAAGGCTGCCACATGAGCGCGCGCCTGCTCGCACGCTGGCTGGCGCCAACGGCTGCGGCGCACCACGCGCTCGCCGTGGGCGGCGGGGTGCCGCCTGAAGGGCCACCCGAAGGACCGCCGCCAGGCGGCCCCAGGGAACCGGGCGATCCCTCCGGCGCAAGCGGCGCGGCCGGCGGCGGCGCCGAGCCGCCCGCGCCGCCGCCGCGACGTAAACGCCACCTGTGGAGGGCCTTGGCGTGGGCGATCGTGGTGCCGGTGCTGATCGTTTCGCTGGCGGCGGGATTGCTCTACGGCGCGGCGACGACCGAGCGCGGCACGGCTTATGTCTGGCGCGCGGCCGTGAAGCTGCTGGGCGGCCAGCTAGGGGGAACGCTCGAAGGCGGCACGATCGCGACGGGCTTGCGCCTGCGCGACGTGAGCTGGCACGGCGCCGACGGCACGACGCTCTCCGTCGACCGGGCCGGCGGCCAGTGGACCCTTTCCGGCAAGCCATGGCACTTCGTCCTGAGCTATCTGCACATCGGCGACGTGGATCTGCGCATCGTGCCTTCCACGGAGCCTGCTTCGCCGATGACGCTGCCGAAGGACCTGCGGTTGCCGCTCGCGCTGGAGATCGACGACCTGCGCGTGGCGAAGCTCACCCTGCACGAAGGCGCGACGACCACGGAGTTTTCGCATTTCGTGTTCCATGCGCGCAGCGACGGGCGTCATCACGAGGCCGCCGTCGAGCAGCTCGACACGCCCTACGGCGCGGTGAGCGCCGAGGCCAGGCTCGACGGCGTACGGCCGTTCGCGCTCTCGGGCGACTTCGGCTATTCGGGCAAGGTGAACGACGAGGCGGTGCAGGTGAGCGGCCGCGTGGGCGGCTCGCTCGAGTTGCTCGCCGCCGACCTCGATGCGAGCGGCATGAAGCTCGCCGGGCGCGCGCACGTCGAGGCGATGCCGTTCGCCCCCGTGCCGCTCAAGCGCGCGACGCTCGCGTTCGACCATGTGAACCCGCAGGCATTCGCACCCGGCGCGCCGTTCGCCGATCTCGCGCTGCGCGCCGACCTGCAGCCGGTCGCGGGCGCCGTCGCTGCCGGGGTGATTGCCCCGGTCGCTTCGGGTGCTTCCGAGGCCCATCCGCAAGCGAAGTCCGGCGCCGCGGGTTTCACCGTCGCGGGCAGCGTATCGATCGTCAACGCGAAGCCGGGTTCGATCGACGCGCATCTGCTGCCGCTCGTGGATGCCCATACCGACGTCGTCCTCGACGCCCGCACGCAGCGCCTCTCGAACCTCGCCGTGCGGCTCGTGAAAGACGCGACGGTGACGGGCGGCGGCACGCTCAGCGGGCGCAACGGGCATTTCGACCTCAAGGTGGCCGCCCTCGACCTGAATGCGATCGAAGCGAGCGTGCGGCCGACGCGGCTCGTCGGCCCGATCACGGTGCGCCTCGCCGACGACGTGCAAAGCGTCACGCTCGACCTCGCCGACCCGAAAGCCGCGTTGCGTGCCCAAGGCAAGGTGACGTTCGACCCGGCGCACCTGTCGTTGAGCGACGTGCGCGTGAGTTCGGGCGCGGGGCATCTCGACCTCTCGGGCGAAATCAAGCACGACGCGCATTCGAGCTATGCGCTCAAGGCCGCGCTCTCCAACTTCGATCCGCTCTCGCTCACCTCGCAGGCCCCGTCCTCCCATGCCCCGGCGAAGGCCGAGGCGGGTGCGCCGCGCGGCAAGAGCAAGGCGCCGCCCGCGCGCCGCATCGAGGCGCGCGTGAACGGCACGCTCAACGCGAGCGGCGCGCTCGCGCCCGCGTTCACGACGAAGGCCGAGTTCAAGCTGGGCCAAAGCGTCTACGACGACCTGCCGCTCACGGGCGAGGGCGTCGTCCAACTGGCGGGCTCGCGCATCCTGCCGAGCCGCGCGACGCTTTCGGTGGCGGGCAACGATGTGGCGCTGCAGGGCAGCTTCGGCGCGGCCGGCGACCGCCTGCGCTTCACGGTGGACGCGCCGCAGCTCGATCGCCTTGGCTTCGGCGTGGCGGGACAGGTCGCGGCAAGCGGCGACCTCACGGGCACCTTTGCGCATCCCAATGTCGCGCTCGACTACAAGGCCGACGGCGTCGCGTTCGGCGAGAACCGGGTCGGCCATGCGCAGGGCCATGCCGACGTGCGCGACGGCGCGAACGGCGCGCTCGCATTCAGCACCGACGCGAGCGATATCGCCGCCGCGGGTGTCGAAATCGCCACGCTTTCGGCCCATCTTGCCGGCACGCGCGCGCAGCACACGCTCACGGCGAGCGCGAAGGGCAAGCTGCAGGGCCAGCCGCTCGACGTGCAAATGGCGGCCAACGGCAAGCTCTCCGATACGCGCGACGGCACGCGCTGGGACGGCACCGTCACGCAGTTGCAGAACCGCGGCTTGCCCGACCTCAATCTCGAAAGGCCGCTCACGATCAGCGCGGGGGCGGGCAAGGTGACGCTCGGCTCGACGCGTCTTGCGATGGAAGGCGCGCTGCTCGACCTCAAGTCGTTCGATCTCGACCACGGCCGCATCCGCTCGGCGGGCTCGCTCACGGGTGTCTCGCTCGCGCGCGTGCTGCAGATCCAGCAGAAGATCACCGGCACGGCGTCCAACCTCAAGACCGACCTGATCTTCGACGGCGACTGGGACTTCTCGGTCGGCCCGACGGCGACAGGCTACGTTCAGATCAAGCGCCGTTCGGGCGACGTCACGGTGGAGATCGGGCGCGGCGTCGCCTCGCTCGGCGTCGGCGACCTCGATGCGCGTGCCGGGTTTTCCGGCGGCAGCCGGCTCGACCTGACGGCGCATGCCCAGGCAAGCCGCATCGGCGCGCTCGACGTCGATGCGCACGCCACGCTCGCGCCGCGCGACGGCGTTCTCACGCTCGACGACGAGTCCGTGCTGAGCGGCACGATCAAGGCGAACGTGCCGTCGCTGAAGACGACGGGCGGACTCTTCGGCCCGAACTACGTGCTCGACGGCCGCCTCGCCTTGCAGCTCGCGCTGGCGGGGACGGTCGCGCGGCCGAACGTGTCGGGCTCGCTGACCGGCGACGAGCTTTCCGCCACGCTCGTCGATCAGGGCATTCAGCTCAAGGACGGCGTGGTCCGCGTGATGCTGTCGCAAAACCTCGTGGACTTCCAGCAGGTGGAGTTCCACGGCGCGAGCGGCACGCTGCGCGCGACGGGCCGAGTGGGGCTCGACAATGCGGAGCCCGATCTCAAGGCCAGCATCGTCGCCGACAAGCTCGAACTATTCGCCTCGCCGGACCGGCAGCTTTCGCTGTCGGGCAGCGCGGACATCGCGAACGGCGGGCACCTGGGCGCGATGCAGATCAACGGCAAGTTCACGGTCGATCACGCACTCTTCGACATGCCCGAGTCGGCGGCGCCCGAACTTGGCGACGACGTCGTGATCGTGCGTCCGGACGGCACGACGCGCGGCGGCACGCCCCCGCCCGAGGAGCAGGCCCAGCAGGCGGCGAGCAAGCCGGCGCCGCGCTTCTCGCCGCGCGCGAACATCGAGATCGATCTGGGCCGCAACTTCCGTTTCAAGGGGCAGGGCGCGGACCTCGGGCTCGCCGGTGCGATCACGGTGGTGAGCGCGCCGGCCGTGCCGCTGCGCGCCGTGGGCAACGTGCGCGTGACGGAAGGGTCCAGCTACACGGCCTTCGGGACCAAGCTCAACATCGAGAACGGCTTCTTCACGTTCAACGGGCCGGTGGCGAATCCCGGCATCAACATTCTCGCGATGCGCCGCAACCAGGAGGTCGAGGCGGGCGTGCAGGTCACGGGCACGGTGGAGGCGCCGGTGGCGAAGCTCGTCTCCGAGCCCAACGTGCCCGACAACGAGAAGCTGTCCTGGCTGCTGTTCGGCCACGGCACCGACCAGGGCAACGACCTCGGCCAGCAGAATTCGATGACGACGGCGCTCGCGCTGCTGGGCAGCGCGAGCGGCAAGCGGATTGCGGAGTCGGTGGGGCTCGACGAATTCACGATCGGGCGCAGCGACGTGGGCCTTACCGACCCCGAAGTGGTAAAGATCGCCAAAGCCCTCAACACATGGCTCGTGATCGGCTACGAGCAGGGGCTGCAGTCGGCCTCGAACGCGATCAAGGCGACCGTCAACTTCTCGCGCTACTGGTCGGTGGCCGCGTATGGCGGGACCTTCTATGGCGCCGACGTGCTCTATACGCGGCGCTTCGACCGGGTCAAGTGGTAGGTCAAGTGTCAGGCCGGCGCGGCGCAAAGCAAAACGCCCCGGGCAAAGGTGCCTGGGGCGTTCGATCTGCTGTTGCGCGGAACCGCGAGACCTTTATCGCACGCGCATGCCGGGCTTCGCGCCGCTATGCGGTTCGAGGATGTAAAGCCCCGGCTCGGCCTTCTCGTCGGCGGACGAGGCCGCGAGCACCATGCCTTCCGAAAGCCCGAACTTCATCTTGCGCGGCGCGAGGTTCGCGACCATCACCGTGAGCTTGCCCTTGAGGTCTTCCGGCCGGTACGCCGAGCGGATACCCGAGAACACGTTGCGCGTCTTGCCTTCGCCCACGTCGAGCGTGAGCTGCAGCAGCTTGTCCGAGCCCTCCACGACGTTGCAGTCGACGATCAGCGCCACGCGCAGGTCGATCTTCGCGAAGTCGTCGATCGAGATGACGTCCGGCGTTTCGCTTTCCGTGGATGCCTTCTTCGCTTCCTTGGCCTTCTTGCCGGCATCGGCCGAAGCGGCAGGGGCTCCGGCGGCCTGCAGCGAATCGCGGTTGGCCGCGAGCAGCGCTTCGATCTGCTTCGGATCGACGCGCGTCATCAGGTGCTGGTACGCGTTGATCGGCTGAGCCGACGTGAGCGCCTTCGTCGCATCGGCCCACGTGAGCGGCGCGATCGAGAGGAAGCTTTCCACGTTTTCGGCGAGCGTCGGCAGCACGGGCTTGAGCGCGAGCGACAGCAGGCGGAACGCTTCGAGGCTCACGCTGCAGGTTTCATGCAGCGCCACGGCGTTGGCCGGGTCCTTGGCCTGCTCCCACGGCTTGGCCGTATCGACATAGCCGTTCACGGCGTCGGCCAGTTCCATCGTGTGGCGCAGCGCACGGCCGTATTCGCGCGCCTCGTAGTTCGCGGCGATCTGCGGGATCGCTTCGCGCAGCTGCACGAGGAGCGGATGCTGCATCGCGCTGTCCTGCACGCGGCCGTCGAAACGCTTGATGAGGAAACCCGCCGCGCGGCTGGCGATGTTGATGTACTTGCCGACGAGGTCGCTGTTCACGCGCGCCTGGAAGTCCTCGAGGTTCAGGTCGAGGTCTTCCATCGTGCTGTTGAGCTTCGCGGCGAAGTAGTAGCGCAGCCACTCGGGGTTCAGGCCCGTGGTGATATAGCTCTCCGCCGTGATGAAGGTGCCGCGCGACTTCGACATCTTCGCGCCGTCCACGGTCAGGAAGCCGTGCGCGAACACGTTGGTCGGCGTGCGATGGCCCGAGAACTGCAGCATGGCCGGCCAGAACAGCGTGTGGAAGTACAGGATGTCCTTGCCGATGAAGTGGTACTGCTCGGTCTTCGAACCGGGCGCCACCCACGCGCCGAAGTCGATGCCGCGCTTCTCGCAAAGGTTCTTGAAGCTCGCGTAATAGCCTACTGGCGCGTCGAGCCACACGTAGAAGTACTTGCCGGGCGCGCCTGGAATTTCGAAGCCGAAGTACGGCGCGTCGCGCGAGATGTCCCAGTCCGCGAGCTTTGACTCGCCCGCTTCGCCCAGCCATTCGCGCATCTTGTTCGTGGCTTCCGGCTGCGCGAGGCCGCTCACCCAGCCGCGCAGGAAGTCTTCGCAGCGCGGATCCGAGAGGCGGAAGAAGTAGTGCGTCGAGGTCTTGCGCACGGGCGTCGCGCCCGAGACGACCGAGTACGGATTCTTCAGGTCGGTCGGCGCATAGGTCGAGCCGCACACTTCGCAACTGTCGCCGTACTGGTCCTTCGCGCCGCACTTCGGGCATTCGCCCTTGATGAAACGGTCCGGCAGGAACATGTTCTTGACCGGGTCGTAGGCCTGCTCGATGTCGCGCGTTTCGATGAAGCCCGCTTCCTTGAGCGCGAGATAGACCGACTCGGAGAGCACACGGTTCTCTTCGGAGTCCGTCGAGTAGTAGTTGTCGAACGAGACGCCGAAGCTGTCGAAATCGCGCTTGTGCTCCTGCCAGACGCGCGCGATCAACTGCTGCGGCGTGAGGCCTTCCGCCTCGGCGCGCAGCATGACCGGCGTGCCGTGCGTGTCGTCGGCACCGACGTAATAGATCTCGTGGCCGTGCATTCGCAGCGTGCGAACCCAGATGTCCGTCTGGATGTACTCGACCAGATGGCCGATGTGGATTTGCCCGTTGGCATAGGGCAGGGCAGACGTGACGAGAATCTGGCGGCGGCCGCTGGGTGTGGCAGGCGCGCCGGCGGCACTGAGGTCGGTGGCGGGTGCTGACATATTGGGGAGGTTCCGGTGTTGCGGGAGGGGGAAACCGCGATTTTAGCAGGGCGGGCCGCGTACGCGGTCGGGGCGGGAAGCGGCACGCAGAGGCGGTGCAGCCTGCGGGCTGCAGACCGGGCAGCGATCACGCCCCCGGCTGCGCGCGGCGCGCTGGCCCGGCTTGTTTATGTTGCGACGCACAATCCGCAGACAAAAAAAACCGGGGCAGAATGGCCCCGGAGCAACAACGACAAGAGGAGAATGGTGACGCGGCGGCAACGCCAGTCGCGTACCGTAAAGAGAGACAGCGGGGTTCGGGCAGAGTTCGAAAAAATTTTCGAAACTTTAATGGGTGCCCTGAAAGGTGCGCCCGCGGCCGCCCCGCAAGCTTCGGCCTGCCCCGCCGGTCCCCCGTTTCCCCTTACTGGCCCTGATGTTGCGCCGTCGCGCGCAGGAAGATTTCCACGCGGCGGTTCGCGGCGCGGCCGGCTTCCGTGCTGTTGTCCGCGATCGGCTGGGTGTCGCCGCGGCCTTCCGCCGAGAGGCGCTGCATCTGGATGCCGCGCGACGCCAGGTAGTTGACCACGCTCTGCGCGCGGTTGACCGAGAGGGTCTGGTTATACGCGGGCTGGCCCGTGTTGTCCGTGTGACCCACCACCTGGGCCACCACTTCCGGATTCTGCTGCAGCGTCTGCGCGACCTGGTCGAGCACCGGCGCGAACGACGGCTTGATCGCGTAGCTGTTCGTGTCGAAGGTCACGTTGCTCGGAATGTTGAGCTTGAGCGAGCCGTCCGGCTGCTCGGTGATCTGCGTGCCCGTGCCCTTGGTCGCGCCCGAAAGCTTGTTGTGGATGTTGGTCCAGTTGTAGCCCACCACGCCGCCCACCAGCGCGCCCGCGCCGGCGCCGATCGCCGCACCCTTGCCGCCGCCGAAGATCGCGCCGATCGCCGCGCCCGTGCCCGCGCCCACACCGGTGCCGACGGCCGTGTTGGTGCCCTGCTGCGTGGCGCAGCCGGCGACGAGCGCGCCGGCAATGGCGAAGACGGACAGGCGGGTCATGATTCTTGTGTTCATTTTCTTTCCTCGTTGGAATGGAACAGGATGGCTGCCGCGGGCCGCTCGCAGCCCCCGACAGCGGTCAGGGTCTTCGGGCGGCCCATGGCGTCAGCTACTACAATGACGGCTTGAAGGCGGGTATCGCGAGCTTGGTCCGCTGAATGGGCGAGACCCACGAACGCTAACAATACCTGTTGCCGCGAAGCGTGCCTCGCCGCCGTGAAATTCGCAATCCAGCTTAACAATTTCTTTCTTTTTCCGGCGCCAGAGCGATCAGCGGATTCGCGCCCGGCGCCGGTGTTTCCCCACGGAGTATCAATGAGCATAGATCGGGCTTTGGTCGACGCCGCGCTCGCGGCCCTCACGGATCCGAATACGGGCCGGCCGTATGCGACAGGCAAGGGCGTGCGCAACGTGGCGGTCGAGGGCGATGCGGTGAGCGTCGAGATCGTGCTCGGCTATCCGGCGAAGAGCCAGTTCGACGCGGTCCGCGCCCAGGTCGAAGCGGCGCTCGCCGCGGTGCCGGGCGTGCGTACCGGCCGTGTCGCGGTGAAGAGCGAGATCGTTTCCCATACCGTCCAGCGCGGCGTGAAGCTGCTGCCGAACGTGAAGAACATCGTCGCCGTCGCTTCGGGCAAGGGCGGCGTCGGCAAGAGCACGACGGCCGTGAACCTCGCGCTCGCGCTCGCCGCCGAAGGCGCCGCGGTGGGCGTGCTCGACGCGGATATCTACGGCCCCTCGCTGCCGATGATGCTCGGCATCCAGGGCCGGCCCGAGTCGCCCGACGGCCAGTCGATGAATCCGCTCGAAGGCCACGGCCTGCAGGCAAATTCGATCGGCTTTCTCGTCGAGCAGGACAATCCGATGGTCTGGCGCGGCCCGATGGCCACGTCTGCGCTCGAGCAGTTGCTGCGGCAGACGAACTGGCGCGAGCTCGACTATCTCGTGGTCGACATGCCGCCCGGCACCGGCGACATTCAGCTCACGCTCGCGCAGCGCGTGCCGGTGACGGGCGCCGTGATCGTCACGACGCCGCAGGACATCGCGCTCATCGACGCGAAGAAGGGCCTCAAGATGTTCGAGAAGGTGGGCATTCCGATCCTCGGCATCGTCGAGAACATGGCCGTGCACGTCTGCTCGCACTGCGGCCATGCCGAGCACATTTTCGGCGCGGGCGGCGGCGAGCGCATGGCGCAGGAGTACGGCGTGGAAGTGCTCGGCAGCCTGCCGCTCGACATCGCGATCCGCGAGCAGGCCGATTCGGGCCGCCCCACCGTGGTCGCCGATCCCTCGGGCCAGGTGGCACAGGCGTACCGTGCGATTGCCCGGCGCGTTGCGATCCAGATCGCCGAACGTGCGCGCGACATGACCTCGAAGTTTCCCAGCATCGTCGTGCAAAACACCTGAACGGCCGGCATGAATTTGCCCGGGACCGGGCCCCTGCGGCGCGGTCCGCATGGTGCGGCCCCGCACGCGCGCAGACGCATGGGTGCGCGGTATGATGTGGGCTTGGTCGGGTCCGGTTCGATGGCTGCAGGGGCAGCACGCGGCCCTAGAGGATCGCATGGGTAAAGGAAACGAGACGCAAGCAGCGTATGGCTACGTCGTACTGGCAGTTGCCGGGTGCATGCTGCTCGGCGGCTGCACGGGTTTCATGGGGCAGCAGGACAAGCGCGCGGTTGCGCAGTTGCTGCCCACGATGGGCAATCAGGTGCGCGGCTCCGTGTCGTTCGTCGAGCGTGCGGACGGCGTCCAGGTGTCCTACAACCTCATGGGTCTGCCACCCGATAGCGATCATGCATTGCAGGTTCACGAGCGCGGCGACTGCAACGCCACCGATGCCTCGAGCGCCGGCGTCGTCTTCGCGCCCGCCGCCGACCGGCTCAAGGCCGGCGCACGCGTGGAAGGCGATCTCGGCAACATCCACGCCGATTCGAACGGCGTCGCCACCGGCTTCATCGTCGCGCCTGACGTGTCGCTCGACGGCGTGCGATCGGTGGTCCAGCGCGCCGTGCTGCTCCACCGCGACGCCATCGACCCCTATGCCTACCTGCAGCGCGGCACCGGCCCGGCGCTCGCGTGCGGCGTGATCCACTCCCAGTGACGAAGCGCGCACGCGTTTTCCCGTGCGTTTCTGCGAATTTCTTGCATATCGCTTTCATGATGCGCGGCGCCGTACCCTGCCGGTTGCACCCGTCACATCGCCCGACATACGTCTCGCGGATGTCCCCCAGGCGTCTCGCACGCGCTTTCCAGCACGTCGATCCACATCGCGTAAAATAAGCGCCTTTCGTACGTGGCGGCACTCGGCACCCGCGGGCACGGCCTGCGCCCGGGCGTATTTCCCGCCTTTTCGTCATACACCTGGCACGCAGCGACTTATATGGCAATCAAATCCGACAAGTGGATCCGGCGCATGGCCGAAGAGCACAAGATGATCGAGCCGTTCGTGCGCGATCAGGTCCGCACGTCGGAGGACGGGCGCAAGATCGTGAGCTACGGCACTTCGAGCTACGGCTACGACATCCGGTGCGCCGACGAATTCAAGATCTTCACGAACATCAACTCGACCATCGTCGACCCGAAAAACTTCGACGAAAAGTCGTTCGTGGACTTCAAGGGCGACGTCTGCATCATCCCGCCGAACTCGTTCGCGCTCGCCCGCACGGTGGAGTATTTCCGCATTCCGCGCAACGTGCTGACCGTGTGCCTCGGCAAGTCCACTTATGCGCGTTGCGGGATCATCGTGAACGTCACGCCGTTCGAGCCGGAATGGGAGGGCTACGTGACGCTCGAATTCTCAAATACGACACCTTTGCCTGCGAAAATCTACGCGAACGAGGGCGTCGCGCAGGTGCTCTTCTTCGAAAGCGACGAGGTCTGCGAAGTGTCTTACGCGGACCGCGGCGGCAAGTACCAGGGGCAGCACGGCGTCACGCTGCCGAAGACCTGATCCGGCTTCCCGGCGGCGCGGGCCCATAAGACTCACCGAGGCTCACCGCCCAAACGATATGCGGGGACCGCTGCGCAACACATGCAGCGGTCGTTTCTTTTGGAGATTCGCCCATGAAGTTTCGCTTTCCCGTCGTCATCATCGACGAAGACTTTCGCTCCGAGAACATCTCCGGTTCCGGCATCCGTGCGCTCGCCGAAGCCATCGAGAAGGAGGGGGCGGAAGTCCTCGGGCTGACGAGCTACGGCGACCTCACGTCGTTCGCGCAGCAGTCGAGCCGCGCCGCGTGCTTCATTCTCTCGATCGACGACGACGAACTGCTCACGTATGTCGAAGGCGGCGACGAAGAGGCGCCCGAGCATGCACCGGCGATCATCGCGCTGCGCGCGTTCATGGAAGCGGTGCGCAAGCGCAACGCCGACATCCCGATCTTCCTGTACGGCGAAACGCGCACCTCGCGCCATCTGCCCAACGACATCCTGCGCGAGCTGCACGGCTTCATTCACATGTTCGAGGACACGCCGGAATTCGTGGCGCGCCACGTCATTCGCGAAGCGCGGGTGTACCTCGACGCGCTCGCGCCGCCGTTCTTCAAGGAACTGGTGAAGTACGCGGACGAAGGCTCGTACTCGTGGCACTGTCCGGGACACTCGGGCGGCGTGGCGTTCCTGAAGAACCCGCTTGGCCAGATGTTCCACCAGTTCTTCGGCGAGAACATGCTGCGCGCCGACGTCTGCAATGCGGTCGAAGAACTCGGCCAGCTTCTGGATCACACGGGCCCGGTCGCGGCCTCGGAGCGCAATGCGGCGCGCATCTTCAGCGCGGACCACGTGTTCTTCGTGACCAACGGCACGTCGACCTCGAACAAGATCGTCTGGCACGCCACCGTGGCGCCGGGCGACATCGTGCTGGTGGACCGCAACTGTCACAAGTCGATCCTGCATTCGATCATGATGACGGGTGCGATTCCGGTGTTCCTCACGCCGACGCGCAACAACTTCGGCATCATCGGCCCGATTCCGCGCGACGAGTTCAAGCTGGAGAACATCCGCAAGAAGATCGAGGCCAACCCGTTCGCACGCGAAGCGCTCGCGAAGAACCCGAACGCGAAGCCGCGCATTCTCACGATCACGCAGAGCACCTACGACGGCGTGATCTACAACGTCGAGATGATCAAGGATCTGCTGGGCGACCTGCTCGACACGCTGCACTTCGACGAAGCGTGGCTGCCGCACGCCGAGTTCCACGAGTTCTACCAGGACATGCACGCGATCGGCGCGGGCCGTCCGCGCACGGGCGCGCTGGTGTTCGCCACGCACTCTACGCACAAGCTGCTCGCCGGTATCTCGCAGGCTTCGCAGATCGTCGTGCAGGATTCGGAGAACAGCACGTTCGACCGCCATCGCTTCAATGAAGCCTATCTGATGCACACGTCCACGAGCCCGCAGTACGCGATCATCGCGTCGTGCGACGTGGCCGCCGCGATGATGGAGGCGCCGGGCGGCACCGCGCTCGTGGAAGAGTCGATCGCGGAAGCGCTCGATTTCCGCCGCGCCATGCGCAAGGTGGACGCCGAATACGGCGACGACTGGTTCTTCCAGGTCTGGGGCCCGGATGAGCTCGCGGAAGAAGGCATCGGCTCGCGCGAAGACTGGATGCTGCGCCCGAACGACCACTGGCACGGCTTCGGCGCGCTGGCGGAAGGCTTCAACATGCTCGACCCGATCAAGGCGACCATCGTCACGCCGGGTCTGGACGTGGACGGCGACTTCGGCGACGCCGGCATTCCGGCCGCCATCGTGACGAAGTACCTGGCCGAGCACGGCATCATCGTCGAGAAGACGGGGCTCTACTCGTTCTTCATCATGTTCACCATCGGCATCACGAAGGGCCGCTGGAACTCGATGGTCACCGAACTCCAGCAGTTCAAGGACGACTACGACAACAACCAGCCGCTCTGGCGCGTGCTGCCCGAGTTCGTGGCGCAGCACCCGATGTACGAGCGCGTGGGCCTGCGCGATCTGTGCCAGCAGATCCACAGCGTCTACCGTGCCAACGACATCGCGCGCCTCACGACCGAGATGTACCTCTCGGACATGGAGCCGGCCATGAAGCCTTCCGACGCGTTCGCGAAGCTCGCGCACCGCGAGGTGGACCGCGTGGCCATCGACGAGCTCGAAGGCCGCGTCACGTCGATCCTGCTCACGCCGTACCCGCCGGGCATTCCGCTGTTGATTCCGGGCGAGCGCTTCAACAAGACGATCGTGAACTACCTGAAGTTCGCGCGCGAATTCAACGAGCGTTTCCCGGGCTTCCATACGGATATCCACGGTCTGGTGGGCGAGATGATCAATGGGCGCATCGAGTACTTCGTCGATTGCGTGCGCGACTGAGTCCGATGAAGAGCGGTAACACGATGCGCACCTGGCCACGTTGGCCATGCCGGAAATCGGGCGTCGCGTCGCTGCTGGCGGCGTGGCTGCTGCTGGCGGGGCCGGCGCATGCGGAAGTGGCGGCGGCCGATCCGATCGACGCGGGAATGCGCGCGTGTCTTGCGCGCGCGGACCGGTCGTCGACGGCCGGGCAGGTGCAGTGCATGGACGACGCGCGCACCGCCTGGCGCAGCGCGGCCGACAACGCGCTCAACGCCTTGATCGCGAAGGTGCCGCCCGCGCAGCAAAAGGGCTGGCAACTAAGCCAGCAGCGCTGGGCGGCGTGGCGCGACGCCGAGGACACGATGCTCGCGGCCGCGTTCGCGACCACGAGCGGCTCGTCCTATCAGCTCTACGACGCGGACATGCGCCTGCAGCCCGTGCGCGACCGCGCGCTCTCGCTGCGGCGCCAGGCCGCGGCCGCCGGGCCGCAGGATGCGCCGGGCGCGTGGGTGTGTTCGGCGGATGCGAGCTGCGAGCACGTCAGCTACGACCTCAATCGCTATTACCGCAAGCTCTATGCGCGCATGCCGGCGCATTCGCGGCCCGTCCTTACGCGCGCGCAGGCCGCATGGCGCGCGTACCGCGACGCCACCCTGCCGCTCGTCGACGAGCACGCGCGGCTCGATCTGCTGGGTGCGCGTCTTGCCACGCTCAAGCGGCTCTCGGAGACGGTGGGCAACCGCTGACGCCCGAACGCGGCATGCGCCGCGCCACGACGGCCGCGGCGCGCGTCAGTCGACGATGAAATCTTCGGGCAGGCGCGTGGGCAGCGTCGTCGGCTCGCCGAGCAGGTCGCGCAGCGCGGCCTCGATATAGACGGACATTGCCGTGAGCGCGAGGTCGTTGTCCTCGGTGCCGAACGGGTCTTCGATTTGCGAGGCGATGGCCTCGTGCGCCATGAACGTGTACGCGACGAACACCGCGAAGACCGGCGTGAGCGCCCCGATGCTGTCGACGAGGCCGAACGGCAGCAGCGCGCAGAAGAAGTAGACCGTGCGGTGGATCATCACCGTGTAGGCGAACGGCAGCGGCGTCGAGGCGATGCGTTCGCAGCCGCCTATCACATCCGAAATCCCGTTCAGATTGTGCTCGAACGCGAGCACCGCGAAGCCGTCGAGGCGGCCTTCGCGCGCCTCGTTGCGCACCCACTCCGAAGCGCAGAGGAGCAGCGTCATCGGCCTGAAGCGCGAGGCCAGCACGCGTTCGAGCAGCGCGGGCGAGAGCCGCTGCGCGAGGTCGGCTTGCGGGTCGGTGTGGCGCAACTGGTGGCGCAGCGCGTGCGGCAGCGCACAAAGGATGCCGACAAGCTCGCGTGCGCGCGCGGCGCCGCCGTTGCCGCTTTCGTTGCCGCTCGGCAGGGTCAGCGCTTCGCGCGTAAGCGAACGCGTTTCGTTGAGCAACTGCCCCCAGAGCTTACGTCCTTCCCAGTAGCGGTCGTAGCTCGCGTTGTTGCGAAAGCCGAGGAACACCGCGAGCGCAATGCCGATCAGCGAGAACGGCACCGTGCTCAGATTGACGGTGACCTTGAGGATGTGATCGTGCGACGCCACGGCGATGATCGACAGGCATAGCACGATAAAGAGCCGCGGCAGCAGTTGCGGCAGTACGGAGCCGCGCCACGCGAGCAGCATCCAGAACCAGTTGAGGCGAGGGCGGACGATCATCGGCGAACGAGAGGCGGGGCGCGGTCGGGCGCGCCCCGAAACGTGGTTTGAGTTACTGGATCGCTGCGCGTGCTGCCGCAATGGCTGCGCGCACCTGTTCGGGCGCGGTGCCGCCTGGATGGTTGCGCGAGGCAACCGAGCCGTCGAGCGTCAGCACCTCGAACACGTCTTCGCCCAGCAGGTGCGAGACCGCCGGCAGATCCCGGCGCATTTCGTCGAGCGTGAGGTCGGCGAGGTCGCAGTTGCGGTCCACGCAGATGCGCACGGCGTGCGCCACGGCTTCGTGCGCGTCGCGGAACGGCAGACCCTTCTTCACGAGGTAGTCGGCGAGGTCGGTGGCTGTCGAGAAGCCTTGCAGCGCCGCCGCGCGCATCGCCTCGGCCTTGACCGTGATGCCCGCGACCATCTCCGCGAAGATGCGCAGCGTGTCGGCGACGGTATCGACCGTGTCGAACAGCGGCTCCTTGTCTTCCTGGTTGTCCTTGTTATAGGCGAGCGGCTGGCCCTTCATCAGCGTGAGGAGGCCCATCAGATGGCCGTTCACGCGGCCGGTCTTGCCGCGCGCCAGTTCGGGCACGTCCGGGTTCTTCTTCTGCGGCATGATCGACGAGCCCGTGCAGAAGCGGTCGGCCAGATCGATGAAGCCCACGCGCGGGCTCATCCACAGCACGAGCTCTTCCGAGAAGCGCGAAACGTGCGTCATGACGAGCGCCGAGGCGGCCGTGAATTCGATCGCGAAGTCGCGGTCGGAAACGGCGTCGAGCGAGTTCGCGCAGATGCCGTCGAAGCCGAGCGTCTTCGCCACGGCGTGGCGGTCGATCGGATAGCTCGTGCCCGCGAGCGCTGCCGCGCCCAGCGGCAGGCGGTTCACGCGCTTGCGGCAGTCCACCATGCGCTCGGCGTCGCGCGTGAACATTTCCACGTAGGCGAGCAGGTGATGGCCGAACGTGACGGGCTGCGCCACCTGCAGGTGGGTGAAGCCCGGCATGATTGTGCCGGCGTGCTGGTCCGCGAGGTCGAGCAGCGCGCGGCGCAGGTCGCCGAGCAGGCCGCCGATGCGGTCGATTTCGCCGCGCAGCCACAGGCGGATGTCGGTGGCGACCTGGTCGTTGCGCGAGCGGCCCGTGTGCAGGCGCTTGCCGGCGTCGCCGATCAGGGCGGTCAGGCGCGCCTCGATGTTCAGGTGCACGTCTTCGAGATCGAGCAGCCACTCGAACTCGCCGCGCTCGATCTCGCCCTTGATCTGCGCCATGCCCTTCTGGATGGCGGCGAGGTCGTCGGCGGAGATGATCTTCTGCGCGGCCAGCATCGACGCGTGCGCGAGCGAGCCCTCGATGTCCACGAGCGCGAGGCGCTTGTCGAAGAAGACCGACGACGTGTAGCGTTTGACCAGCTCCGACATGGGTTCGGAGAAGCGAGCCGACCAGGCTTCGCCTTTTTTGTGCAGTTGGGACGTCATGGTGATGGGCGCAAACGACGTGAGAAGGAGGTGGGAAGGCTGCCCGCGCGGTGGCCGCTTCGCGTAAAGGCGGCGCGCGGCGCGAAAGAGCCCGATTTTACCATCGACGGACACCGCGGCCCCTGCCGCAGGGCTGCTCAGAGCCGCACCAGCACCACCAGCTTCAAGTCTTCGCGGTGCGCGGGTTTGAACGTGATCTGGTCGTAGGCGATGCGGCCGTGCCGCGGGTGATTGAACTCGCGCCGGCCGCCCTCGCGCTCGAACACGTCCTGCGAGGCCCAGAAGCGCGCGAACGCGTCGCTCGACGCCATCAGCGAGTCGATCAGCGCGCGGGTCGGCGCGTCGTTCAGGTGGCGGATCGAGTCGGCGCGGAACTCGGCGGCGAGGCGCCGCGCGCGCGTTTCCCAGTCGACGATCAGCTCGCGCCCAAGCGGCTCCGTGAACGTGAAGCGCAGCAGGTTGCGGTCGTGCGCGCCGTCCAGCCAGCCCGTGAACAGGTCCGTCGCGCGCGCGTTCCAGGCGAGCGCCGTCCACTGGCGGTCGAGCACGTAGGCGGGCGCATCCACGAGCTGCACCGTTTGCAGCAGCGTGGAGGGCGCGTCGGCGGCGCCTGCCACGTCGGGCTCGGCAGGGTCGCGCTGGGCGGCCAGTTCGAACAGATAGGCGCGTTCGGCGCGCGAGAGCTGCAGCGCGACGGCGATGCGCGCGAGCGCGTCCGCCGAGGCCGAGACGGGCCGCCCCTGCTCGATCCACGTGTACCAGGTCGGGCTCACGCCGCAGAGCTGGGCCACTTCCTCGCGCCGCAAGCCGGGCGTGCGGCGGCGCGGGCCGGGCGGCAGGCCCACGGCCTGCGGGGAAAGCCGCTCGCGATGGGCGCGGATGAAATCGCCCAGCGCCTGCGCGGGCGTGGTGTCGAGAACGCGGGCGGCGCCGGAGTCGGGCGTGCCGGCGGGGGTATCTGGCTTCATGGGCGTGGGACGGGTGCTGGCGATACCAGAATATCTGCTTAACTTGTACTGGTACCAAACGGGCTCTATTGTAGCGGCAGGACGAACCGGAAAAGGAGCATTCGATGAAGCATCACGACCAGGTGGCCGACGCTTTCGGCTCGACAGCCGCCGCCTACCTCACGAGCCAGGTCCATGCGAGCGGGGCGGATCTGGAAAGCCTTGCTGCGACGCTCGCGGCCACCGGCGGCCACGCGACGGTGCTGGACATGGGCTGCGGCGCGGGGCATGCGAGCTTCGCAGTGGCGCCGCATGTGCGCGAGGTGGTGGCGTACGACATTGCCCCGCCCATGCTCGCCACGGTCGAAGCCGCCGCGAAAGAGCGCGGCCTGACCACGATCCGCACGCAGCAGGGCGCGGCCGAGACGCTGCCGTTTTCCGACGGCTCGTTCGACTGGGCCGTGAGCCGCATGAGCGCGCACCATTGGCGCGACGTGCCGAAGGCGCTCGCCGAGGTGCATCGCGTGCTCAAGCCGGGCGGCCGCCTGAAGTTCATCGACATCGCGGGCATCGACGATCCGCTTTACGACACGCATATTCAGGCCATCGAAATTTTGCGCGATGCCTCGCATATCCGCGACTATCGCGCCGACGAATGGATCGCGATGCTCGACGCCGCCGGCTTCGATGCGCAGGTGAGCGAGCGCTGGCGCATCGGCATCGACTTCGATTCGTGGGTGGCGCGCATGCGCACGCCGGCCGGGCGAATCACGGCCATCCGTTCGATGTGGGAGAGCGCGCCGGACGAGGTCCGGCAATATTTCGATGTGCAGAGCGATGGCTCGTTCAAGCTCGATGCGCTGATGATTGAGGCGAAGCGGCGCGGCTGAGCCCCATGAAAAAACGGCGTCGTGCCCCTGAGAGCACAACGCCGTTGGTGTTTAGCGAGATGGCGCGAAGCGCGCCGCCTCAACCCGTATTGCGCAACCCCGCCGCAATCCCGTTGATGGTCAGATGAATACCGCGCCGCACGCGCGGGCTCGGGTCGCCGGCGCGATAGCGCTTGATCAGCTCGACCTGCAAGTGATTGAGCGGATCGAGATACGGGAAGCGGTTCTTGATCGAACGCGCGAGCAGCGGGTTGTCGGCGAGACGTTCGCCCGAGCCCGTGATCTCGCCCAGCACCTTCGTCGTGCGCTCCCATTCCGCCACGATGCGCTCGAATACGTGCTTGCGCAGCTTCTTGTCCGCGACGAGCTGCGCGTAGCGCGAGGCCACTGCGAGGTCGGTCTTCGCGAGCGTCATGTCCATGTTCGAGAGCAGGTTCGAGAAGAACGGCCAGCTCTTGTACATCTTCCTGAAGAGGGCGAGGCGCCGCGCGCGCTCGGCCTCGCTGCCCGCTTCGTCGAGGTACGCGGCCACCGCGCTGCCGAAGCCGTACCAGCCCGTGAGCAGCAGGCGGCACTGGCCCCACGAGAAGCCCCAGGGAATCGCGCGCAGATCGTCGATCTTGCGGTTCTTCGGGTCCTGCAGCTTGCGCGAGGCCGGGCGGCTGCCGATGTTCAGCTCGGCGATCTCGGTGATCGGCGTCGAGGCGAAGAAGTAGTCGGTGAAGCCCGGCGTCTCGTAGACGAGCGAGCGGTACGCGGCCATCGCCGCGTCCGAGAGCTCCTGCATCGTCTCTTCGTAGGCGGCCAACTGCTGCGGCGAGTTGCCCGCGTGGTCCTGCGGCAGGAGCGTGGCTTCGAGCGTCGCGGCGATCACGGTTTCCAGGTTGCGCCGGCCGATCTCCGGGTTGCCGAACTTGCTCGCAATCACCTCGCCCTGCTCGGTGAGGCGGATCTGTCCTTCCACGGTGCCGGGCGGCTGCGAGAGGATGGCGTTGTAGGTCGGGCCGCCGCCGCGGCCCACCGTGCCGCCGCGGCCGTGGAAGAGGCGCAGCGTGATGCCGCGCTCGCGGCACAGCGCCACGAGCGCAAGCTCGGCGCGATAGAGTTCCCAGTTCGAGGTGAGGAAGCCGCCGTCCTTGTTGCTGTCCGAGTAGCCGAGCATGATCTCCTGCTCGTTGCCCTGGTGTTCGACGATACCGTCGATGCCCGGCAGCGCGAGCAGGTCGCGCATGATGTTCGGCGCGTTGCGCAGGTCGGGGATCGTCTCGAAGAGCGGGATCACCATGAGGCCGGCCTTCGCCGGGTCGTCCGCGTGGCCGAGGCGGCCCTTGAAGAGTCCCGTCTCCTTCTGCAGCAGCATCACTTCGAGCAGGTCGGAAACCGTTTCGGTGTGCGAGATGATGTAGTTGCGCACCGAGCGTGCGCCGAATTTTTCGCGCGTCACGCGCGCCATTTCCAGCACGCCGAGCTCGCTCTTCACGAGGTCGGAGTACTCCAGATACGGCGTGCGCAGCATGCGCGGGTCCGCGAGCTGGGCGAGCAGGACGATCTGCTTGTCTTCCTCGGAGAGCGCGGCGTAATCGGCCTCGACGCCCGCGCGCGCGAGCAGTTCGGCGATCACCGCCTCGTGGATGTCCGAGCTCTGGCGCAAGTCGATGCTCGCGAGGTGGAAGCCGAACACTTCCACGGCGCGCAGGAGCGGCGCGAGGCGCGGCGTGGCGAGCGAGGCGCCGTGATGCTCGGCGAGCGAGTCCATGAGGACGTGCAGGTCGCGCGAGAATTCGGCGGCGTCGTCATAGGGCTGCGCACGCACCGGCGCCGCGCCGCGGTCGGCGCGGCCCGCGCGGCGCACGGTGACGACGCCTTCGCCCAGACGCACGCGCGCGCTCGCGGCAAGGCGCGTGTACACGCCGATCAGCGCGCGGCGATACGGCTCGTCCACGCGGTGCGGCGAGGTGTCGGGCGACGCCTCGGCCAGCGCCCTCAGCTCCTCGCTGCCGCCCGAGAGCAGGTTCGACACCGAAAGCTCCGCGCCGAGCTTATGCACTTCTTCGAGGTAGTGCTCGAAGATCACGATGGCCTGGCGCTCGATCGCGGCTTCGAGCGTTTCCGCGGTGACGTTCGGGTTGCCGTCGCGGTCGCCGCCGATCCAGCTGCCCATCTGCAGGAACGCGGGCAGGCGCGCCGCGAGACCGTGCTCCTTGAGCACCGTTTCGATCTCGCCGTAGAGCGCGGGGATCTCGCTGAGGAAGGTCGTGTGGTAGTACGAAAGCGCGTTCTCGATTTCGTCGGCGACCGTGAGGCGCGAGTCGCGCAGCATGCGGGTCTGCCAGAGCGAGGTCACGCGCGCGGCCAGCAGCGCTTCGTTCTGCGCGCGCTCGCGCTGCGTGAGCGGCTGGTCGCGCTCGGCGAGCAGGCGCGCGATGTCGTGCTGCGCGTCGAGAATGCTCTTGCGCTGCACTTCGGTGGGGTGGGCCGTGAGCACCGGCACGATCAGCGCCTCGTTGAAGAACTGCTGGAGCACGGGCGTTGCCGCCGCGCCGGCTTGCGCGAGGCGTTCGAGCGAGTGCGAGATGGTGCCGGCCTGCGGCACCGAGCCGGCGAGGTCGTGGATGCGGTGGCGGCGGTTGCGGTGACGGTCTTCGGCGATGTTCGCGAGATGCGAGAAATAACTGAACGCGCGCACGACGCTCACGGTCTGCTCGGGCGAGAGCGCGCGCAACTGCTTTTCGAGCGCGAGCGCCGCCGCGTTGTCGTCCTCGCGGCGAAAGCGCACGGCGGTCTGGCGGATCGTTTCCACGACATCGAACACGGCGTCGCCTTCCTGCTCGCGCAGCACGCCGCCGAGCAGGCGGCCGAGGAAGCGGATGTCGTCGAAGAGCGGCTGGTCCTTGTCGTCGCGCGTGCGCGCGCTGCGCGCCGGAGTCTTCGCCGCGCCGGCGCCGGCGGTCTTCGGGGCCGGGGTCTTCGGAGTCTTCGCTGCCGCTTTCGCGTTCACCGCTTTCTTCGTCGTGCTCGCCGTGCCGGCCGTTGCCGCTTTCGCAGCCTTTGCGGTTTTCGAGGTTTTGGCCGGCCTGGCGGTTTGCGTGGCCGTCGTGTTCGAGGCCGGTGAAGAAGCGTTCTGCGATGCGTTGTTGCGGCGCTCTGCTCGCGCCGATCCGGAAGACTTCACGATGGGTTCCTTAAGGCTTGCCAGGGGATGAGTCGGTTGATCCAAAGACTACCTGATACATGAGCCGCGGCGCCTCGCCGGGCTCGCTACTGCGGGTGCAACCTGGAACGGGGGGTGGGTATAACCCGGCGCCACGCCAGCAAAGCCCCATGGGGCCAGCCGGAAAAGGGGCGCGTGCTAACATTGCCTGTTATCCGATTCTGTTCTTCGATCCCGTCATTCGATGTCCTTGCCATGAACTCCGAGATCTTATCCGCGCCCATGTCGGCCACACCGCGCACGCTGGTGATCGCTTCGCGGGAGAGCCGCCTCGCGATGTGGCAGGCCGAGCATGTGCAAGCTGCGCTGCACAAATTATATCCATCCTGCGACGTGAAAATCGTTGGAATGACGACACGCGGCGATCAAATTCTCGACCGCACGCTCTCGAAGGTGGGCGGCAAGGGGCTCTTCGTGAAGGAGCTCGAGCAGGCCCTGGCCGAAGGGCGTGCCGATCTTGCCGTGCACTCGCTCAAGGACGTGCCGATGGAGCTGCCCGAAGGCTTCGTGCTCACGGCCGTCATGGAGCGCGAGGATCCGCGCGACGCGTTCGTTTCGAACGACCATGGTTCCCTCGCCGAGCTGCCGCCCGGCAGCGTGGTGGGCACGTCAAGCCTGCGCCGCGAAGCGATGATCCGCGCGCATTACCCGCATCTGGACGTGAAGCCGCTACGCGGCAACCTCGATACGCGTCTCGCCAAGCTCGACCGTGGCGACTATGCGGCCATCATCCTCGCGGCGGCGGGCCTCAAGCGACTTGGCCTCGGCGCGCGCATCCGCGCCCTCATCGAGCCCGAGAGCAGCCTGCCGGCGGCGGGCCAGGGGGCGCTCGGCATCGAGATCCGCGCCGATCGCGCCGACATTGCCGCGTGGCTCGCGCCGCTGCACGACGAGGCGACTGCGAAGGCCGTCGAGGCCGAGCGCATGGTGTCGCGCGCACTGGGCGGCAGTTGCTCGGTGCCGCTCGCGGCCTACGCGCAATGGCACGACGGCGCGTTGCAGTTGCGCGGCACCATCGCCACGCCCGACGCGAGCCGCGTGCTGGCCGCCGAGGGCGCCTCGCGGGCCGCGAGCGTGGACGAAGCCGTCGCGCTGGGCCGCGACGTTGCCGATGCGCTGATCGCGCAGGGCGCGCTCGATATCGTGCGCGCGCTCGCCGATGCGGCTCAGGCCGATGCCCCGAACACGCCGCCGGGCGCCGGCCCGGCAGACCCGCAATGACCGGCGCCGCGAACCCCGGCGCCGGCCGCCCGCGCCAACCCGACGAATGGGGCAGCCCGAGCGATCGCGGCGCGCCCACGCCGTCCACGCCACTCGCGTCGTTCACGGCCGTCATTACCCGTCCGGCCGGTCAGTCCGCCGCGCTTGCGGCGCGACTCGTCGCACGCGGCCTCCGCACGCTCGAATTTCCGCTGATCTCGATCGAGCCGGTCCGCGACGACGCCCCGCTGCGCGAGGCGCTCGCGGCCCTCGACCGCTACGCGCTCGTCGTGTTCGTCTCGCCGAACGCCGTCGATTGCGCGTTCGCCGCCTACGCCTCGATCTCGTCGATCTGGCCGCATGCCTTGCCGGTGGCCGTGGTCGGCCCGGCCAGCGTCGCGGCGCTGGCGCGCCATGGCGTCGCGGCGCCCGGGCATCGCGTGATCAGCCCCACGGGCACCGGCGACGAAGAGCCCGCGCGCTTCGACTCCGAATCGCTCTACGCGGCGCTCGAAGCGCAGTTGGGCGCCGACGCGCTCGCCGGCCGGCGTGTGCTGATCGTGCGCGGCGACGGCGGCCGCGAGTGGCTGGCCGAGCGCCTGCGCGAAGCGGGCGCCGAGGTGGAGGCTGTCGCGGCCTACCGGCGCGTCGTGCCCGAGCCGTCCATCGCCGCCTGGGCGCAGGTGCACGCGCTGCTGGCGGGCGTGCCGCATGCCTGGCTCGTGACGAGTTCCGAGGGCGCGCGCAACCTCGCCGAGCTCGCGCGCGAGCATCTCACGGCGGGCGAGATCGTCGAGCTGTACCACGCGCCGCTCGTCGCGCCGCATCCGCGCATCGCTGACACGGCCCGCGGAATGGGTTTTGATAGGATTACGGTGTCCGGCGCCGGTGACGACCGCATCGTCGAGACGCTGCTAGGCCTCGCTTCTTCCGTTGTACAACCGGTTCAGAACAATCCGGCCCAGGCGCCGGCACAACCACGCATGACTGATTCGAACGATTCCAGCAACGTGACCCATCAGAACAGCGCGTCCGCGGGCGCGTCATCCGCGCCCACGCGGCCCGTCTGGTCCGCCGCACCGGTTGCGGCGAGCGGCGGGCGGCGCGGCGGCAGCTCCGCGCTGCTGTGGCTCGTCCTCGTGCTGGTGGCGGGCGGGGCGGGCGCGGGCGGCTACGCGCTGAACCGCAAGCTCGACCGCGTCGATCAGCAACTCGTGCAGCGCCAGCAGGCCGCCGATCAGCAGACCGCCGCGCTGCGCGCGCAGGCCAACGCGGCGATCGCGGGCGCGCAGCAGCTCGACAAGCAGATCGCGCAGCTCGAAGGCAAGATCGCCGACGCGCAGACTTCGCAGCAGGCGCTCGCGCAGCAGTATGCGGACCTCGCGAAGAACCGCGACGACTGGACGTTTGCCGAAGTCGGCCAGATGCTCTCGAGCGCGAGCGAGCAGCTCCAGCTCACCGGCAACACGCAGCTCGCGCTCTTCGCGCTGCAGAGCGCCGACACGCGCCTCGCCGCGTCCGACAGCCCGCAGGCGCTCGCGGTGCGCAAGGCCATCGCGCAGGACATCGACAAGCTGAAGGCCGCGCCGTCCACCGACCTCGCGGGGCTGGCGATCAAGCTCGACACGGCGCTCGCCCAGATCGACACGCTGCCGCTCGCGGGCGAGGCGATCGTCGCGCACACGAAGCCGGAGGCCGCCGCGCCCGCCGATATCGCGCAGACCGCCGCCGCCAACAACGAGCCGCGCTGGAAGGCGTGGCTCCAGACGTTCGGCGCGGGCATCGGCCAGCAGATCGCGAGTCTCGTGCAGGTGCGCCGCATCGACAATGCCGACGCCATGCTGGTGTCGCCCGACCAGGGCTACTTCGTGCGCGAGAACGTGAAACTGCGCCTGCTCTCGGCACGCCTCTCGCTGCTCTCGCGCAACGAGGCGACGCTCAAGTCCGACCTCGCCGCCGCCGACGCGGCGCTCGGGCGCTACTTCGACAGCGGGTCGAAAGAGACCCAGGCCGTGCGCGATCTTGTGAAGGCGGTGAGCGTGGGCTCGGCCGCGGTGGCGGTGCCGAACATCGACACGAGCCTGCAGGCGGTCGAGCAGTACCGGAGCCGGGGGTAAGCATGGGCATCCGTGGACTCCTCTGGCTCGCCGTCCTGTTCGTGATCGCCGTCGCGCTCGCGACGGTGGGGCGCTTCGACGCCGGGCAGGTGCTGTTCGTCTATCCGCCGTATCGCGTGGACGTCTCGCTGAATCTCTTCATCGTCGGCGTGATCGTGGCTTTCCTGCTGCTCTATGCGATCCTGCGCTTCGCGCGCAACATCGTGACGATGCCGCGGCGCGTTGCCGCCTATCGCGCGCGCATGCGCACGGAGAAGGCGAATTCGGCGCTGCGCGACGCCGTCGGCAATCTCTATGCGGGCCGCTTCTCGCGCGCCGAGAAGGCCGCGCGCGACTCGCTTTCCGAGGAGAAGAACAAGGGCGCCGCCGGCCTTATTGCCGCGCTCGCCGCGCATCGGCTGCATGAATACGCGCGCCGCGACGAATGGCTCGCGCAGGTCGACGATGCCGACCTGCAGGAAGCGCGCCTCATGGCGACGGCCGACATGCGCGCCGACGGCCGCGACGCCGACGGCGCGCTCGCCGCGTTGACCGAAATGCGCTCGCAGGGCGGCCGCCGCATCCACGCGCAGCAGATCGCGCTGCGCGCGCAGCAGCAGTTGAAGAACTGGAGCGAAGTGCTCAAGCTCGTGAAGACGCTGGAAAAGCGCGAGGCGCTGCATCCGGCCGTGGCCGTGCGGCTGCGGCAGCTTGCGGCGGAGAACCTGCTGCGCGATCGCCGTCACAACGCCGACGCGCTGCTCGAGCTGTGGCAGTCGCTCTCGCCCGTCGAGCGTCATTCGCCGCGTCTTGCCGACTGCGCGGCCGAACTGCTGATCGCGCTGGATCGCCAGAACGATGCGCGCAAGATCGTCGAGGAGGCGCTCGCGCAGAACTGGGACGCGCGCCTCTTGCGCCGTTATCCGGACACGTCGGGCGCCGATGCGCTGCCGCTGATCCAGAAGGCGGAGGGCTGGCGCAAGGATCGTCCCGAAGACGGCGACCTGCTGTTCGCGCTCGGCCGCCTGTGCCTGAAGCAGCAGCTTTGGGGCAAGGCGCAGTCGTTCCTCGAAGCGGCGCTCAAGTCGGCCGACGCCACCGACAACGAGCCGCTCAAGATCCGCTCGCATCGCGCACTCGCGCGTTTGCACGAGCAGCTTGGGGATAGCGGCAAGGCCGCGAGCCACTATCGCGAGAGTGCGCTGTCGATGAATATCGTCTAAGCGCGCTTCTTGCGGGATTCACGTAGCAGAAATGGCCGCCAATAGCGGCCATTTCTGTTTGGCGGGCGGAAAGCGCACCATGCGGGGAATCCGCCTATCAGCGGTTCACGAGTTTCGCCGGCGCGGCGAGCGCGAGCAGGCCGCCGAGGATCATGAAGGCGGCGAGCATAACCATGCCCGAGTCGTTGGCGGCGGTGGCCTGTTTCAGCCAGCCCACGGCATACGGGCTCAGGAAGCCCGCGAGATTGCCGATCGAGTTGATGAGCGCGATGCCCGCCGCCGCGCCGGTGCCCGCGAGCCACGCCGTGGGCAGGCTCCAGAACAGCGGCAGCGTGGTGAGGATGCCGATCGTCGCGAGCGTGAGCGCGGCCATGGCGAGCGTGGTGTCGTGCGCCCACGTCACCGAAAGCACGAGGCCGAGCGCGCCCGCGGCCGCCGGAATCGCGATGTGCCAGCGGCGCTCGCGTGTGCGGTCGGCACTCCTTGCCACCAGCACCATGCCGACCACGGCCGCCGCGAACGGAATGGCGGAAAGGAGGCCGATGGCAAACGCGTCCTTGACGCCCGTCGCCTTGATGAGGGTGGGCAGCCAGAAGCTCACGCCGTAGAGGCCCATCACGAACGAGAAGTAGGTGAGGCTCATCACGAGCACGCGCGGATTCGTGAGCACGGTCGAGAGGGGCAGGTCTTCCTTGGTGGCCTCCTCGGCCGCGATATTGCGTTCGAGCAGGGCGCGCTCTTCGTCGGTGAGCCACGCTGCGTTGCCGATGCGGTCGTCGAGCACGAAAAACACCAGCACGCCCACGAGGATCGACGGTATTCCTTCGAGGAGGAACAGCCATTGCCAGCCCTGCCAGCCGTTCAGTCCGTCGAAGGAGCGGAGTATCCACCCTGAGACCGGGCCGCCCACCACGCCCGAGATCGCGATGGCCGTCATGAACCACGTCGTCATGCGGCCGCGCCGCTGCGCCGGATACCAGTAGGTGAGGTACAGGATGATGCCCGGGAAGAAACCCGCCTCGCACAGGCCCAGCAGAAAGCGCATCACGTAGAACATCGCCGGCGTGGTGATGAACATGGTCAGGATCGAGACGATGCCCCACGTGATCATGATCCGCGCGATCCAGACGCGCGCGCCCACGCGATGCAAGATTACGTTGCTTGGCACTTCGAACAAAAAATAGCCGATGAAGAAGATGCCCGCGCCGAAGCCGTAGACTGCATCGGAGAGGTTCAGCGCCGAGCTCATTTGCAGCTTGGCGAAGCCGACGTTCACGCGGTCCAGATACGCGACCACGTAGCAGAGCATCAGGAGCGGGATGAGGCGCCACGCGACCTTGCGGTAGGTGGCCTCCTCGAAAGCGGAGGGCGGCACGCTGGCGCCCGCCTGCGGCAGGTGATTCGCTGGAGTGGTCATGATCGCTCCTCGCCTAGACGCAGCGGCCGCCGTCCACTTCGATACAGGTGCCGGTGATGAACGCGGCTTCGTCGGAGGCGAGGTAGAGGCAGGCGTTCGCCACGTCCTGCGGTGTCGAGAAGCGTCCGAGCGGAATGCTGGTGATGAAGCGCTGGCGGTTCTCCGGCGTGTCCGCGACGCCCATGAACTCGGCGGTGAGGCCCGTATTGCCGATCACGGGATTCACGCAGTTCACGCGGATTCCGTCCGGGCCGAGCTCGGCTGCGAGCGCCTTGCTCGCGACGATCATCGCGCCCTTGCTGCCGTTGTACCAGACGAGCCCGGGGCGCGGCCGCACGCCGGCCGTCGACGCGATATTGACGAACACGCCTGCGCCATGCGCGCGAAAGTGCGGCACGAAGGCGCGTACGCTCCAGTAGAGCCCCTTCACGTTGACGGCATAGACACGGTCGAATTCGGCTTCGGTCACTTCGAGCACGGGCTTGTTGCGATGGGTCGTGCCGGCGTTGTTGACGACCACCTGCACGCTGCCGAAGTCCTCCAGCGCCGCGTCGTGCAGGGCGCGCCAGTCGGCTTCGCGCGTCACGTCGCCCGCCACGGCGATCGCCTTGCCGCCCGCGATGGCGATCTCGCTCGCCACCCGCTGCGCCGCGTCGGCATTCAGGTCGTTGACGACGACGTTCGCGCCTTCGCGCGCATAGGTCTTCGCGATGCCTTCGCCGAAGCCCGAGCCGGCGCCCGTGACGACGGCCGTCTTGCCTTTGAGTCGCATGGTGTCTCCGTGTTGTTGTCGATGGATATCGATTTGCAGCGCTGTTCTGCTTGGGTTCAGCCGTGGCGGATGGCAATGGTCTTGAGCACCGTGAAGCCGTAGAGCGCCTCGAAGCCTTTTTCGCGGCCGTGGCCCGACTGCCCGCTGCCGCCGAACGGCAACTCCACGCCGCCGCCCGCGCCGTAGTTGTTGACGAACACCTGTCCCGCGCGCACGCGGCGCGCGATGCGCAACTGGCGCGCGCCGTCGCGCGTCCAGATGCCGGCCACGAGTCCGTAGGGCGTGCCGTTGGCCAGCGCGATGGCCTGGGCTTCGTCGTCGAACGGCATGGCGGCGAGGACCGGGCCGAAGACCTCTTCCTGGGCGAGCCGGCTTTGCGGCGGCACGTCGCGCAGCAGGGCGGGGGCTTCGTAGAAGCCTTGCGCGGGCGCTTCGGCGACGATGCGCCCGCGGGCCGCCGGGGGGGTGGCGTAGTTGGGCGCGTCGTCGGGGAAAGCGCCCCCCC
>NZ_JBANLK010000042.1:0-59815 GCF_054968425.1 Paraburkholderia sp. AV2
CCGCGGTGCTCTCGCCGAACTTCTTGACGACGTTTTCGATGCGGACGAACGCGTCCCGGGACGTGGCGGCCGGTGCGGGCGCGGCCTGACGGGCGTTGACTGAAGGCGTCGATTTCATGATCGCAATGTCTCCTTTGTCTCTTCTTCAGATAATCAGTGGCCCGTCTTGAGCTGAGCCCACAGACGGTTTTCAAGGCGCTGGATCTCGATCGGCAGCGACTTCAGCAAGGTCATCTTCTTGATGTCCTCTTCGGATGGGTAGATGCTCGTGTCCTGGGCGACGGCCGGCGTCACGAACGGGCGAGCGGCAGCGTCGGCCGTCGGATAAAACACCTCGTTCGTGATTTGTGCGTTAACCTTAGGATCTTCGATGTAGTTGATCCACTTCATCGCGGCTTGCGGATGCGGTGCATCCTTCGGCACGGCCATCATGTCGAACCACAGCACGCCGCCTTCCTTCACGTTCGAGAAGCGGATGGTGTACGGACGCTTCGATTCCTCGGCACGGCGGCGCGCGATGCCGACATCGCCCGAATACGCCACGGCCACGCAGACGTCGTTGTTGGCGAGGTCGTTGATGTAGCCCGACGAATTGAACTGGGTGATGTACGGGCGAACTTTCTTCAGGACTTCGAAGGCAGCCTGGTAGTCGGCCGGGTTCGTGCTGTTCGGGTCCTTGTGCAGGTATTGCAGGGTCGCCGCGAACACGTCGGCGGGCTGGTCGAGGAACGAGACGCCGCAACCCTTCAGCTTCGAGAGGTATTGCGGATCGAACACGAGAGCCCAACTGTCCACCGGCGCCTTGTCGCCGAGGGCCTTCTTGACGGCCTGCTCGTTATAGGCGACGCCGTCGATGCCATAGGCCCAGGGCACGCCATACTGATTGCCCGGGTCGCTATCGGCAATCATCTTCATGAGCGTCGGGTTCAGGTTCTTCAGATTCGGAATCTGCGACTTGTCGAGCTTCTGGTACACGCCGGCCTGGATCTGCTTGGCCATGTAGTTCGACGACGGCACGACGATGTCGTAGCCCGAGTTTCCCGCGAGCAGCTTGGCCTGCAGCGTGTCGTCGCTGTCGTAGTTGTCGTACTTGACCTTGATACCCGTTTGCTTTTCGAAATCGGGAATCGTGTCCTTTGCGATGTAGTCGGACCAGTTATAGACGTTCAAGACGTCGTCGGCCGCCTGGGCAGGCTGGCTCGCGGCGACGGAGAGACCTGCAAACAAGGTGGCGGCCGCCACAGCGGTCGCACGACGAAGATGGCAAAGACTCATGCTGGTATTTCCTGAAGATAATGATCGGGCGATGCCGCCGCCCGTCGAGCAAACTGCAGGGCGAACGGCGTGACAAAGGGGGGCAAAGGGGATGACAAACGGAGCCGGCCGGTCAGGCCGCGAATGAAGGTGCGGGCCGCGACGTTCGCGGCGACGATCGCTTTCGTAGCGCGATCGTGAACGCGGAAAGCCGGACCGGCGCTGGATAGCGGCCGGGCGCCGAACTGGAAAACGTGTCGATTTCGCCGAACAGCAAATCGAACAGGTCGATCGATCGCGCGTGACGCGAGAGATCGCGAAGAGGTTCGAAGCCGAATGTCTCGACTTGCACGAAATTGCTTGCAACCATTGTCTCCCACTCCTGTGGAATGCCCGGCCTGCACATGACGTGCGGCGCGGCGTCGGATTTTTTCATTGGGGCTACGCTATCGCGAGGCCCGATGCTGCCGCTACCCGCTGCTACCCGCTGCTACCCGCTCAGCACCGGTTCGTCCTCGTCGGAACTCGCTGTCGAGACCGACCTCGCGACCACTCGATCGGACCGATGACAGGCATCGGCGCCTTGTCCATAAACGTCGAGCAGATCTTCGACAAACGCGTCGACAATCGGCCTTGCCGCCGCGCTACGCCTCGTGACGAGATGCAGCGGCACATCGAAGCTGAATTCCGCCTTGCCGAGTGCCCGGATAAGCCCTCTCTGCTCGAACGGGGCTGCGTGGTGGGCAGGGAGGTAGCCGACATAGCCGCCCGACATGATCAGGATCGTCGCTGCCTCGATGCTGTCCGCGTGCGCCGTCACGCGGCGCTCCGCGAACCCCGTCTGCTCTTCCGGTATTGGGTAGCTGCGCCATACCCAATTGCTGCCCCTCAGGTCTTCCGCGGTGACCGGCGCTTTCGCATGAAAGAGCGGATGCCCGCGGCCGCAGTAAATGACCTGTCTTTCGGTGAAGAGCGGCTGATAGACGAGCCCGGGCGCACGATGCCAGAAGTAGCCGATAGCGAGATCCAGTTGGCGATTGATGAGCCCTTCCTCCAGCTCCTGGGGCGATTTCACCTTCATCGAAATGCTTACCGCCTGGTCGCGCTGCTGGAATGCGCCTATGGCTTCGGCCACCCGCGCGTTTTCGACGAGCGGCGCGTGGCCGATCAGGCCGATCGACAGCGTGCCCACGAGCTTGCGGTCGATCTCGCGTACGCGCGCCACGAATTCGCTCGTGGCGCCCATCAGTTCGCGAGCCGTCGCGGCGAAGCGCTCGCCCTTCGAGGTCAGCCGAAAGCCGCCGCGTCCCCGCTCGCAAAGCTTGAAGCCCACGCGTGCTTCGAGCACGGAGAGCTGCGTGCTGATCGTCGACTGGCGCACGCCGAGCGAGGCTTCGGCTGCCGTGATTCCGCGGGCGTCCACGACCGCCAGGAACACGCGGATCAGCCGCAAATCGAGGTCAGAGGTATTCGAAAACATCGTGACGCATCCTGCAATTCGGACTGCCTGGCGCTACGCAACCGGTGCGCGCAGGCCGTCGACCGCTTACATCGGGAAGCCCATGGACTTCAGCCCGTTGATCCACGCGCGCTTCCAGCCGCCTTCCGCATCCGCGCCGTCGAACGCGTGGAAGGTGATCTTTGCGCCTATCCAGCGGAACGGTTCCGGCGGGATCCACGTCGGACTCTGGTTGGCGATATCGAGCTTGCGTTCAGGGCTGTTGCGATCGAAGAGGATGTTCAGGCCCATGAAGGCGCCGAACCGGCTCGCGGCCACGCCGAAGCCCGTGTAGCCCGCGACGAACACGCCCTTGCCGCCCAGGTAGCGCTTCGCGAAGACAGAACCGCGCGAGCAATAATCGATCGGTCCGCCCCACGCATGCGAAAAGCGCACGTCGGCGAGCTGCGGAAACGTCTTGTAGAACGCCTGCGCGAGCCGCGTATATGTTTCGCGCTGGCGATCCTGTTGCGGATCCGGATTGCCGTCGAAGTGGTAACTCACGAGCCCGCCGAAGATGATGCTGTTGGTGCGGGTCAGGCGGAAGTAGTTGAGCTGGGTGCGCGTGTCGTAGATACCCTGGCGATTCGTCCAGCCGATGCGCGCGAGCTGTTCGTCGGTGAGCGGCTCGGTGGCCAGCACGTGGTCGCGCACCTGCATCACGCGGCGGTTGATGTCGGACACGCCCACTTTGGCCGTGCCGCTGCCGAACAGCACGCGCGGCGCGCGCACGCCCCCCCTGGGCGTCGTCACGTACACCGTGCCGCCTTCGTCGGCGACGGTTTCGAGGGGCGTGTGCTCGTAAAGGCGAACGCCCAGCGAGAGCGCGGCGCGCTTGAGGCCCCAAGCGAGCTTCGCGGGATGCACGATGCCGCTGCGATTGCGCGACCACAGCGCACCGGCAAAAAGCGGCGAATCGAGCTGTGCCCGGGTTGCTTCGCGGCCGAGCAGCGTCACGTCGTGTCCGTGGCTCTTGTGAAGCTCGTAGTCGGCGCGCAGATGTTCCACATGATCGGGATCGACGGCCACGGTCATTTCGCCGTTCCATTCGATGTCCGCATCGATGCCGTAGCGCTTGAGTGTAGCCTCGAAACCATCGAGGTTGTGCTGCCCGAACTGTTCGAGCTGGTCGATATCGTTGGGAAACACGCGTACCGCGTTGGGCAGGCCGTGCATCACCGAGGTGGAGATGATGCCGCCGGCGCGTCCCGAGGCGCCGTGGGCCACGAGGTTCGCCTCGATCACCACGACGTCCAGTTCGGGCATCAGTTCCTTCGCTTGCACCGCTGCCCACAGGCCCGTGAAGCCGCCGCCGACGATGAGCAGGTCCGCTTTCGTTTCGCCGGTCAGTGCCGGCTCGGCAGCGGGCGCAGCCGGATTGTCGAGCCAATACGGGGAGAGCTTCGCGTTCGCAAGCGCAGCTTCGACGTCCGGCGTCACCGGCGCGCGCCGGTCCCGGGCGGCCATCTTTGCCGCCGTTCTCCTCTCCATGATTTCACTCATGATCTTTCTGATAGTGGCGCGCCGCGGCGCAAAGTTACGCGCGTTCGAGCACGACGTAGAACTTCTTGGCGTCTTCGAGCGTTTCCCAGCGACCGGCGAAGCCGGCGGGCAGCAGGTAGCCCTGGCCGGCGCTGAATTCCTTGCGGTTGCCGGCAACGTCGGTCAGCGCAATGCGCCCTTCGGTCAGCCAGACCGCTTCGTCGGCGCTCGTTTCGGGGAAGTCGACGGAACCGACCTTGCCTTCCCACCAGCCGGCTACGTAGTTGCGGGTTTCGCCCGCCGCGCCGCGCCAGTCGATTTCGTCCATGCCGAATTCCAGCCTGGTGAATTCGCCTTCGCCTGCGCCCAGCAATACGATGTCCTGAATCAGCTTGCTCATTTTTATGTCTCACTCAACCGTCGATAAGGTAAGCAGGAAGTTATCGATTCCGGCTTGCCCGGTATGCCCCGGATTCGGGGGGGCAAAGTGGCTTTTATCGCGAGGGCGCCCCGCTTTCGGCGGAGCGGTCCAACCGCGCGAAAGGCGCTGCTATACTGGCGGGAACTGCCAAAGGTAGAACGGCATGCTGCTAAATACTTCCCCCTCCAGTAAAAACACCGATCCTCTTCCCGTTACGTTCAAGTCGATGGGCGATATGGTCGAGGTCATCGGCACACCTGATTTCGTGCCCCAATTGGCCAGGTTCCTCAATAGCGTGATTCCAATCGACGTCGCACACGTGGAGCGCTCGCGCGTGGACGATACGATGCCGTCGGGCTATCGCTGCGAATGGATAGGCAGCAGTGGTATCGAACGGGCCGACACGGAGATTTCGGAGGTCATGACGCTCTACTACGAGCGCTTCCAGGCCAACGATCCCCTTTTCGCAGGCATACGCGGCAAGATCGGCACCTTGCTCGTGGTGCGCGACATCGAGGCGATTCCTCCCGGCGAATTCCGCAAGCGTATTTACGACGACGTTTCGATCGGGCACGAATGCGTGCTGGCCCGCGGTACGCGTTTTGCCCAGCTTTCGATCGCGCTCGAACGGTCGCTGGACCGCCCGCCCTTTTCGCTCGAAGAGATGCGGCAGTTTCGTTGCGTCAGCGACTTTCTCTTTCCCGCGCTGGAGTTGCACGCGTCCACGACAGCGGCAAGGCTCGTTGCGCAGAGAAAATCCACCGACGTACCGTTGACCCGCTTCGACGCCATGGTCGCGGCCGGCGGCATTCGTCTGTCGAAACGCGAGTACGAGGCCTGCAAGCACTTCATCTCCGGCAAGACCCTGCCTGAAACCGCGGAGATTCTCGGCGTGCGGCACGCTTCGGTGGAGTCCTATGCGAAGCGCGCGTTTGCGAAACTCGGCGTGGGCAACAAGCGCGAACTCGTGGCGCGAGTGACCGCGGCTTGCGAGCAGGGCGGCATTCGCGCCACGGCGGGCCTTACGCAGCCTGACACGATCCCAGGGTAATCCCTCGCTTTCGCGGAAAGGACGCGGTGTTTACATCGATAACTTCGATGTAAACACCGCGTCTTTGGAATTTTTGCGCGCACGTTCTCCACTTATCATCGGCTCGATCGTTTTCACCGATGAGGAGACCGGCGCCATGACGCACGAATTCAACCAGCCGCTCGGCGGCAACGACATGCCGCGCTTTGGCGGCATCGCCACGATGATGCGGCTGCCGCACGCGGCCACCACCGAGGGACTCGACGCCTGCTTCGTTGGCGTGCCGCTCGATATCGGCACCTCGAACCGCTCCGGCGCCCGCTTCGGTCCGCGCCAGATCCGTACGGAGTCCGTACTGCTTCGCCCGTACAACATGGCGACGCGCGCGGCGCCGTTCGATTCGCTGCAGGTGGCCGATATCGGCGACGTCGCCACCAATCCCTACGACCTCAAGGATTCGATCCGCCTGATCGAAGCCGCCTACGACCGCATCGTCGCCAACGGCTGCCGCCCCATCACGCTCGGCGGCGATCACACGATCGCGTGGCCGATCCTGCGCGCGCTGCACAAGAAGTACGGCAAGGTGGCCGTCGTGCACGTGGACGCGCACGCCGATGTCAACGACACCATGTTCGGCGAGAAGATCGCCCACGGCACGCCGTTTCGCCGCGCCGTGGAAGACGGGCTGCTGCAATGCGACAAGGTCACCCAGATCGGCCTGCGCGGCACCGGCTATCACGCCGACGACTTCGACTGGTGCCGCGCGCAGGGCTTCACGGTGGTGCAGGCCGAGGCCTGCTGGAACCGCTCGCTCGCGCCGCTGATGGAAGAGGTGCGCGCGCGCGTGGGCGATACGCCCGTCTATCTGAGCTTCGACATCGACGGGCTCGATCCCGCCTTCGCGCCGGGCACGGGCACGCCCGAGGTGGGTGGCCTGACCGTGCAGCAAGGGCTGGAGATCGTGCGCGGCATGAAGGGACTCAATGTGGTCGGCGCGGATCTCGTGGAGGTCTCGCCGCCTTATGACCAGGCGAGCACGACGGCACTCGTGGGCGCGAATCTCGCCTACGAGATGCTCTGCATAATGCCTGGCGTTCACTATCGTTGAGGGCGCATGCGATGAACAGGATCGAATGGTTCGACGGCAGCGCGGGCGAATTGCCCGTGCTGCCTGCCGCCCGTATTGCCGGACGGGCGGCGTATGCGAGCGGCGCCGAAGGCCGCAGTGCGGTCTGCAATGCTTCGACTGGCGCCACGATAGGCTGGCAGGAGAGCGCGAGCGCCGCGCAGATCGACGGGGCCGTACGCGCGGCGAGCGAGGCCTTTGTCGGCTGGCGCGACACCACGCCGGCGCAGCGCGGCGCAATCCTGCGCAAGGTCGCCGATCTTGTCGAGGCCCGGCGCGACGAACTGGCCGTGCTGCAGATGCGCGTGAGCGGCAAGCCTCCTGGGGAGGCCTCGACCGACGTGAGCGACGTTGCAGCGACTTTTGCCTGGTATGCCGAACTTTGTACGCAGGCTGCCGCGTTCCAGGCCGAGTCGGTGCCGCTTCCGGGTGCCGATGTGGCGGCAGAGCGCTTTCACGATCCCGTCGGCGTGGCCGCGCTGATCGTGCCATGGAATTTCCCGATGGTGACGACGGCGTGGAAGCTGGCTCCCGCGCTCGCGGCCGGCTGCACGGTCGTGCTCAAGCCTTCGGAGCTCACCTCGCCCACGGAGCACGCGCTCGTGGACCTGCTCGCCGAGGCCGGCGTGCCCGAGGGCGTGCTCAATGTCGTGAACGGCGGCGCCGAGGTGGGCGCGCTGCTCACGCGGCATCCGCTCGTCGACAAGATTTCGTTTACCGGCAGTACGGCCGCCGGCAAGCATGTGATGCGCGCCGCCGCAGAGGACATGAAGCGCGTGACGCTCGAACTGGGCGGCAAATCCGCGTTGATCGTGCGCGAGGATACCGACGTCGACCTGGCCGTCTCGCTCGCGGTAGGCGGCGCGTTCGCGAACGCCGGGCAGATGTGCTCGGCTACCGCGCGCATCCTCGTGCACGACAGCCTGTACCGCAAGTTCATGGCGGCGTTCGAAACGGCGGTGAACGCGCTGGTTGTCGCGCCACCGGGAACGCAGGGTGTGGGGATGGGGCCGCTCATTTCAGCGGCGCAGCGCGCACGCGTCCAGTCGCTCGTCGAGGCCGGCATCCGCAGCGGTGCGCAGGTCGCATTCCAGGGGCAAAGCATGGAGGATGCCGGCGACGGCTTCTTCATGGCGCCGGTCGTGATTGCCGAGCCGCCGGCCGATAACGTCTTGTGGACCGACGAGATTTTCGGCCCTGTCGCATGCGTCAAGTCGTTTCGCACCGACGCCGAAGCCATCGCGCTCGCCAACGACACGCGCTATGGTCTGGTCGCGACGGTCGTCACGCGCAGCGAAGAGATGGCGCAACGCTATCGGCGTGCCTTGCGTGCGGGACTCGTGTGGGTGAATACGCCGCAGCTCATCTATCCGCAGGTGTCGTGGGGCGGATTCGGCTTGAGCGGCATCGGGCGGGAGCTGGGTCTTGCGGGCTTGCGCAGCTTCCAGGAGCTGCGGCACGCCATTCAGGTCGTAACGCCCTGACGTTCAGGATTGCACATTGGCGCGTAACCCCGCGCGCAATGTGCTGCGTGTGCCGGTCCCGCCAGGACGGAGACCGGCACACGATCCCAATCCCTCAAACAAGCCCGGTCGTATAGTACACGGCGATCACGAAGAAAACGGCAAGCGTCTTGATGATCGTGACTGCGAAGATGTCACGATACGACTCGCGATGCGTGAGCCCCGTCACGGCGAGCAGCGTGATGACGGCGCCGTTGTGCGGGAGCGTATCCATACCGCCGCTCGCCATGGCCACCACGCGGTGCAGCACTTCCAGCGGAATGTGCATGGTCTGCGCGGTCTTGATGAAGGTGTCCGACATGGCGGCGAGCGCGATGCTCATGCCGCCCGACGCCGAGCCGGTGATGCCCGCGAGCGCCGATACCGAAACGGCCGCGTTGACGAGCGGGTTCGGGATGGCCTTGAGTGCGTTGGCGACGACGAGAAAGCCCGGCAGCGCCGCGATCACGCCGCCGAAGCCATACTCGGAAGCCGTGTTGAGCGTGGCAAGCAGCGCGCCTGCCACGGCGGTCTTGGTGCCGGCCGCAAAGCGCTCCTTCACGCGGCCGAACGCCGTCACGATGACGAGCAGCACGCCGAGCAAAAGCGCGCCTTCCACGGCCCAGATTGCCACCACGCTCTTCACGGGCACGCTCACGGGCGTGTGGACGCCAGGCAGCACGTCGGGCGAAACGGTGTAGCTGGCGCCGTACCACTGCGGAATGAGTTTGGTGAGCGCGAAGTTCGCCACGCCCACGAGCACGAGCGGCGCGATGGCGAGCACGGGATTCGGCAGGTCGGTCGTCTGCACGTGCTCCGGCTCGTTCACGAGCGAGGTGCCATAGCCTTCGCCCTTCGCCATGGCCGCACGGCGGCGCCACTCGAGATACGCGAGGCCCACCACGATGATGAAGAGCGAACCGATGGTGCCGAGCACGGGCGCGGCCCATGCGGTGGTCTTGAAGAACGTGGTGGGGATGATGTTCTGGATCTGCGGCGTGCCGGGTAGGGAATCCATCGTGAACGTAAAGGCGCCGAGTGCGATCGCGCCGGGCATCAGCCGCTTCGGAATGTTGCTCTGGCGATAGAGTTCGGCCGCGAACGGATAGACGGCGAAGACCACGACGAAGAGCGAGACGCCGCCGTAGGTCAGCAGCGCGCACACGGCGACGATCACGGCATTGGCGCGCGAACGGCCGATGTACCGGATGGCTGCCGCAACGATCGCTTCGGAAAAGCCCGAGAGTTCGATGACCTTGCCGAAGACGGCGCCGAGCAGGAACACCGGAAAGTAGAGTTTCACGAAGCCGACCATCTTGTCCATGAAGATGCCCGAGAAAACGGGCGCGACGGCGGCGGGATCGGTCAGCAGAACGGCGCCCATCGCGGCGATGGGGGCGAAGAGAATGACGCTGTAGCCGCGGTAGGCCACCAGCATCAGGAACGCCAGAGCGGCGATCACAATTACAAAGGACATCTTGTCTCCAGGGGTTTGTTTGTGCGCGCGGGGTCTGCGCGTCATGCGATCGCGCGGCGGTTGTGCGCGACGTCGGCTTTAAGCACGGAGTATGCCAGTTGGTGGCCGGCCTTGCTGCAAGCGGCTCACCGGTGTGCCGGCGGGTTCCGGGGGCATGCCGCGGAGCCTTGCTGGCTTCGCACGGCGCCTGTGCGTCCCAAATTTGAGACGTGAGGGCAGATCGTAGCCGACTACCGTCTCTGGCAGCGCGCGCATGCCTGCCTGCGCCGTGATCTCGCTTCTGGGATAATGCGTCCCGAAAATGAGAATCAAGGCCTGTACCGGGCCCGCACCCTACGGAACACTGGATGGAACTCGCCCCCCCCGCACTGCTTGCCGACTACGACCACGTGAGGCGGCTGGCGATGCAGTCGCTCTTCAAGACTCTCGAAAATTTCAGCGAAGGGACCGTGATCGTCGACCGCAATGCGCGGGTCGTCTGGATCAACCGCGATTACGCCGCGCGTTTCGGTTTCGACGATCCGCAGGCCGTCATCGGCCTCGACTGCGAGGCGGTCATTCCGAACAGCATGATGCGCGAGGTCGTGCAGACCGGTGAGCCGATCCTGCTCGACATTCTCGAAACCGACCGCGACTCGATCGTCGTCACGCGCCTGCCGATCAAGGACGACGACGGCGAGACGATCGGCGCGGTGGGCTTCGTCCTGTTCAACGAGATCAAGGGCCTGTCGCCGCTCGTGAGCCAGTACGCGCGCCTGCGCGCCGAGCTGATCAGCACGCGGCACTCGCTCGCGCAGGTGCGCCGCCCCAAGTACAGCTTCTCGAGCCTCATCGGCACGAGCGCGGTCAGTCTGGAGGTCAAGCGGCAGGCGCGCCGCGCGGCGCGCCTGGCCTCGCCGGTCCTGCTGCTGGGCGAGACGGGCACCGGCAAGGAGCTGCTTGCCCATGCAATACACGGCGCTTCGGGGCGTGCCGACGGGCCGCTCGTGACGGTCAACGTCGCGGCCATTCCCGAAACCTTGCTGGAACTGGAATTTTTCGGCGCCGAAGCGGGCGCGTACACGGGCGCGGACCGCAAGGGGCGTATCGGCAAATTCGAGCTGGCGAGCGGCGGTACGCTCTTTCTCGACGAAATCGGCGACATGCCGTTCGCCCTGCAGGGCAAGCTGCTGCGCGTGCTGCAGGAGCAGGAGTTCGAGCCGCTCGGCTCGAATCGCATCGTTCGCGCCGACGTGCGCATCATTGCCGCTACCTCGGCCGACCTGCCCGCGCTCGTGGCGCAGGGCAGGTTCCGGGCTGACCTCTATTACCGCCTCAACGTGCTGACGATCCGCGTGCCGCCGCTGCGCGAGCGCCTGACCGATATCGAGGCCATCGCTTCCGCGATCCTCGACAAGCTCACCGTCGAGACCGGCGCGGGGCATCTCGAACTGGACCGCGATGCGCTGGCGCTGCTGTGCTCGTATGCGTGGCCCGGCAACGTGCGCGAACTGCGCAATACCCTGGAGCGTGCGGTGTTGTTTTCGGAGAACGAATGTATTGATGGCCGTTCGCTTGCGAGCTTCATCGGCGACGGTGGCGGCGAGGGTGTCGCGCGGGGCGGCGGTGGGCCTGCACTCGTGAACGGCGGGAGCGAAGGCATCGAAACGTCGAGCTATGGCGACGCCATGCGCGAGTTCGAGCGGCGCTTCCTGATCGATGCCTTGCGCGCGGCTGGCGGCCACGTTGCGCAGGCCGCCACGCGAATCGGCATGGCGCGCGCAACGCTCTACCGGCGTATCGTCGCGCTCGGCATCGAAATCTGATCGGGTTCCTCCGGGCCAAATACGGCTTTCAGGCAGTGCGCGCCGCCGCCTGAAAACGAGCAACGTGTGCGCCGGCAGGTTAGCGGCACGCCGAAACCCTTGTCCTGATTGAGGTTGGACGGTTCGTCTCCCAGTTCGCAATGCGAGTTGAGGAATGCGAGCTTTTGCTTATATTCTGATGTCGTCGGTTGGCGAGGGCATGGGGCCTTTGCCGCATTACGTGAGAACGACGATGACTGATGACATCAAGAGCATGAAACTCAATCACTTGAGCTTTCCTTCTGCCGATACGGCTGCCACGGCTGCATTCTTCGAGCGCTACCTGGGCTTCTCGATCTCTGGAACGTGGGAGCGTTCGTATATCCTCAAGCGTCCGGGCTTCGACGTGGTGATCGACCACGCCGAAGGCGATGCGCCCGCATGGCCTCGCGCCTTCCATGCCGGGTTCGAGCTACCGAGTTTCGAAGCTGTTCAAGAGTTGTACGAACGATTCAGGGAAGAGGGCGTGGAGATGGAGACGGAGGTCTTCAACAACGGACGCGGCTCGCGCTTCTTCTGCCGGGCGCCGGGCGGCGTGATGTTCGAGATCAACACGAGGCGGGACGCCGCACCGGAATATCGCGGCACGTTCGAGGCGTGATTGCCGGCGCTGAAATTTTTACAAGCGCATAGCGACCGGATTGGGGCGCCCTGCCGGGCCGGAATCCGGCGGCGCGGCCCCGTCGCGCACTGGTATGCGATTTGCTTCAAAATGATGTTTCAGTGCAAGATTGAACGATGCGCGGCGCCGACCCTGCAGCATTCCGACCTTCCACGCCCCGAACCGATAGACTGACCGGCATGGCGCGCATGCGTCTTTGGCGACCCGGCCCGCGAGATCCGGCCAGGACGGCGCGGCCCCCCCTGCGGCCCCAGCGGCGCGGCCCACCTGCGAGATTTCAATGAAAAGGCTATTCCTCGTTTTCGTGCTGCTGGTCTCGCTGGCGCCTGCCGCGCCGGCGCTGGCCGAGAGCGCCGTCGACCAGTCCGATCCGCAGGCGCTCATCAAGACCGCGACCCAGCAAGTGCTGGACGAGGTGCGGACCCAGGCGATCGCACCGGACGACATTGCCCGCATCCGCAGCATCGTGGACCGCGATATCCTGCCCTACGTGGACTTCCGCCGCACGACGCGGCTCTCGATGGGGCGCTACTGGCGCACGGCCACCCCGGAGCAGCAGGAGCAGCTCGTCACGCAGTTCCAGTTGCTGCTGATCCATCTGTATTCGGGCGCGCTCGCACAGCTCACGCCCGACCAGCAGATCGAATATCTGCCCATGCGCACCGCGCCCGGCGATACCGACGCCGTCGTGCGCACACTGGCGCAAACGAGCGGCAAGCCCGTCGAGATCGACTACCGGCTGTACAAGACCCCGCAGGGCTGGCGGCTCTACGACCTGAACGTGCTGGGTGCGTGGCTCATCCAGACCTACCGGGCGCAGTTCAGCGAGAAGATCCAGGAAGGCGGCATCGACGGCCTGATCCAGTTCCTCGCTTCGCGCAACCAGGAACTCTCGCCGGGCAAGTCATGAGCCTCCATGATCCCGCAAACGGTCCGCCGGGCCGCCCCATGAAACCGCCTCGCTACGACATGAATTTTCCCTTGCCGCCGCATGGCCGGCGCAACCGTGTTTTTCCGCCGAGTTCGCCCACGCTGCACGGTCTCGCGTCCGTGATCACTGGCGTGGTCGTGGTGTGTGGGCTGTATTTCGGGCGGGAGGTGCTGATACCCATCACGCTTTCGGTCCTGCTGAGCTTCCTGCTCGCGCCGCTCGTGACGGCGCTGCGCCGCCTGCACCTCGGGCAGTTCCTGTCGATCTTCCTCGCGGTTCTCGCCACGGTGCTCGCCCTGGCGGGCACCGGCGCGCTGATCGCCGCGCAGATCGTTCAGCTTGCCGCCGATCTCCCGCAATACCAGGAGGCGATCGAACAGAAAGTGGAGACGGTCCACGAAAAGACCGTGGGCCGTGCCGACAGTCTCATGGCGCGTACCGCGACCGCGCTGCAGCGCATCACGCCGACGCCCCCGCCCGCGCTGCCGCCGCCGCGCGGCCGGGCCGCACGCAACGCGCCCGCGGTGCCGATGCCCGTGGAGGTTCATACGCCCGCGCCCACGCCCATGGAACTCGCGCAGCGGGCCTTGTCGCCGATCGTCGGGCCGCTCGAAACCGGCTTCATCGTGCTGGTGGTGACGATCTTCATCCTGTTGCAGCGCGAGGACCTGCGCGACCGGCTGATCAGCGTGTTCGGCTCGGAGGACCTGCATCGCACCACGACGGCCATCAACGACGCCTCCCAGCGTTTGTCGCGCTACTTCGTCGCGCAACTGGGCGTGAACGTTTCGGTGGGCGCGGTCATTGCCGTCGGGCTCGCGGGTATCGGCGTGCCGGGTGCCTTGCTGTTCGCGGCCATGGCGGCACTGTTGCGCTTCGTGCCCTACATCGGCATCTGGATCGCGGCGGTGCTTGCCACCGTCCTAGCTGCCGCAATCCAGCCGCAATGGACCATGGCCGTGTCGACGCTGATCCTCTTCATCGTCGTCGATGTCGTGGCCGGGCAGTTCGCGGAGCCTATGCTCTACGGGCGCCGCTCGGGGCTCTCGCCGCTGGCGGTGGTGGTGGCGGCGATCTTCTGGACCTGGCTCTGGGGACCCGTCGGGCTCGTGCTTTCCACGCCGCTCACGCTGTGCATCGTCACGCTCGGCCGCTATGTGGACCGCCTCAACTTCCTGACCATCCTGCTGGGCGACCAGCCCGCGCTCACGCCGGCGCAGACCTGCTACCAGCGTCTGCTCGCCGACGACCCGCATGAGGCGCTGCTGCAGGCAGATCGCCTGCTCACGGAGATGCCGCTGATCGACTACTACGAGCAGGTCGTGTTCGAGGGGCTGCGCTTCGCGCGCAACGACGCCTTGCGAGGCGTGCTGCCCGCCGAACAGTTGGCGCGCATCAACCAGGCACTGCTCGACATCGTCGAAGACCTCGAATCCGTGGACGACTCGCGCCATTTCCCGCCGGAAGGACCGGGTGCCGAAAGCGCCGCATCGACGCGCGGCGAGGGCCATCCCGTGCTGTGCGTGCCGGGCCGCGGGGCGTTCGACGACGTCGTCGCGGCCGTCGTGTCGCAGTTGCTTGCGCGGCGCGGCGTGCCGTGCGTGACGACGAGCTACGAGCAGGTGCGCAGCACGCGCGCGGGCATGGTGGATCCGGACGCTACGCCCGTGATCTGCGTGGTGTCGCTCGACACGCCGGAGGCGCCGCCCTATCTGCGCAACCTCGTGCGACGGCTGTGCGAGCGCACCGCGCGTGCGCAAATTCTCGTGGGCGTGGGCACGCTGCGGCGCGAGGAGGGGCCCGTGATCGTCGACGATCCGGGGGCGCGCCTTGCGGCGACGTTGCGCGATCTCGTGGAGGAATGCGCGGCGGGGCAGGCGGGCGAGGAGCGGCCCACGAGGACGGGCTGAAAAAGGCGTCACTACGGTATCACTGCGGCATCGCTGCGAAATCAAGTCAGCCAAACTTGCAAGTTTGCCTTGTAAGTTTGGCTGGCTTCCGGCATGCTTCCGGTATCCCTTTCCATACCGTTCCGGAAATTATGCGTACCAAGGCATTCGAAGAGGCCGTTCTCGAACTGATCCAGGCGATCGGTCTGCTCGTGCGGCGTACCCGCAGCGAAGCGCATGCGGACGAACTCTCCATGACGGAGTCCGTCGTCATGTCGCGTCTTGCCGGCGAGGGCCCGGCCACCACGGCGGCGCTGGCGCGCGCCGAAGGCATGAGGCCGCAGTCGATGGGAACGACCGTCGCGGCCCTGGAGGAAATGGGTCTCGTGAGGCGCACCCCGCACGAGACCGATGGCCGCCAGATGCTGATCGAACTGACACCGAAAGGCGTACAGTTGCGCAAGAAGACGCGCGAGGCGAAGCAGGTATGGCTTTCGGAGGCGATCGCGGAACTCGATGCCGGCGAACGCGAGACGCTCTTCAAGGCCGCCGCGATCATGCGCCGGATAGCCGGGTCGTGAGCGGGGCAGGCAAGCGGGCCAGGGCGGCCGACGCTGCCGCGGTCGACTGGACGGTCTGGAAGGTGGCGATGGTCGCCACGATCGGGCCGTTCATGGCGCAACTCGATTCGACGGTTGTCAACGTCTCGCTCTCGACGATTGCCCACGTTTTCGATTCGCCCGTCGCGACCGTGCAGTGGATCGTGAGCGGCTATCTGCTGGCCATGACGCTCATGCTGCCGCTCAACGGCTGGCTGGTCGACCGCATCGGCGCAAAGCGGCTCTACATGATCTGCTTTTCGATGTTCACCGTGGCGTCGGTGCTATGCGGTGCATCGCGAACCATCGCGGAGCTGACCGGGGCGCGAGTATTCCAGGGGCTGATCGGCGGCATTCTGGCGCCCATGACGCAGATGATGATCGCGCGGGCGGCGGGGAAGAACATGGCGCGCGTGATGGGTTACGCGAGCCTGCCCATACTGCTCGCTCCCATTGTGGGCCCGGTCCTGGCCGGTGCGATCCTTGCCCACGCAACGTGGTCGTGGCTCTTCTATCTGAACGTACCGGTCGGCCTGCTGGGTGTCGTGCTGGCGGCGTCGCTGCTGCCCGGCGATAGCGGCGCCTTGCAGAAGCGTCCGTTCGATTTCACCGGTTTCGCGCTGATCTCGCCGGGTCTCGTCGCACTCATTGACGGGCTGCAAAATGCTTCGCATCCCGAAGGACTGTGGCTCCTGTTCACCGGCGCGGCGTTGCTGGCGGGATTCCTGTGGCATTCGGTGCGCAAGGGCGGCACGGCGCTGATCGACGTGCGGGTCTTCGCGGACCGGATTTTCTCCATTGCCGCGTTCACGCAGTTTTTTGCCAACGCCATCCTGTATGGCCGTCAGCTTGCCGTGCCGCTCTACCTGATAGCGGGCTGCGGGCTGGCCGCCTCGCAGGCGGGCTGGCTCGTTGCGGTGACGGGCGTGGGCATGATGTGCTCGTTCCCTACGCTCGGATTCCTGAGCGACAAATTCGGCTGTCGTGCAGTCGCGGCGGGCGGAGCATGGCTGGCGTTGCTCGGCACGGTCGCGTTCGCGTGGATGGCCGGGCAGGGCTTCTCGGCGGTGTGGGCCGTGATTGGCCTGTTCGCGGCGGGTGTGGGGCAGGGCACGATCAGCATACCGGCCATATCGGCCGCGTATGCCTCGATTCCCAAAGCGCGGATTCCGGTGGCGAACACGGCATTGAACATCGCGCAACGACTGGGCGGACCCGTCGCGACCACCTTGTTGGCCGTGGTCGTCTCGCTGGCGACGCAGCACCCGGGCAGCGCGCGTTCGGAGTCCTATCTTCCGGTCTTCGTGGCGCTCGCCGGACTGCATCTGCTGGCATTCGGCGCGGCGCTGCTGCTGCCGGGGCGAATCCGGCGCATGGCGGAGGCCTGAGAGGCGGATCGAACGCCGTGGGTCGCGGCACGAATTTTTTGTGACATTCATGCGTCTGTCACATTTCTCCCCGAACATACACGGCCCTGTGCCCCTGGTTGCGGCATGACTGTTACTGGGAGACGACCCGATGTTGAGCCCGCACGAATTTGCCACGCTGATGCTGGTCCGTCATTCGCCGGACCAGATCGACATGAATCGCACCGAACTCGGCACCTTGCTCGAACGCCGCCTGGTTTCGTTCGAATCGCGTTCCGGCGGCGACCGCCGCCTGTCGCTGACGAGGGCCGGCCGCCGGCTGCTGGAGGCCGTGGGCAGGCTCGATGCGGCCTTGCCTCGCGCCAGCGAAGCCGTCACGTTCGACCGTTTTGCCGTGGGCCTCTGAGCGGCTTGAGCGGCTACGCAGTATCGGAATCGCCTTCGCCGCGGCTTGCGGCACCAAGCCTCGCAAAGTCGAGGATCGCGATCTCCCCGGACTTCAGGGCCACGATCCCCTGACTCTCCAGCTTCTTGAGCAACTGGTTGGTGGTTTGCCGCGACAGCGACACCATCGAGGCGAGACGCTCCTGCGAGAGCCGGATGCGCTCGCCGCGCTCGTGCAGGCCGCCGTAGCCGCCCGCGATCGAGAGCAGCCGGCTCGCGAGCCGCTGCGCGGCGGGCAGCAGCGTCATGTCTTCGGTGTTCGCGAACGAGAGGCGCAACCGCTGCGCCATCAGCAGCGCGAAGTCGCGCCAATACGCGGGTGTCGTTTCCAACAGGGTGAGCAGCGCTGCTTCGGGCACGTGCATGAGCAGGGTGCGGCTGGCGGCCGTTGCATCGTGCGGCCGCGGCAGGCCGTCGAACAGCGAAATCTCGCCGATCCAGGCCGTGGGGCCGAGCACGGCGAGGAGTGCTTCCTTGCCGTCGGCCCCGACCGTGCCGATGGTGAGCCCGCCGCCCAGCACCGCATAGAGCCCGTTCGACCGGTCGCCGTAGCGATAGAGCCGTTGCCCCTTGTCGAGCGTCATGAGCGAGCCGTGGGCGATCAGCCAGTCCTTGAGCCCGGCCGGCAGGCCGTGGAACCAGCCGGTCGTTTCCAGTTGCGGGCGGTAGCGTTGCGGCGCATTCATCGGCGAATCGCGTGATCGTGTGGGTTGTCGTCTATCCGGCAGATTGTAAGCGGCGTCGGTCCGCTCACGAATGGAGCCGCGCCGCGAGCCTGCGCATGCCTGAGAAGATCGCCTCGGCTATGTCTTCGGGAAAGTCGGCGGGAATCTGCGCCGAAACAGCTTCGATGACGCCGGGCGTGTCCGCCGCCACGCGCGCGATCATCTGCCCGATTTCCCCGGCGGCGAACCCCACTCGCTGGCCTTGGGCGATCCAGTGCCGCGGAGCGATCTCGTCGATGCGGTAGTGCCGGTTCCGGCCGCGCACCGCCATCGCGAGACTGACGCGTTGCGGGGCGATATGGTTGCGGCCGCGTCCCACGATGGGGTGGGCCGAAAGAACGTCGTAGAGCGGCGTCGAGACATACCGGCCGCCCGAGAGCAGGGCAATGCTGAAATTCTTGGCGTGGCCGTCGGTTGCCGCAAGCAGCCAGAAGACGATCTGCGAGAGGAAAAAGTCGTGGCGGTCGTCCGCTGCGCGCGCGGACCCGTCGAGCACGGCCATCACGCCTTCGATGCCGGGGCCGCCGTCGGCCTCGTACTTGCCGAGTCCAGGCGTGCCCGTTGTCTGGCACAGGTATTCCTGAGGAAGCCTGACGATCCATCTGCCGTCGCTCGCCAGGCGCCGGTCGAATCGCTCGACCACGAGCGCCTTGGCGTCGTCGAAGCGGGCGATGTCGCAGTGCGCGACGGGCAGGCCGAAGGCGGCGATGATCTTCGAGCACAGCCATTCGTTTTCCACCGACGTGCGCATGTCGGCGCGCATGTTGCCCACGAGACCGAGCGGCAGCTTCAGGATGTGGGTGGTGGGCGTGCTGCCTTCGGGCAGCAGCCATTGACCGCCGTGGTGGAGCAGCGCGGTCTTTTCCTGGGCGCCGGCAATGGAGAGGCGCAGGTTGTCCGCGGATTCGGGCTCGCCCGCGTGCGGGGCGGCCGTTGTTTCCCTGAGGAGTGCTGCAATGTCGGACTCGCCGAGCGGGCGCCCCTTGATGCGCGTGAGTCCCGTGGGCTCTTCTCCGGCGGGGAGTATCTGCAGTGCGCCCACGCAGTCGCGCCCCAGTGCCGCGAGCAGTTCGAACGGGGAGGTCCCGCCGGTCCGGTAGCGGACGGCGATCCGCCTGCGGATCCGGTCGCTGTCCGGAAGCAGGTTGTCGAAGTAGTCGGAGACGATCCGGCCCCGGTAGGGCTGGTTGCCGGGCGTGAAGGGCAGCGAAAGGGAGAGCGGGCGGCCCTGCTCGTCGCCGATCCAGCTCTCCAGGTACACGAGACGCTCGGCGCCGCGGACGTTTTCCCAATACCCGACAGGCAGTCCGTTCATCCAGAGGTCGAGGCGGTTCGCTGGGCGGCGCGTGCTCACCAGTCCTCCCGTGTCTTGCCGGCCGGGCGCTGCGCGCGTGGCGTGCCGCTGCCGGCCGCCGACGGGCTGCGGCGCTTGCGCGAGGGGGACGACGCCGTTTTCGCGGGCGCGGGCTGGCTGGCGGCGTCGGCCTCTTTCCGGCCGGCGCGAGCCTGCATGCGGGCGGGCGGCGTGGCGGGACCGGTCGATGGCGCGGATCGTTCGGAGGGTTCGGGCGCGCCGAGCCTGATCGCGGCATCGAACTGCCTCAGCACGCGAAAGAGCCGCTCGACGCTTGCCGTCTCCGGATTGGCTTCGAAGGCGGCGTAGCTCTGCTGCGAGATGCCGAGACGCCGGGCGATGGCCTCCTGGGTGAGGCCAGCCTCCTTGCGGAAGCCCACGAGAATGGGGCGCAACTGGCTGAGGGTCTTGATCGGATAGTCCACGGGGATCTCCAGGGCGCGGGGATCGCTATCCGGATGATACAGCCTGCAGGCTGTAAATTCAAAATACAACGTATAAGCTGTAAATGGAAAATACAGGGTTTAGACTGTAAAACCGGATTCCGGATTTTCAGCCGGTGTTGCCGGGCAGGGCGCCCGCGTCTGTTCGCGGCGCCCTGCCCGTGATGCTATTGCACCTGTTGCGCCTCGTGCCCGGCGCTGCCGGGACCGTCGGCCGCCACTGCCGCGCCCCGGCGCTCATCCCACTGCCAGCCGCCGCCCAGATTCCTGATCAGCGCCACGCTGCTTTGCACCAGTTGCGCCTGGGTGTCCTTCACGTTCTGTTCAGCCTGCAGCAGCGTGAGCTGCTGCGTCAGCAGGCCTGCCTCGCTGGCCGTGCCGGCGCTCATCTGCGCCTCCACGCTCGCGAACAACGCTTGGTTGCGCTGGTAGATGTTCGCGTAGGCCGTTTCCTGCTGCGCGAGATGGTTCCACGAGGACAGGCTGTCCTCGACGTTCTGGAACGCGCCCAGCACGGCCTGCCGATAGTTGGCCACGGCCTCGTCGTAGCTTGCCTGCGCCTCGTGCACGGCAGCCGTGCGCGCGCCGCCATCGAAGATCGTCGCGGCAAGGTCCGGGCCGAGCGTCCACACGCGGCTTGGCAGCGAGAACAGATGCGCGAACGTGTTGTGCTCGAAGCCGCCCTGCGCGCTCAGGTCCAGCGCCGGGAAAAACGCCGCTTCGGCCACGCCGATCTTCGCGTTGGCCGCTTCCGCCGAGCGCTCGGCGCTCACCACGTCGGGCCGCCGCTCAAGCAACTGCGACGGCAGCGAGAGCGGCACGGCCGGCGTGCCGAACGCGTAATCCTGCTGCGGCGCGAGCGTGAAGCTCGCGGGCGGCACGCCGACCAGCATGGCAATGGCGTGCTCGTCCTGCTCGCGCGAGGTCTCGGTGGTCTGCAGCTCGGCCAACACGAGTTCGAGCGCGTCCTGCGCGGCGAGCACGTCGTCGTTCGAAGCCGTGCCCTGGGAATAGGCCGACCGCGTGATGTCGAGCAGGCGCGCCTCGATGTCCCGCTGCGTCTTGAGTGAAGCGATGTCGATATCGGCCTGGCGCAGCGCGAAGTAGTCGTCCACGACGCTCGCGGCGATCGAAAGGCGCTCGCCTGCGAGCTGGGCGTCCGAGGCCTGTGCGCTGGCCTTGCTCGATTCGATCTCGCGGCGTATCTGCCCCCACAGGTCGGGTTCCCAGCTCGCGGCGACGTTTGCGCTCACGGCGTTGTGCACGCCCACGATCGTGCTGCCCGTTGTCGGGCTCACGCCGCCCGTGGCGGCGCCCGGGCCTGTGCCGCTGCGCGTGGCCGAGAGCCCCGCCGTGACGACCGGAAAGAGGCTCGCCACGCTGGCGTCGACGGTGGCCTGCGCGAGCCGGTAGGCTGCCTCGGCCGCGACGATGGACTGGTTGGCCTTGAGCGACTGCTCGACGAGCTGGGTCAGCTTCGGGTCGTCGTAGACGGTCCACCAACTGCTGGAGAGCGATCCCTGCGGATTCGCGTCGGCGCGCTGCCAGTCCACGCCTTCCTTGAAGGTGGCCGGAATCTCGGTCGTGGGCTTGTGGTAGTCCGGGCCGACGGCACAGCCCGCGAGCCACAGGAGCGCGAGCGCGGCCGCGCAGCGGCGCAGGGCGGGGCGCGCGGCGCGCGGGCGCGACAGCGTAGTGAAGAGAGACTGCGCGAAGAATGACGGCGTAGTCATGGTCATGCTTCCTTCTTGCGGCGACGCAAGCGTTGATAGGCCCGGTCGAGCCACAGATAGATGACGGGCGTCGTATAGAGCGTGAGCATCTGGCTGAAGATGAGGCCGCCGATGATCGAGATGCCGAGCGGCTTGCGGAATTCCGACCCGTAGCCCGAGCCGAACACGAGCGGCAGCGCGCCGAGTATCGCGGCGCTCGTCGTCATCATGATCGGCCGGAAGCGGATCAGGCATGCGCGCGTGATGGCCTCTTCGGCGGGCAGCTTGTGCTGGCGCTCTTCGGTAATGGCGAAGTCGATCATCATGATCGCGTTCTTCTTCACGATGCCGATCAGCAGGATCACGCCGACGAGCGCGATGATCGAAAGCTCCGTATGCGTGGCGATCAGCGCGATCAGCGCGCCCACGCCGGCCGAGGGCAGCGTCGAGAGGATCGTGAGCGGGTGCATCAGGTTCTCGTAGAGCATGCCGAGCACGATGTACACGGAGAGCAGCGCGGCCACGATCAGGAGCGGCTCGCTCGACACCGACTGCTGGAACACCTGCGCGGTGCCCGCGAAATTGCCGGTGATGCTGGCGGGCATGCGCAACTGGGAGACGGCGTCGTCGACCTCGCGCGTGGCCGCGCCGATCGAGGCGCCGGGCGCGAGGTTGAACGACGCCGTGACGGCCGGGAAGACGCCCTGGTGATTGATCGAGATCGCCGTGCGGTCGATCGAGAAATGCGCCATCGCGGCGAGCGGCACGAGCGGCTCGCCGCTCGAAAGCACGGCCGTGGCGGGCGTGACGGTCGTGCTGGCGGGGCCGGCCGCGGCGGCGGCCGAAGCCGCCGCGGCGAGCGCGGCGGTCTCGCTGGCCGAGGTCATGACGCTCGCGCCCGCCGGGCTGCCGCTGCCGCCCGAGCCGGCGCCGCCCGCGCTCGGTGCGCCGGCCGGCACGTAGATGCCCTTGAGCGCGGCGGGGTCGGTCCAATACTCGGGCGCGAGTTCCATCACCACGTGATATTGGTTGGCCGACTTGTAGATCGTCGAGACCTGGCGCTGGCCGAACGCGTCGTAGAGCGCGTTGTCGATCGAGTCGAAGTTCACGCCGAGGCGTCCCGCCGCATCGCGGTTCACATTCACGGTCGCCTGCATGCTGTTGTCCTGCTGGTCCGTGTTGACGTCCTGGAGAATCGGGATCTTGTGCATCAGCGCGACCACCTTCGGCACCCACTTGTCGAGGTCGTCCTGGTCGTCGGCGGTCAGCGTGTACTGGTATTGCGCCGCGCTTTGCCGGCCGCCCACCGTGATGTCCTGGGCCGACTGCAGATAGAGCCGCGCGCCCGGAATGTCGCCCAGCGTGCGGCGGATCTGCGCGATGACCTCGTCGGCCGTCGCGTGGCGCACGCCGAGCGGCTTGAGCGTCACGAACAGGATCGCCGTGTTGATCGCGTTGGTGCCGCCGATGAAGCCGCCCACGGCCTGCACGTTCGGATTGGCGAGCACCTGCTTCGAGATGGCCGTGAACTTCTGCTGCATGAGCCGGTACGAGATGCTCTGCGAGGCCTGGATCGAGCCGATCAGGCGTCCCGTGTCCTCCTGCGGAAAGAAGCCCTTGGGCACGACCACATAGAGCATCACGTTGAGCGCGAGCACGAGGATCGTGACGATGCCCATCAGGAGCGGATGGCGGATCACCCAGCCGAGCGTGCGCGCGTAGAAGCGGTGAAAGCGCGAGTCGGGGTACTCCTCTTCGCGGTGCCCTTCGTGCGCGCCGTGCAGGGCCACGCTGGAGAGCATGGGCGTGACCGTGAGCGAGATGAGCATCGACATGATGATCGCGGCGGAGAGCGACACCGAGAACTCGCGGAACAGCCGCCCGACAATGCCGCCCATCAGCAGGAGCGGAATGAACACGGCGACGAGCGACACGCTGATCGTGAGCACCGTGAAGCCCACTTCGCGCGCGCCGTTCAGCGCGGCCTGCACGGGCCGTTCGCCGCGCTCCAGGTGGCGCATGATGTTCTCGACCACGACGATCGCGTCGTCCACCACGAAGCCCGTCGAGATGGTGAGCGCCATCAGCGAGAGGTTGTTCAGGCTGAAGCCGAGGAAGTACATGATGCCGAACGTGCCGAGCAGCGAGAGCGGCACGACGATGGCTGGCACGAGCGTCGTGCGCCAACTGCGGAAAAAGGCGAAAGTCACCAGCGTGACGAGCAGGATCGAAACGGCCAGCGTGATCTCCACGTCGAGCAGCGAGGCGCGGATCGTGACCGTGCGGTCCATCAGGATGTTGAGCCGGATGGTGGGCAGGATCGACGCTTCGAGGAACGGCAGCGCGGCCTTCACGTTGTCCACGGTGTCGATGACGTTCGCGCCCGGCTCCTTGTAGACGATCAGCAGCACGGCGGGCTTGCCGTCCGAAAGTCCGTAGTTCTCCAGATTTTCCACGTCCTGGCGCACGTAGCCCAGGTCCGAGATGTGCACGACGTCGTTGCCGACCTGCTTGACGATGATCGGCGCGTAGTCGGCCGGGTTGTACAGCATGTCGTTGGCGCCGATCGTGTAGGCCACCCCGCTCAATGCCGCCGAGCCCTTCGGCAGGTCGGTGTTGGAGTTCGCGATTGCCGTGCGGATCTGCTCGAGGCTCACGCCGTAGTGGCTCACGCGGTCGGGGTTCAGCTCGATGCGCACGGCGGGCAGCGCGCCGCCGCCCACGGTCACGTCGCCCACGCCCGGCGTTTGCAGCAGCTTTTGCTGCAGCACCGTGGAGGCGGCGTCGTAGAGCTGCCCGCGCGTGGCCGAATCGGAGGTGAGGCTGATGATGAGAATGGGCGCGTCGGCAGGGTTGACCTTGCGATAGGTCGGGTTGCCGTCGAGGTTCGCGGGCAGGTTCGTGCGCGCGGCGTTGATGGCGGCCTGCACGTCGCGCGCGGCGCCGTCGATGTTGCGGTTCAGGTCGAACTGCATCGTGATGCGCGTCGCGCCGAGCGAGCTCACCGAGGTCATCTGCGTGATGCCGGCGATCTGGCCGAACTGGCGTTCGAGCGGCGTGGCCACCGAGGTCGCCACCGTCTCCGGATCGGCGCCCGGCAGGTGCGCCGTTACGTTGATGGTCGGAAAGTCGATCTCGGGCAGCGGCGCCACGGGCAGCAGCTTGAACGCGAGCATGCCGAAGAGCGCGATGCCCACGGCGATCAGCGTGGTCGCGACGGGCCGGCGAATGAACGGTTCTGAGAGGTTCATTGCCGGTTACTCCGCCGCCGCACCGGTTGCGCCGGCTGCGCCGGGCGCGTTCTTGCTGAAGAAGTCCTCGACGCGATGCAGCGCGAGATACATCACGGGCGTCGAAAAGAGCGTGAGCAGCTGGCTCACGATCAGGCCGCCGATGATCGCGATGCCGAGCGGATGCCGCAGCTCCGAGCCCATGCCGGTGCCGAACGCGAGCGGCACGGCGCCGAACAGCGACGCCATGGTGGTCATCAGGATCGGCCGGAAGCGCAGCTCGGCGGCGCGGCGGATCGCCTCGACGGGCGCGAGCTTTTCGTTGCGCTCCAGTTCGAGCGCGAAGTCGATCATCATGATCGCGTTCTTCATCACGATGCCGATCAGCAGCACGATGCCGATCAGGCCGATGATGTCGAACTGCGTGCCGGTGACGACGAGCGCGGCGAGCGCGCCGAGCGCGGCCGAGGGCAGTGTGGAGAGGATCGTCACCGGATGGATGAAGCTCTCGTACAGAATGCCGAGCATCAGATACACGACGATGATGGCCGCTGCCACGAGGAAGGCTTCGTTCGCGAGCGAGGCCTGGAAGGTGGCCGCCGAGCCTTCGAGCGACGCCTGCACCGTGGCCGGCAGGCCGATGCGCTTCTCGATGCCGGAAAGGTGCGAGAGCGCCGTGCCGAGCGTGTAGCCCGGCGCCAGGTTGAACGACACGTCCGCGTAGGGGAACTGGCCCTGGCGGTTGATCGTGACGGGCGAGGGGATGAGCTTCATGGTCGCCATCGTGGCGAGCGGCGCGACGCCGCCCGAGGCCGTATCGACGTAGAGGCCGTCGAGCAGGTGGGTCATGTCGCTCGATTCGCGGTTGGCCGCGAGCACGACGTGGTACTGGTTCAGCTGCGTATAGATCGTCGAGACCTGGCGCTGGCCGTAGGCGTCGTACAGCACGTCGTCGATCGCCTGGGGCGTGATGCCGAGGCGCGAAGCGGTGTCGCGGTCGAAGGTCAGCTGGATCTGGTTGCCCTGCTGCATGGCCTGGCTTTGCACGTCGGCGAACGCGGGGTCCGCGCGCAGCGCCGCGATCAGCTTGCCGGTCCATTCGTTGAGCACGTCCGTGTCGGTCGCCTGGAGGCCGACGCGGTAGCTCGTGGTCGAGAGCGTGTCGTCGAGCGTGAGATCCTGCACGGGGTGCAGGAAGAGGCGCATGCCGGCGTCGCCCGCGGTCGAATCCGAGAGGCGGCGGATCACGGCGGCGCTGCTGTCGCGATCGCCCTTGTCCTTCAGGTTGATGAGGATGGTTCCCTGGTTCAGCGTCGGGCTCGTCTGGTTGATGCCGATGAACGAGGAGAGACTTTCCACCGCCGGATCCTTGAGGATCTGGCCAACGAGCTGTTCCTGCTTCTTCACCATGTACTGGAACGAAATGCCCGGCGAGGCCTGGGAGATCCCTTCGATAAGGCCCGTGTCCTGCTCGGGAAAGAAGCCCTTCGGCATGAAGAACAGGATCGCGAAGGTGAGCGCCGCCGTCACGGCCACCGAGATCAGCGTGAGCACGCGGTGCTCCAGCACCCAGCCGAGTCCCTTGACGTACTGCGCGTTGATCTTGTCGAAGAAGTCCGCATGGTGCTCCGCGCCGTGTGCGGCGTCGTGCGGCTTGAACATGCGCGAGCACATCATCGGCGTGAGCGTGAGCGAGACGAATGCCGAGATCACGATGGCGATGGCGAGCGTGAGCGCGAACTCGCGAAAGAGCCGCCCGACCACGTCGCCCATGAAGAGGAGCGGAATCATCACGGCAATCAGCGAGACCGAAAGCGAAATGATCGTGAATCCTATCTGTTTGGCTCCCTTCAGCGCTGCATTGAGCGGCGTTTCGCCCATTTCGAGGTAGCGCGTGATGTTCTCGATCATCACGATCGCGTCGTCCACCACGAAGCCCGTGGCCACGGTGAGCGACATCAGCGTGAGATTGTTGAGCGAGAAGTCGAGGCCGTAGGCCACCGCGAGCGTGCCGATCAGCGAGAGCGGGACCGTCACGGCCGGAATGAGGGTGGCCGCGAGCTTGCGCAGGAACAGGAAGATCACCATCACCACGAGCGCGACGGCCATGCCGAGCTCGTACTCGACGTCGCGCACCGAGGCGCGGATAGTCTGCGTGCGGTCGGTCAGCACGTCGACCTTCAGCGTGCCCGGCAAGCTTGCGCGCAACTGCGGCAGCAGCTTTTGCACGCGGTCCACCACGTCGATCACGTTCGCGCCCGGCTGGCGCTGGATGTTGAGCACGATCGAGGGCGTGTCGTTGGTCCACGCGGCCTGGCGCACGTCCTCGGCGCCGTCGACGGAGTGCGCGATCTGCGAGAGGCGGACGGGCGCGCCGTTCTTGTAGGCGATCACGAGGTCCGTATAGGCCGAAGCGGTCTGAAGCTGGTCGTTGGCGCCGATCGCATACGACTGGTAGCGGCCGTCCAGGTTGCCCTTCGCCTGGTTCACGTTGGCGTCGGCGAGCGCGGTGCGCACGTCGTCGAGCGACATGCCGAGCGAGTTGAGCATGCCCGTGTTCGTTTCCACGCGCACGGCCGGACGCTGCCCGCCGCTGATCGTGACGAGCCCCACGCCCGAGATCTGCGAGATCTTCTGCGCGAGGCGCGTGTCGGCGAGGTCTTCGATCTTCGTGAGCGGCAGCGTTTGGGACGTGAGCGACAGTGTGAGCACCGGCGCGTCGGCCGGATTGACCTTGCTGTAGACGGGCGGGTAGGGCAGGTTGGCCGGCAGGTAGCTCGCCGACGCATTGATGGCGGCTTGCACCTCCTGCTCCGCGACGTCGAGCGAGAGCGTGAGGTCGAACTCTAGCGTGATGACCGAGACGCCGTTCGAACTGGTCGAGTTCATCGACTTCAGGCCCGCCATTTCGCCGAGCTGCACTTCGAGCGGCGCGGTGATCGACGAGCTGACCACGTCGGGCGCGGCGCCGGGGTACTGCGTGTAGACCTGGATCGTCGGGTAATCGACCTCGGGCAGCGCCGAAACGGGCAGCAGGTGATAGCCGAGCAGGCCGGCGAGCAGAATCGCCACCATCAACAGCGCGGTGGCGATCGGCCGCTCGATGAACGGGCGCGAGATATTCATGGGCGCGGCCTGTTCAGTGCGAAGCGGACGAAACAGCGGGTGACGAGACAGCCGGCGACGAAACAACCCGCATGAGCGAGCCGTTGTCGAGCTTGTCGGCGCCGTCGGTCACCACGCGCTCGCCCGGCTTCACGCTGCCGTCGGGAATGGCCGTGTCGTCGCCGCTCACCGGGCCCGCCTTTACGTTGCGCAGCACGGCCTTGTTGCCCGCGCCCACCACGAAGACGAAGTCGCCGTTGGTGCCGTGCTGGATCGCCGCGGTCGGGATCACCGGCACCTGGTCGAGCGTGTCGGCCTGCATGCTCGCATTCACGAACTGGTTCGGAAAGAGTGCGTCGCCCGCGTGATCGAACTGGGCGCGGACCTTGACCGTGCCGGTGGTCGTGTCGACCTGGTTGTCGAGCGCGAGCAGCGTGCCGGTGGCGAGGAGCTTGCGTTTGTCGCGGTCCCAGGCGAGCACCTTCACGGGGCCGCGCGCCATGGCTTCGTGAATCTGGCCGAGGTAGTCCTCCGGCACCGCGTAGATCACGGTGATCGGTTCGAGCTGGGCGATGACGGCCATGCCGGTCGTGCTCGTCGTCGTCACGTAGTTGCCTGGATCGACGAGGCGCAGGCCGATCACGCCGTCCACCGGCGACGTGATCGTGCAGTAGCTCACCTGCACCTGGAGATTCTTGACGTTGCCCGTGTCGGCTGTGACCGCGCCCTCGTCCTGCTTGACGGTGGCCACCTGCGTGTCGAGCTGCTGCTGCGTGATCGAGCCGGTCTTGATGAGCACCTGGTAGCGCTGCAGGTTCAGGCGGTCGTTGGCGAGCGTGGCCTGATCGTGCACGAGCGTGCCCTGGGCCTGCTGCAGCTCGGCCTCGAGCTGGCGCGAGTCGATGTGCGCGATCACCTGGTCTTTCTTGACGCGCTGGCCTTCCTTGAAGCCGACCGAATCGAGAATGCCGTTGACCTGGGTGATCAGCGTCACGGTGCGGATGGGCGTGACGGTGCCGAGCGCGTCGATGTACACGGGCACGTCGGCCAGCTTGACGGCGACGGCCGAAACCGGAATGCCGCGCGGCGCCGCCGCGTTGCTCGCGGCAGGGCGCCGGCCGAGGAAGAACCACGCCGCGACGGCGACGAGCAGCACTGCGATAGCGAGTGCTACCCAGTTGATGTGTTTTCTATTCATAACGCCTCGATCGGGGCCCGTAAGCGCGCCGCCATCGCCATGCGGGTTCGATCGGGACGATCCTGGCCACGCGGGGAGGGATAAAACGCGTGCCATCCTCTGCAAAGGACATGCCAGGCAGAGCGCAACGATGCGGCTTGGGTTTTCCGGGCGATGACCGGGATCGGACGGCCGGCCGCTGTCGTAAAACCCAACAGGCCGTGTCGTGATTTGCGACACGCGCAGGCTGGCCGGCGCCTGGCGGCTGGCGCGGGAACCCGCGGCTCGCCTGGCACGGCTTTCGCGTTGGATAATGCCCCTGTCCCTCACCACCACTGAAAACCGTAACTGGACCGACATGCTCCGATCCCTACGCGGCCGGCTGATCCTGCTGCTCGTTCTCCTCGTTGGCGCGGCGCTGGCGACCGGTGTCCTGATGGTCGGACTGTTTCACCAATCGGCGGATGCGCTGCTGAATCAGGCCGCGACCGAGAACACGCGCGCCTGCGACTCGATCGCGGCGGCCTACCGCACCTATAGCGAGGCACATCCGGAGCTGAAGGCCGGCCTCGACGACGCCACCGTGCACCGCCGCTTGAGCGATCTGCTCGACGGCTCGCTGCGCACGCGGCCCGGCATTCAGGGCGGCATCTGGAGCGGCGAAGCGGGCTCGTTTGCCTACGCGTATCCCACCTACCCCGGCGCGGTGGAGCGCACCGACCCGCCCGGAGGCGAGCTGCCGCGCATTCGCGCGATCAACGAGGCCGCGCTCGCGAGCGACCACACGACGAGCAAGCGCTACCGGGGGCAGTCGCAGACGCTCCTGCTGGCGGCGTGCCCGCTGCCCGGGCCGATTCCGCACCTCACCGCCTGGACGATGAGCTGGGCGCTGACCTTCGCGGGCAGCAGCTACCACCAGCTCATGGCGGGTCTCGGCGTGCTGCTCGTCATGGTGCTGGCGGCCGCGGCGCTGCTCACGCATCTCACGATGACCTGGTCGCGCCACGTCTCGCAAATCGAGAGCGCGCTCAACGCCTACGACGTGGCCGAGCTGCCGGTGCTGCCCGCCACGCGCGAGCGCGAGCTCGACCGCATCGTGCTCGCGCTGAACGAGGCGGGGCGGCGGCTTTCGGCTGCGCGCCAGCGCGCCGACACGCTGGCGCGCCAGATGGCCACGGCCGAGCGGATGGCCGCGATTGGCCGCGTGGCCGCAGGCGTCGCGCACGAAATCCGCAATCCGATCGCGGCGATGCGCCTGAAGGCGGAGAGCGCCGTGGCGGCGGGCCCCGAGCGGCAGCCGCAGGCGCTTCAGGTGATACTCGGACAGATCGAGCGGCTCGACGCGCTCGTGCGGCGCCTCCTCAGCATCACGGAGCACGACGAGCCGCGGCGCGAGCAGGTGGCGATCGGGCCGTTCCTCGACGCGTGCCTCGCACGGCATGCGGATCGGGCCGCGGCGAAGCAGGTTACGATGACGCGCACGGGCGATCTTCACGAGGCCCGCTTCGATCCCGATCAACTGGAGCGCGCGCTCGACAACCTGATCCTCAACGCGATCGAGGCGGCGCCCTCCGGCAGCCGTATCGTGGTGGCCGCGCGGCGCGAGCACGACGCCACCATCCTGGCGGTTCACGACGAAGGCGCGGGCCCGCCTGCCGCGATTCTCGAGCACCTGTTCGAGCCGTTCGTCACGGGCCGCCCGGACGGCACGGGCCTCGGCCTTTCGATTGTGCGCGAAGTGGCGGAAGCGCACGGCGGCGTGGCCCGCTTCGTGCGGCGCGCGAACGGAACGACATTCGAAATGGTATTGCCATGGCCCACATCCTGATCGTCGACGACGACGAGACCATGCGCGACGCGCTCGCCGAAGTCGTGCGCGACCTCGGCCACAGCGTTTGCCTCGCCGCGAACGGCGCGCTGGCGCTCGAACTCGTCGAGCGCGAACCCGTGAGCGCGATGTTCCTCGATCTGCGCATGCCGGGCATCGACGGGTTGGAGGTGCTGCGCCGCCTGCGCGAGCGTCCGGCCGCTCCGGCGGTTGCCGTGCTCACCGCGCACGCCACGGCGTCCAACACGATCGAGGCCATGCGCCTTGGCGCCTTCGACCACCTCACCAAGCCTATCGGCCGCAACGATATCGCCCAGGTGCTGGAGCGCATGCTCGCGAGCATCGTGGAGCCGCAGCCGCTCGTGGCGAGCGCGGAGCCCGAAACGCTGATCGGCTCGAGCGAGGCGATGCGCGCGGTGCAGAAGACCATCGGCGTACTCGCCGACAGCGACGCCACCGTGCTGCTCACCGGCGAAACGGGTACGGGCAAGGAAGTCGTCGCGCGCGCGATCCACGAACACGGCCTGCACAATCGCGGGCCGTTCGTCGCGGTGAACTGTGCGGCGATTCCCGCCGATCTTCTGGAAAGCGAACTATTTGGCCATACGCGCGGCGCGTTCACGGGCGCGAGCGCCGAGCGCGAAGGCGCGTTCCGCCAGGCCGCGCACGGCACGCTCTTTCTCGACGAGATCGGCGACATGGGCATGGCGATGCAGGCCAAGATCCTGCGCGCGCTGCAGGAACGCGTGGTGACGCCGGTGGGCGGACGGCCCGTACCCGTGCAGGTGCGCGTGATCGCGGCGACGCACCGCGACCTGATGCGAGGCGTGCGCGAAGGCAGCTTTCGCGAAGACCTCTACTACCGGCTGCACGTGGTGCCGATTCATCTGCCGCCGCTTTCGGCGCGCATTGCCGACATCGTGCCGCTCGCCGAGCATTTCCTCGCCCGCGCGCTCACGCGCAAGCGCCTGTCCGCCGACGCCGCGGCACATCTGATCCGCTATGGCTGGCCCGGCAACGTGCGCGAGTTGAAGAACGCGATGGAGCGCGTGGCCGTGATGGTGCGCGGCGAGTATATCCACACGACCGATCTCGCGTTCCTGCAGGGCGAGCGCGCGGGCGCGGATCACGTGCTCGACTGGCCCGACGAAGACCTGCCTTCCGCGCTCGCGCGCCTCGAAGAGATGCTCATACGCCGCGCGCTCAGGCACAGCGGCAATAACCGCACGGACGCGGCGCGGCGGCTGAACATCAATCGTCAACTGCTCTATGCGAAGCTCAAGCGCTATGGTATCGAGGAGGCGGACGACAGGGGACCCGAGGGCGAGGACTGATCCGCTCGTACCTCGCGCGCTCAGCTTCGTCCCGAATGCCTGATGCGCTTGATGACGAGCACGCAGAACGCGGGCGCATGGACGACGCCGGCGCCGCACGCGATCACCACCCACGGTGGCGCCAGCGGCCCGGCCAGCATGGCGCAGATCACGCCGAACAGAAGGCCGACCGCCAGCAGCACAGCGTGCGCGACGAAGCGCTTGCGACCCGCCACCGTAAAGCGGGGAATGTTGGCGTGGACATAGCCGATGATCAGCAGGGCGAGGGTGGTAATGGCAGGAAACATGGCGGTATCTGTACTTTCCAGGTTCGGGAGTATGTCACGCGCGGCGCCGCAAGGCGCGCGCCCGCGCCGGGTATGGCTTCGAGGCTCGCTGCGGGCTGACCGTTGGTCCGCAGCAACGTAGTCATTCCGTCAGGTGTTCGCGAGACAATAGATCGACGAACCCGACCATCCGACTCGTTGATGCAGAAACACGACTCCCAGGCAGCCAACACGCTGGCCAATGCCGCCGCGACGCTCATGAACCGGCTCTATGACAGCGGCGCGCGGCTCATGCGGCGCATCTACGACCGGCGTCTGCACGATGCGGCCGTGCTCGACGCCCCCCGTCATTTCCCCGACGCCGAACACTTCGTGGCGAACTGGCAGGCGATACGCGCCGAGGCGCTGGAAGTCGCGGCCAGCCTCGGCCGCATCCCACGCTTTCACGAAATCATGCGGGAGCAGGCCGACATCTCGGCCAACGACGGACGCGACTGGCGCATGTACATCATGCAGGCTTACGGCGTGCGCTTTGCCCGTAATCTCGCGCGTTGTCCCACGCTCGCGGCAGTCGTGGCCCGGTCGCCCGACGTGCTTTCGGCTTCGTTTTCCTTTCTCGCGCCGGGCAAGCACATTCCGCCGCATCGCGGGCCATTTCGCGGCATTCTGCGCGGTTATCTCGTCCTCTCGATGCCGCTCGACGCCGATGGGCGACCCGCGGCGACGCTGACCGTCGACGGCCATGACCATCGTCTGCACGACGGCGAATTCATGTTGTGGGACGACACGTTCGAGCACGAAGTGCGCAATGCCAGCAACGCTGTGCGCGTCGTGCTGTTGCTCGATATTCGCCGCCGCCGCATGCCGCGCGACATGCGGCTTTTGTCGGGGGCGGTGATCGCGCTCGTGCGGCTGGGGATTTATTTGCGCGGATCGAGAATTGCGGTTTAGGCCGACTCGCGAGATTTAACGCCTATTTAACCGATGTATCCGGCTTACAGCCGGTTTATTACTCGGCATTACTTCGGCGATTGCCGCACGCGGCCGCCGCGCCCTGCGAGTCCCGGTAAAACACGTCTTTCAGCGCGGGGGCGTGTGTTCGCAGCGCCCAAGCTTGCACCGACGTTTACTTACACTCCGCAAAAACTTTTCATCGTGCAAGCCGTTAGCCTTGGGTCACGGCCTCAGTCTCTGCCGTCTTTGCGCCGACTCCCCATTCAACGCTTTGCACGATAAAACATGAAACCCGCTATTTTCCGTGACGACATTGGCAACCGGCGCCGCCGCATCGCAATCGAACTGGCGGCGGGTGCCGCGCTCGCAGCCGCCGCAGGATTGGGCGGCATCGCGCCGGCTTCGGCGCAGGTGATGGTGCTGGCGCCGCCGGCGCCGGTCTATGAGGCTGCGCCGCCGCCGCGCGGAGGCTACATGTGGACGGGCGGCTACTGGGCCTGGCAGTACGGTCGCTACGTCTGGGTGCCGGGCCACTGGGTCGTCGTTGCCCGCGGCGTGGCCGCGCCGCCCCCGCCGCCCGCGCCCGTCGCGCAGGTGATGCGGTTGTCGGCCGATGCCTTGTTCGCGTTCGACCGGGGCAATCTTGCGGACATCCTGCCGGGTGGCCGTGCCGAAATCCGCGACGTCGCGGCGAAGCTTAGTGCAACGCGCTTCGGCCATATCGAAGTCCGCGGGTATACGGACCGTCTGGGTTCGCCGGCATATAACCTGGAACTGTCGCAACGTCGCGCGGATGCGGTGAAGGCGCTGCTCGTGCAGCAGGGCATCCCGGCCGGGCGTATCGATGCGCGCGGTCTGGGCGCGCAGGATCCGATCACGCACTGCTCCGACAATCAGGCGCGGGATAGCCTTATTTCGTGCCTGCAGCCCGACCGGCGTGTCGAGATCGTCACGTTCGCGCGGACCGGCGAGCGCTACGCGCCGTCGGGGCCGCCGCCCGGGCCGGGGATGGCTACGCAGTGATGCGCGCGCCGGCCCCCTCATCGAGCGAGCCGGCGCATTCGGGATGATCGATCAGCCCGCGAGATGCTTACGCTTGGCCAATTCCTGCGCCTTGGCGTAATCGGCCTGGATCATGGGCAATGCGGCGGTAGCCGCCTTCTTCAGGCCCGCGTCGCGGCCCGATGCGATCTCGGCCTGGAAGGCCGAAAGCGTCTTCTGCTGGCCGTCCAGCGCCACCTGCTCGATATATTTCTTGTCGAAATCGGCGCCGCGCAGATCCTGAATGCCGGCCAGCGTGGCCGTGTCGGGATCGTTGGCCGGCACATCGACGCCGCGCGGGCTCGCCGCGCGCAACGAATCGGAAAGCTTCGTATAGTCGGACACCAGCTTTTCGGCGAAGGCCTTCACGTCACGGTCGGTGGAACGCGAGTCCGCAATGCGCGCGGCATCGCGCTGGGTCGCAACGGTCTGGGTGCCATCGCTGATGAAGGTCTTGTCGGCGGCATGCAGTTCCCCGGCGTCGGATGTGGTGGGCGCCGCCGGGGTTTGAGCATGGGCGTTGAGCGCAACGGCGCAAAGGCCGAAGGCGGACGTGGCAAGGATCGAGGCCAGCGAGAGGCGAGTCATAGAAAGCTCCATTCTGCGTGGTTGGTATCGACTGCACCGGCGCGGCCGCAGCCAGGGCGGCCTTGCGCGGGACCGTCGGGCCGGATGGGGATGACCCGGAGTGGCTGCCCAACGGTCTGACGAATTCTAGAAACTCGCTCCGGCGGTAGGTGAAACGATGGCGTCGCTTCTGTAACGGTTGGTAACGATGCAGGCGGCATCGCGGGCACCTTGGGCGCTGCACAGGGTTGTCGCGTACCCGACAGATTTCGCGTGCCAATATGCCGATCATGAGGGCTCGCTTCGGTCCAGCGCCGCATCCTGGCAAGGACTCAAGCACGCAACGACGTCCCACACCACAACCCCTGATCCGGAGACAAACCGTGAGCGCATTGCAATCCGACGTGAAGCAGACCGTTTCCCCCGCCGAATGGACCGCGCGGGTCAACCTCGCCGCCGCCTACCGGCTCATCGCGTTGTTCGGCTGGGACGACCTGGTTTTCACGCATGTTTCGGCGCGCGTGCCGGGTCCCGAGCATCACTTCCTCATCAACCCGTATGGGCTGATGTTCGACGAGATCACGGCGTCCTCTCTCGTGAAGGTCGATCTGGAAGGGCGCAAGGTCATGGACTCGCCTTACGAGATCAATCCGGCCGGTTTCACGATCCATAGCGCCGTGCATGCCGCGCGCGAGGATGCGCTGTGCGTGATGCATACGCATTCGGTGAACGGCGTGGCGGTTTCGGCGCAGGAAGAGGGCCTTCTGCCGCTCTCGCAGCAGTCGCTGGGCGTGCTCGCGTCGCTGGGGTATCACGATTACGAGGGCATCGCGCTCAACGAAGAGGAGAAGCCGCGTCTCGTCTCCGATCTCGGCAGCAACACCTACCTGATGCTGCGCAATCACGGTCTGCTGACGGTGGGCAAATCGGCTGCCGACGCATTCGTCGCGATGTACTTCTTCGAAGCCTCCTGCATGATCCAGGTGCGTGCGCAGGCCGGCGGCGGCGCGCTGCGTTCGATCCCGCAGCCCATCCTCGCCGGCATCAAACGCCAGATCGTCGAGGTGACGCGCGGCATGAGCCCGGGCGCGCTCGTCTGGCCGGGGCTGCTGCGCCGTCTCGACCGCGCGAATCCCGGTTACGCGGAGTAAGGGTTGGGCCGCGCAGGCCGACCTGCGCATCGATCTGCCGGAATGCGGCCTGCATGCCCGGCGAATGTTCGGGGAGCGCTGGTGAGGCGCATGCCGCACGCATGGTGTACTGAGGCAGGGAAATGGCAAGGATCTGTATCTATGGCGCCGGCTCGATCGGCGTGTACCTCGGCGGCCGGCTGCTCGCGGCCGGGAGCGATGTCGTGTTCATCGGACGCGAGCGCATGGGCGGGCTGCTGCGCCAGCATGGCGTCGGTCTCACGCACTACAGCGGTCAGCGCTGGCTGGCGGCGCCTCATCAGGTCGACTATGCGACGGACGCCGCCGCGGCGGCATCGGCCGATCTCGTGCTCGTCACCGTGAAGTCGGCCGCCACCGCCGAAGCCGCTGCGGAACTCGCGGCGGTGCTGCGGCCCGGCGTGCCGGTCGCCAGCTTCCAGAATGGCGTGGGCAATGCCGACGTGTTGCGCGCCGCGTTGCCGAACCATCCTGTGCTGGCGGGCATGGTGCCGTTCAACGTGGTCGAGCGCGGCCCGGGCGCTTTTCATCAGGCCACGGCGGGCGCGCTCGAAGTGCAGCGAGCCCCGACGCTACAGCCGTTTCTTGCCGATTTCAGCCGGGCGGGCCTGCCGCTCGTGGAGCACGACGAGATGCTGCCGGTGCAGTGGTCCAAGCTTCTCCTGAACCTGAACAATGCGATCAACGCCCTGGCGAACCGGCCGCTGAAGGAGGAACTCGCGCAGCGCGCCTACAGGCAGTGCCTTGCCATGGCGCAGCGCGAGGCCCTCTCGCTCTTGAGCGCGGCAGGCATTCGTCCTGCGCGGCTCACGCCATTTCCGCCGCACTGGATTCCCCGGCTGCTCGCCCTGCCGGACGCCTGGTTCGAACGTCTTGGCCGCCGCATGCTGACGATCGACCCGCTCGCGCGCTCCTCGATGTCCGACGACCTCGCGGCGGGCCGCAAGACCGAGATCGACTGGATCAACGGCGAGGTGCCGCGCCTGGCCGACCGGTTGGGCCGCAAGGCGCCCGTCAACGCGCGCCTGTGCGAGCTGGTGCGCGAGGCCGAGCGGGCGTTGACCCGTCCATCGTGGTCCGGCGCCGATCTGCTGGCGCAGTTGCGTGCGGCTGCTGCGGGCGCACGTGCCGGGGAACTGGCGCGTGCCTGAAGCTTTTTAATTCGCATAACTGATGATTTTTCGGCGCAGAGCACTGCCATAGCGCCGCTGCGGGCTTTCGTGCGTTACCCCACACATGCCGTGCATGACCCCGTGCCAGAATCCGCAGACCAGGCTCGCGGCTGGGCGGGCAGGCCAGAAAATCATTCGCGTCGCAAACAGGTGGGCGCATCTGAGACGGCATACAGGGGGCACGAATGGAGGCGATCGGCTTCGGGCAGTGCGTGAAGGGCGCGTGGCGCGACGGCTGGCGCTATGTTCAGCATCGGCCCGGCCTCGTGACGTTGATGTTCGTGCTGGTATGGATGGCGTCCTTTGTCGAGGGCGTGCTGAAGCCTGATCGGCGCCCGCCGTTCCGGGTCATCACGTATGTTCCACTGGGTGCGTTCGAACTGGTCAAGATCGCGCTCCTTGCGACGCTGACGGTGCACGCGCTGCGCTTCGTGCTGCTGGGCGCACGCGAGGCGGACTCGGAGCCGCTCTTCGGTCGAAACTACTGGCGCTATCTCGGGCTGATCTATGTCTTGTGCCTCTTCGTGCTGGCCCTCGCGGCCATCGGCTTCGGTCTCGGGGCCGGTGTCGTGTGGCTGCTGGCGGCGAGGCACCACCTCGGATCGCCCATCCTCATTCCAGCCTTGATAGGGCTCGGCATGCTCGTCGCGATGTGCGTGGGCTTCTTCCTGCTGATGCGGCTCAGCCTGCTGTCCACGCATGTCGCTATCGGTGGAGGCATGCGGATTCGGGCGGCATGGGCCGACACGCGCGGACATTGCTGGAGCATCTGGCTGACACAGATGGCCGCCACGCTGCCGATGCTGGCGGTGTCCGGTGTGGCGATGCTCTGCGAGGTCGCGGCGCGGCGCCACGGCATTGGCGGCATCAATGCGATCAGCGGGGCGATCGTCGGCATCGCCTCGGTCTTCGTCAGCGCCGGATGTGGGGCCTGGCTGTACCTGCGTTACGCCGCTGCGCTTGCCGCGCAGCCGTGAGGCGCGGCGCTTCGCGCCTGCGCCGTCCTTCGATGGTGCGCCGCGCGCGCGCACTGCACCGATCCGGTGCGTCTGCCCGTGCCGGCTGCTCACACGTTTCTCTTCTTCGGCACTGAACACGAGCGTTCCCTCGTGAAGCAGGGGGTATGTCCCCTTGCGCGTGCGATGTTGCGCGCAACCCCAGGTTGGCATGGAAGCTGCGTACACCTGGGGCCTCGCGTCGATCGCGAACTGTCACATTCCGGTACCAACATTGCAGCGAGCTTGCCCGATTCCGGCCGGCCATGCCGCGACTCAAAGAAGCGACAGGCGCGAGGCAGGACGTCGGTTCACGATGATCTGATCAGGAGCCTGGTGTGTCTATTCGAGTCGCGCTGAATCATGTCACGCACTATCGCTACGACCGGCTGGTGCATCTCTCGCCGCAGATCGTCCGGCTGCGGCCCGCTCCGCATTGCCGCACGCCGATCCTGTCGTACTCGCTGCGTATCGAACCTGCCCAGCACTTCGTCAACTGGCAGCAGGATGCTTTCGCGAACTGGCAGGCGCGGCTCGTTTTCCCGGCGCCCACGCAGGATTTCAAGGTGACGGTCGACCTGGTCGCCGAAATGGCGGTCTACAACCCGTTCGATTTTTTCCTGGAACCGGAAGCGGAGCAGTTCCCCTTCGTCTATCCGGCCGGCCTGCAGCGCGAGCTCGCGCCCTACCTCGTCAGGCGCGAGCCCACGCCGCGCTTCGCGAGCTTTGTCGAGAGCATCGACCGCACGCCGCGCAAGACGATCGACTTTCTCGTGGAGCTGAACCAGCGGTTGCAGCAGGAGATCCGCTATCTGATCCGCATGGAGCCCGGTGTGCAGACGCCGGAGGAAACGCTCGCGCTCGGCTCGGGCTCGTGCCGCGACAGCGGCTGGCTGCTCGTGGAAACGCTGCGTCAGCTCGGGCTGGCCGCGCGCTTCGTTTCGGGCTACCTGCTGCAGCTTGCGCCGGATGTGAAGGCGCTGGACGGCCCCAGCGGCACCGAAGTCGATTTCACGGATCTCCATGCCTGGTGTGAAGTCTATCTGCCGGGCGCGGGGTGGATCGGCCTCGATCCCACCTCGGGGCTGCTGGCCGGCGAAGGCCATATTCCCGTGGCGTGCACGCCGGAGCCGGGTAGCGCCGCGCCGATCTCGGGCGCCGTGGACGAGTGCGAGGTGGAGTTCGACCATGGCATGTCGATCACGCGCGTACTGGAAACGCCGCGCGTGACGAAGCCGTACAGCGACGAACAATGGGCTGCCGTGCTGCACATGGGCGGCCATATCGACGCGCAGCTTGCGGAGATGGACGTGCGGCTCACGATGGGTGGCGAGCCGACCTTCGTTTCGGTGCGCGACCGCGACGCGGCCGAGTGGAACACGGACGCACTCGGTCCCACGAAGCGCGGCTATGCGACCGCGCTGATGAACAAGCTGCGCGCGCGCTATGGCGCGGCCGGCTTTCTCCACGTCGGGCAGGGCAAGTGGTATCCGGGCGAGCAGTTGCCGCGCTGGGCGATGTCGCTCTACTGGCGCGCGGACGGCGAGCCGTGCTGGCACGACCCCTCGCTGTTCGCCGACGAGCGCGAGCCCGAGCCGCGCACGGCGGACGACGCGAGCCGCTTCATCGGCCACCTCGCCAGCAAGCTCGGACTGGACGCGCAACATATCCAGCCGGCCTACGAAGACACCTGGTATTACCTGTGGCGCGAGCGCCGGTTGCCGGTGAACGTCGATCCGTTCGATTCGCGCCTCGACGACGAGCTCGAGCGCGTGCGTCTGCGTCGCGTGTTCGAAGCTGGACTTCCGGCCGTGACGGGCTACGTGCTGCCGCTCGCGCGCGAACAGGAAGGTTCGCTGGCGGGCCCGCGCTGGGTGACGGGGCCATGGTTCTTCCGCGACGAACGCCTGTACCTGATTCCGGGCGATTCGCCCATGGGCTACCGCCTGCCGCTCGAATCGCTGCCGTGGGTCTCGGCCACCGATTATCCGTGGCAGCACACGCACGATCCGTTCGCGCCGGCCGTGCCGCTGCGCCAGGCGGCCGAGCTGCGCGCGCAGTATCGCGAGGAAGGGCGGCCGGCCGCCGGCCCGACAAGCCACAGGAACGAGACGAGCGCCAGCGCGCAGGGCAACGGGGGCGTCCACGGCTTGGGGCCAGACGCGAACCGCATGCCTGCCCGCGGCGAATCGGCGTCCTGGATCACGCGTACGGCGCTGTGCGTCGAGGTACGCGATCCGGCTCGCGCGGCGGGACCGAAGGTCGAGAACGAATTGATCGGCAGTGCAAACCAGTTGCTCTATGTCTTCATGCCGCCACTGACCGCGCTGGACGATTACCTCGACCTGCTGGCCGCCGTCGAAGCGACCGCGTCGGACCTCGGCATGAAGATTGTGATCGAGGGCTACCCACCGCCGCGCGACCCGCGCCTGAAGCTGCTGCAGGTGACGCCCGACCCGGGCGTGATCGAGGTGAACATTCATCCGGCTTCGAACTGGGACGAACTGGTCGATCACACGGAATACCTCTACGAGGCCGCGCACGAGTCGTACCTGTGCACCGAGAAGTTCATGCTCGACGGGCGCCATACCGGCACGGGCGGCGGCAACCATCTGGTGCTCGGCGGCGCGACGCCGGAGAACAGCCCGTTCCTGCGCCGTCCCGACCTGCTCGCGAGCCTTATCGCGTACTGGCATAACCATCCCTCGCTGTCGTATCTGTTCTCGGGGCTCTTCATCGGCCCGACGAGCCAGGCGCCGCGCGTGGACGAGGCCCGCAACGATCAGCTCTACGAACTGGAGATCGCGTTCCGCGAGCTGCAACGCCAGCTCGATCTGCTCGCGGAAATGGGCGCGGGCAGCCGCGTGCCGCCCTGGCTCATCGACCGCACGCTGCGCAATATCCTGATCGACGTGACGGGCAACACGCACCGCGCCGAGTTCTGCATCGACAAGCTCTATTCGCCCGACGGCCCCACGGGCCGCCTCGGCCTGCTGGAGCTGCGCGGCTTCGAAATGCCGCCGCACGCGCGCATGAGCCTCGTGCAGCAACTGCTGCTGCGCGCGCTGGTGGCGCGCTTCTGGAGCACGCCTTACACGGCGCGCCTGACGCGCTGGGGCACCGAGCTGCACGACCGCTTCATGCTGAGCACGTTCGTACAGATGGATTTCGACGACGTGCTGGCCGACCTGCGCGCAACGGGCTATGCCTTCGAGCGCGAATGGTTCGCGCCGCATTTCGAGTTCCGCTTTCCGCTGGTAGGCGAATTGCACGCGAGCGGCCTCGCGCTCACCGTGCGCAATGCGCTGGAACCGTGGCACGTCATGGGCGAGGAGGGCTCGGCGGGCGGCACGGTGCGCTATGTCGACTCTTCGGTGGAGCGGCTGGAAATACGCGTGCTGGGACTGAACGACCATCGCCACGTGGTGACGGTCAATGGCGAGCCGCTGCCGTTGCAGCCCACCGGCCGCGCGGGCGAATACGTGGCGGGCGTGCGCTTTCGGGCGTGGGCCCAGGCATCCGCCTTGCATCCGGCCATCGGTGTGCATGCGCCGCTCACGATCGATGTTGTGGATACCTGGACGAGCCGCCCGGTCGGCGGATGCCAGTATCATGTGGCTCATCCGGGTGGGCGTAATTACCAGACGTTTCCCGTGAATGCCTACGAAGCTGAAAGCCGCCGCCGCGCGCGCTTCTTCACGATCGGTCATACGCCGGGACCGGTCGAGGTGAAGCCGCTCGAACGCAGCCTGGAGTTTCCGTTCACGCTGGATCTGCGCCGCTCCTGAATTCCGTGCCGCGACCCGGGGGCACGCCAGTTAGTCGAGCCGATACGAACTTGTCATTCCAGTCGATCCTGCCCTTCGACGCCACGGCGTCCCTCGCTCACGCGCCGTCGAGCCTGCGTCTGCTGCCGCCGCGCGCCGGGCATTGGGACGAACTGCGCGACGAGAGCGGCGCGCTGCGCGAGCCATGGCGTCAGTTTTTCGAGCTGCTGGGCGAGGAGGGCGCGGCGGGGCTGGACAAGGTGCGCGACTCGGTGGCGCGCCAGGTGCGCGACAACGACATCAGCTACAACGTTTATGCCGACAAGGGCGAGCCGCGTCCCTGGGCGCTGGACCTGCTGCCGTTCCTGATCGACGACGCCGAATGGGCGCACATCGAGCGCGGCGTGATCCAGCGCGCGCGGCTGCTCGACGCCATCGTCGCCGACACCTACGGCGCGCAGACGCTGCTGCAGCGCGGCCTGCTGCCGCCGGCCCTCGTGTTCGGGCATCCGGGCTATCTGCGCCCCGTGAAGGGCTACCGGCCGCCGGGCGGCGGCTACCTGCAGATCGTCGCCGTCGATCTCGCGCGCTCGCCCGAAGGCACGTGGACTGTCATGTCGCATCGCACGGAGGCGCCCTCGGGTCTCGGCTACGCGCTCGAAAACCGCCTGATCGTGTCGAGCCTCTTTACGGACGCGTTCCGCTCGATGCGCGTGCGCCGCCTCGCGCCGGCCTACTCGCAGTTGATCGGCACGCTGGCCGAGGCGGCGCGCACGACCCTGCGCGCGGACGATGCCGGCGCCGCACCGCATATCGCATTGCTCACGCCGGGTCCGTTCAGCGAGACCTGGTTCGAGCACGCATTTCTTGCGCGTTATCTGGGCGTGACGCTCGTGGAGGGCAAGGATCTCACGGTGCGCGACGACAAGCTGTACCTGAAGACCTTCAACGGCCTCGAACGCGTGCATGCCGTGCTGCGCCGCCTCGACGGCGTGTTCTGCGACCCCGTCGAGCTGCGTGCCGACTCGACCATCGGCGTGCCGGGCCTGCTCCAGGTGATGCGCGCGGGCAATGTGGTGGTGTCGAACGTGCCGGGCGCGGGCTTCGTCGAATCGCCCGCGCTGCACGGCTTCATGCCGGGTATCGCCGCCGCGCTGGGCGAGACGCTCGCGCTGCCGAGCGTGCCGACCTGGTGGTGCGGCGAAGCGGCGGCTCGCGAGGCGGCCTTCGCGCAGCTCGACGAAGCGTTCGTCGTGCCGACGTGGCCCGCTTCACAGTCAAATTCGCAGTCAAACTCGCAGTCCGGCCCGCCGCCCGGAAGCGCCCCGGGCATGGCCGCGGGACGCCAGCCGTTGGCGACATGGTGCGAACGTATCGACCGTGCCGCGGACGCCTTCACGATCCAGGCGCCGCTCGCTTACTCCTGCATGCCGCGTTACGAGGACGGCACGCTGGCGGGCCGCCCTTCGGTGCTGCGCGTCTACGCGATTGCCGATTTCGCCGGCAACTGGCGCGCGGTGCCGGGCGGCTTCACGCGTCTCGCGGCGGAACGCCAGGCCACGGAGTCGATGCAGCTTGGCGGCAGCAGCGTCGATACGTGGGTGCTTTCGAAGCAGCCCAGCCCGCCGTTTACGTTGCTGCCTTCGCCCATGAAGCCGGGCGACCTCGCCACGCGCCGGCATCGCACCGTATCGAGCCGCGCGGCGGAGAACCTGTTCTGGTCGGGCCGCTATGGCGAGCGCGCGGAGAACGGCGTGCGCCTGTGCCGGCTGATCCTGGGCTCGCTGGAAAGCAACGATGCCGACACGATGTTCGCGTCGTTTGTCGAGCTCGCCTCGCTGGGCTCCCTGATCCCCGCGGGAGAGACGGCGGTGCGCGGCTCGCCGCATGCGTTCGAACGCGCGCTCGTGGCGAGTCTTGGCGAATCTTCGAACGTGCCCGGCATCGGCTATTGCCTCGCGAGCCAGGCGCGCGCCTGCGGGGAAGTGCGCGGGCGCCTCGCGAACGACCACTGGCGCACGATACTCGCGGCGCGCAATGACTTTCGCGACGCCCTGGCCCGCTTTGCGCCCGCGAGCGCCGGCGAACGCTACGACCGCGTGGCGCTCATGGACGTGCTCGAACGTCTCGCGACGCAGCTTTCGGCGATCAGCGGCGCGCAGGGCGACCGCATGACGCGCGACGAGGCCTGGCGCCTGCTGTTCGCGGGCCGCCATATCGAACGCCTGTGGGCGATGAGCACGTTCCTGCGCACGGTGGCGGCGAACGGACTGCTCGCCCGCCCGGAGGGCTTCGACGTGCTGCTGCAACTGTTCGACTCGACGCTCACCTACCGCTCGATGTACCCCGGGCGGCTGGAGGTGCCGGCGCTGCTGGACCTGCTCGTCATCGACGAGACCAATCCGCGCGCCCTGTATGGCGTCTACGTGCGGCTGCGCCGCAAGCTCGCGCAGATCGAGGAGTCGGCGGGCGGCACGTCGCGGCGGCCGTTCCGCGAGTTGATGCCCGAAGCGGCGACGCTGCCCACGCTGGAGCCGCTATGCACGACCGATCCGGGCGGCGGCTATCCCGTGCTCGTCGAGGTGTGCGAGCGGCTGTGCGCGATCGCGATGGCGGCTTCCACCGAAATCAGCGCACGCTACTTCAGCCATGCGGCGAGCGCCGCGCAGCAGGGGGGCGCATGAGTGGCCCCGTGACGCTCAGCGTTTCCCACAGTACGACCTATCGTTATTCCACGACCGTGGCGACCGCGCAGCATCTTGCGACGATCCGCCCGCTTGCCTGCGCATGGCAGCAGATCGTCTCGCATACCGAAAGCATCGAACCTTATCCTGCTTATTTGTCGAATCGCATGGACGCATTCGGCAACGACGTGCTTTACTTCGCCCTCGATATTCCGCACGAAGCACTATGCATGACGAGTGAAACGGTCGTACAGCTATCACCCCGCCGGGCTGCGCTCGACGCCTCCACGACGCCCGCGTGGGAGCAGGTGGCCGAAGGTCTGCGCTATCGTGCGGGCACGCCTTTTTATCCGGAGTCCGAATTTTGCTTCGCATCGCCGAACGTCGTTCCGAGTCCCGAGCTGCGCGCCTATGCCTTGCCGAGTTTCCCGCAGGACATGCCGATCGCCCAGGGCGCCATCGACCTGATGCATCGCATTCATGCGGACTTCGCGTACGAGACCTCGGCCACGGCGTTCGACACGCCTGCCGTGCGTGCCTTCGCAATGCGGCGCGGGGTCTGCCAGGATTTCGCGCAGGTGATGATCGGCTGCCTGCGCTCGCTCGGCCTGCCGGCCCGCTACGTGAGCGGCTATCTGCGCAACGACCCGCCGCCGGGCCAGCCGCGCCTGATTGGCGCGGACGCCTCGCACGCGTGGCTCTCCGTCCACTGTCCGGCAAGCGGCTGGATCGACCTCGATCCCACCAATGACGTTCTTGCCGACCTCGATCACGTGACGCTCGCCATCGGCCGCGACTATAGCGACGTGTCGCTTCTGCGCGGCTCGCTGCTCGGCGGCGGCGAGCATCAGGTGGAGGTGGCAGTCAGCGTACTGCCGGTCTGAACGGCCGGTGCACCGCGCGCCGGGTCCCGGTTTTCGGCGTTTTTACCTACGGGTTAATGCCCATCGTGCGGCGCGCGCGCGGTCGTCAAACTGACTTCCATCCTCCCTGGCTTTTGTTGACTGGCTTATACCCCCCAAAAAATGAAAGGAGGATTTATGGCGAAGCGCATTGCTTACGTAACCGGCGGAATGGGCGGCATTGGCACCGCAATCTGCCAGCGGCTGTTCAAGGACGGCTACACCGTGGTCGCCGGCTGCGGGCCTAACTCGCAGCGTCGCGCGAAATGGATCGAAGATCAGAAGGCACAGGGCTACGACTTCGTGGCCTCGGAAGGTAACGTGGCCGACTGGGATTCGACGGCCGCCGCCTTCGCGAAGGTCAAGAAGGACGTTGGGGAGGTCGACGTGCTGGTCAACAATGCGGGCATCACGCGCGACGTCGTGTTCCGCAAGATGACGCACGAAGACTGGACCGCCGTCATCGACACCAACCTCACGAGCCTCTTCAACGTCACCAAACAGGTGATCGACGGCATGGTCGAGCGCGGCTGGGGCCGCATTGTCAATATCTCGTCGGTGAACGGCCAGAAAGGCCAGTTCGGGCAGACCAACTACTCGACGGCCAAGGCCGGCATTCACGGCTTTTCGATGGCGCTCGCGCAGGAAGTGGCCACCAAGGGCGTGACGGTCAACACCGTTTCGCCGGGCTATATCGGCACGGACATGGTGCGTGCGGTCAAGCCCGAGGTGCTGGAGAAGATCGTGGCCAGCATTCCGGTACGGCGGCTTGGGGCGCCGGAAGAAATCGCGTCGATCGTCGCGTGGCTCTCGTCGGACGACGCGGGCTTTTCGACGGGCGCCGACTTCTCGCTGAACGGCGGCCTGCACATGAGCTAAGCGGCAAGAGCGCCCGGGGTTTGTCGAGGTTTGCCAACCGGGCGCCTTGTTGTTCCGTCGCCCACAGTCGCCGCCTCAGTCGTGCATATGCGCAAACACGAAATTGCGCAGCATTGGCATCAACGGTGTTTCGCTGCGTCCCGCCAGCGTCACGATGGCGAGATTGGCATGGCCGGGGCCCGACGGGCTGATCGGCAACTCGACCAGTTCGCCCCGCGCGAGACGATCGCGCGCCGCCGCGAGAATGCCCAGGAAGATCGCGTCGCTTGCCAGCGCCACCTCGATACACGACATGATGTCCTCACAACGCAGCGTGATCAGTTGCTGCGGATCGCCTTCGGGCCCGAAGCGCTCGCGCATCCTGCGTGACGCCATATCGCTCAACACCGTCGACACGATCGGATATTGCCGCATCTGAGCGAGCGTGACTTCGGCCTGCCTCGCGAGCGGATGCTGGCCACGGGCGATAAAGCCCGCGCGCAGATCGGGCAGCCGCTCGATCATCAGGTCCGCGGCCGCACCTAGCGAATGCATGTCGACAACGATCGCGTCGAGTTTGCGCGCGCGCAGCGCCTGCAACTGCAGCTCGATCGCGCCGCGCGCGATGCTGAGCTTCGCGCGCGGATAAGTATTCGCGAAATGCAGCATCAGCGGCACCGTCAGCAGCACGCCTGGCCCGGAGCCAAAGCCGACACGCAGCGGCGTCTCGACACCCTGCCGCAGCCGGCTCCCGCTCTGCATCAGCTCCGTGGTCTCGAACACGATATGCCGCGCGCGCTCGACCACGGTCAGCCCGAACGGGGTGAGCTCATTGCGCCGCCCTATCCGGTCGACCAGCTTCTCGCCCAGTTCCTCCTCCAGCGCCTGGATGCTGCGGCTCAGCGCCGGCTGGGTCACGTGGACGCGCTGCGCCGCTTTGCTGAACGACTGGGTGTCGGCGAGCGCAATCAGATGCTGGAGTTGGGCGAGGTTCATGCTGTGGCCAGATGAATAGTCTATGAGTCATGGTAATGCTGATCCATAGAATTATGCATTGGAATTATTATTTTTCGATATCTACCATGGTCGGCGTTCCCCTCACCGCGAGCCCGATATATGTACGCTGAAGAACTCTTGCAGGACGTGCGGCGTCATGCCGACGAATACGTCTCGATCCGGCGCGATATTCATCGCCATCCCGAATTGTCGTTTCAGGAGCGACGCACCAGCGACCTCGTTGCCGATAGGCTGCAGGCGTGGGGCTATCGCGTCGAGCGCGGGCTTGGCGGCACCGGCCTCGTCGCGCAGTTGCGCCGCGGTAACGGCACGCGCGCGCTCGGCATTCGCGCCGACATGGATGCGCTGCCGATCCACGAAGCGACCGGGCTCGCCCACGCGAGCTGCCATGACGGCGTGATGCACGCGTGCGGCCACGACGGCCACACGGCGATGCTGCTCGGCGCGGCCCGGACGCTCGCTGAGCGCGGCCGCTTCTCCGGCACGCTGAACCTGATCTTCCAGCCGGCCGAGGAATACGGGAAGTCCGATAGCGGCGCCGCGCGGATGATCGACGACGGCCTGTTCGACAAGTACCCGTGCGACGCGATCTTCGGCATGCACAACGCGCCCGGCGTTCCTCAGGGGCATCTGGTGTTCCGCGACGGGCCGATGATGGCATCGTCCGACAAGGTGGCGATCGCGATTCACGGCTGCGGCGGCCACGGCGCTTCCCCGCACCGCGCGAACGATCCGGTCGTCGCGGCCGCGACCCTCGTGACGGCGCTGCAGACCGTCGTGTCGCGCAACGTCGACCCGCAGGACACTGCCGTCATCACGGTGGGCCTAATGCAGGCGGGTACCGCGAACAATGTCATTCCGCAAACCGCGCGCCTCGAACTGACCGTGCGCGCGCTCAAGCCCGAGGTGCGCGCGCTGCTCGAAAAACGCGTTGTCGAACTCACGCACTCGATCGCGCAAGGCTTCGGCGTGACGGCCGAAATCGACTATCAGCACGGCTACGCGGCACTCGTCAACACCACGGCCGAAACGGAATTCGCATGCCGCGTGGCCGTCGAACTCGTCGGCGAGGAGCGGGTGACGCCGCAAGGCCCGGCGCTCACCGGCAGCGAAGACTTCGCGTTCATGCTCGAACGGCGCCCCGGCTGCTATCTGCTGATCGGCAACGGCAACGAGAGCGGCCCGACCGGCTGCATGGTGCACAACCCCGGATTCGATTTCAACGACGATAACGTCGCCGTGGGCTCGGCATACTGGACGCTGCTTGCGGAACGCTTCCTCATGGACTCCTGAACGAACCACGCGCCCGCAACCGCGGGCTCACAAAAAAGAAGAGAGGCAACGAGGAGATATCCGATGAACAACACGACTGCGCAGGCGGTCCCGGCCGGGACACGCCATGCCCCCGTTTCGCGTAGCGTTGTCGTCGCGACGGTGGCCGGCAACGCACTCGAGTTTTACGACTTCGTCACTTACGCGTTCTTCGTGGTCTATATTGGCCGCGCATTTTTTCCGTCCACCGTGCCGCTCGTCAGCTTGCTGACATCGGTCGCGGTGTTCGGTGTCGGCTTCTTCACGCGGCCGCTTGGCGGGATCGTGATCGGCGCCTTTGCCGACCGTGCGGGCAGACGACCCGCGATGCTGCTGACAATTGGCCTCATCACGTTCGGCACCCTGGGTCTTGCGCTCACGCCGTCGTACGCGACGATCGGCGTGGCCGCGCCGGTGATCGTCGTGCTGTGCCGGCTCGTGCAGGGCATCGCGCTTGGCGGCGAGGTCGGTCCTTCAACGGCGTTTCTCATCGAGATCGCGCCGCCCGGCAAGCGGGGGCTCTATTCGAGCTGGCAGCTCGCGAGCCAGGGCGTGTCGTCGCTCGCCGCCGGCATGGTCGGCGTAACAGTGTCGGCGTTGCTGACGAAGGCGCAGTTGCAGTCGTGGGGTTGGCGCGTGCCGTTTGCGCTCGGCCTCGTGCTGATTCCCATGGCGCTTTATTTGCGTCGCCGCCTGCCGGAAACGCTCGATCACGGCGATGGCGCGCGAGCGGTCACGACACCTGTCGTGCGCGCTGCGCTGCTCAGGGACAACGCATGGCTGATGACGCTGTGTGTGGCGATCGTGCTCGGCGGAACGGTCTCGACGTATATCGCCCTCTACATGACGACGTACGCGATCACCGTGCTGAAGTTGCCGGCGACCGTATCGATGACGGCAACCGCCGCGTTCGGCGTCGCGACCTTTGTGTTCTCGCTGCTCGGCGGCTGGTTGTCCGATCGTTTCGGACGCAAGCCGGTCATGCTGATCCCACGTCTCGTGTTGCTGTTCGCGATCTATCCGGCGTTCGTGCTGCTGGCCGGGCAAAAGGATCTGGCGAGCCTCGTTGGTGTCACGGTGCTGCTCGCCGGAGCGACCGCCACGAGCGGCGCGGCCGGGATGGCGGTCCTGCCCGAGCTGATGCCGCCGCAGGTGCGCGCGCTCGGCCTCGCGATTACTTACGCGGTGGGCGTTTCGCTGTTCGGCGGAACGACCCAGTTTGTCATTACATGGCTGATCGGATCGACTCACAACCCGCTTGCACCCGCGTGGTATGTGGTCGGCACGAGCCTTGTCACGGCGCTGGCGATACTGTTGTTGCCGGAAAGCCGAGGTCGGCAGATCTAACGCTGAAGCCGCGCGACGTCGCCCACACATCGTGTCGTTCCAATAAATAGTAATACTAAAAATAAAACCCCGCTTGGACGCGATTGATGGCCAAGGGAGCGAGGTTTACAGGAGAGCAACTTCATCATGTCATCGAGTCGAAAATTTTATATCGGATTACTGACTGTTTCGTCAGGTCTGGCCTGTTCAGGCATGGCGCAGGCGCAGAGTAGCGTCACCTTGTACGGCACCGCCGATGCGGGGCTGATCTACACCAACAAGACGCTGAACATGACGACCCTGCAAAATGCCGGCAAGCAGTTCGGGTTCACGGACAGCGGCCTTTCCGCATCGCGATTCGGCATGTACGGCACGGAGGACCTGGGCGGCGGCCTGAGGGCGGAGTTCAGGCTGGAGAGCGGCTACGACACGGGCACGGGAGGCTTTAACGATTCCAACGGCTACCTCTTTGGCCGGCAGGCGTATGTCGGGCTGAAGGGCGGATTTGGCGAAGTGAAGGCGGGTCTGCAGTACTCGCCGTTCGCCGATGAACTGGACGCCCTCGATCCGCGCGGCCTTTCGCAATTCGCAAGCAGCCTCATCATCAACTCCGACAATCTGATCGCCGCCTCCTGGTTCGTGCCGAACGCCGTCTCTTACACGAGCCCCGTTCTTTGGGGATTCCAGGCCGCAGCGATGGTTTCGCTCGGCGGCGTGGCGGGCGATTTCCGGAATGGCTTCCAGTATTCGGGCAGCTTGAAGTACACCAATGGGACCGTCATGGTCAGCGCATCGTTCTTCGAAGCGCAACCCAGCACGGGAAGCGCGTTGGTGACGCCGGTGCCAACCCAGTTTCCCGTCGAGGTAGAGGGGCGCCAGCTTGGCGCGTCGTACAAGATCGGCAGGCTGACGGCCAAGGTATCGTTCGTCAACTACAAGGTGGGCTCGACCTCCAACAACGTCTATGGCGGCGGCCTCAACTTTCTTGTGACGACCCAACTGGACCTGAATGGCGGTGTCTGGTACGAGCAGCAGAGTCGCGTTGCGCAGAACCACTCGCTGCTGGTCGGGCTGGGTACGAACTATTACCTGTCCCGGACCACCACGGTCTACGTGCAGGCGGGTCTCGTCAACAACTGCGGCACGATGGATACCGGCCTTTCCATCGACACGCCGCTTGGCGCAACGGGAACCACGCTGGGTCTGGATTTCGGCATTCGCCACGTGTTCTAGCCGTTGCCGGGTCTATTTGACGAACCATTGCTAGTAAGGAGAACGATAGATGGGCAAGTATTCTCTATTCCGGTTGGCCGTCGCGGCCCTGATCGCGCTGGGCGCGACGAGCGCCTATGCACAGGGCAGCGAAACCGCGGCGTCGGCCGGCCCGGCGCCGAGCGCGAAGCAGATTCGCAAAGCCAACCATCTGCTGGAAAAGCAGATACGTCGCGCGCTGGTCCACGTCAAAGGGCTGGACTCGACCAATGTGGTCGTTGTTGCCCGAGGCGGTGTCGTGACCCTGGGCGGTTCCGTGCCCGATGCGAGTCAGATTCCGCTCGCCATGTCTGGCGCGCAGCGCGTGAGTGGTGTCACGGAGGTTCGCAACAGCCTGCAAGTCCGCATGCCGGTTCCGTGAACGCTGCGATGGCTACTGACAGAACGGTGGCAGCAGGTGTTCAGTAGGATGCGTAGCGGTTGCGGCGGCGCTGTTCCGTTCGTGCTTCGGACCCGCCCGCGGCAACCCTGCCGACCCCACCACCCACCATGGAGAGAAAGATGGATTTCGTTTCGACCAGAATGATCACCGGCGACATCAAACGACTCGTTCGCTTTTACGAAGCGATCGGCCTCGTGGCCACCTGGTACACCGACGATTTCGCGGAACTCTCCACGCCGTCCGCGACCCTCGCGGTCGGCAGTCAACGCACGATGGACCTGTTCGGCGCGGGAGCCGCGACGCCGGCGAGCAACCGGTCGGTCATCGTCGAGTTTCGCGTGGACGACGTCGACGACGAGTACAGGAAGCTGCAAGAGGTGGTCACGGATTTCGTGCAGGCCCCGACAACGCAGCCGTGGGGCAACCGCTCGGTGCTGTTTCGCGATCCCGACGGCAACCTCGTGAATCTGTTTACGCCGGTTAGCGCGGAAGCCATCGCGAAGTACAGCCGCAAGTAATGCGTGTGAGGCTTTTGCGGCCCAGTCGGCATCAAGCGATCGATCGCGGGGCGGGCCCCAGCCGTTGCGCGACCGCATTGCACGCGGCGAGCAGCGGCGCCACATACGTGTCGAGTGGCGTTTCGCTGAGCCTGAATAGCGGAATGCTCACGCTGACGCACGCGATGGGTTGGCCATTCGCACTACGAATCGCGCATCCGTAACAGAAGATCTGCGCTTCATTTTCTTCGCGGTCCTGCGCATAGCCGCGCTCGCGCGTTGCGTCGAGTTCCGCGCGCAAAGCCTCGGGCGCGACGATCGTATTGGCCGTGAGCGGCACGAGCGCTAGGCCGTCGAGCAGCGCATCGCGTGCGGCTTCGTCAACGGCGGCCAGCCAGGCTTTGCCGACCGAACTCGAATACAGCGTCACGCGCGTGCCGATCCGCGAAGCCATACGTACAGCGTGCGGGCTTTCCAGCTTCTCGATGTAGACCATTTCACTGCCGCTGCGCACGGCGAGATGCACGGTTTCCTGTGTCGCATCGCGCAGCGATCGCAGCGCCTCCTCGGCAACGACGCGGATATCCGAACGTTCCCAACTGCGGCTGGCGAGTGTCAGGAGCCTCGGCCCCAGTTCGAACGCGCCGCCACGCGCACTCTCGACCACGAGCCCTTCCGCGATCAGCGCGGTAACGATGCGGTAGACCGTAGGACGCGGAAACCCGCTCGATGCGACCAACTGCGGCATGCCCGGCGCTTCCGTTGCGTCCGCAATCAACTGCAGCATCGTCATGAACTTCGAAAAGGCGGCGGTGCCCGTGGCGCGAGCGGCTTCGAGGGTTTCGGCGGCGGAAGTCGGCATGGTCGTACAGATAAATGTGGAGTGGCGTGACGATGCTGGCGAGGCGCGCCGCCCCGCCACGGTCACGCGATCAGATAACCGCCGTCGACGGGCAGCACCGTACCCGTGATGAACGATGCCGCCGGCGAACAGAGGAACGCCACGGCAGGGCCGATATCGTCGGGCGAGCCCCAGCGGCCGAGCGGCGTGCGCGACAAGATGGCCTGCGTGCGTTCTTCGTTGTCCTGCAAGGCCTGGGTGAGGGGCGTTGCGATCCAGCCCGGCGCCACCGCGTTCACGCGAATGCCTTCCGGCGCGTAGGCGATGGCAAGCGATTTGGTCAATTGCGCCACGCCGCCCTTGCTCGCGCTATAGCCGGGCACGAGCCCGCCGCCGAAAAAGCTCAGCATCGAAGCGGTATTGACGATCGCGCCGCCGCGTTGGGCCAGGAGCGGCCTCGCCGCGGCGCACGTGCGCATCGTGCCGGTCAGGTTCACGTCCAGCACCTGGGCGAACACCTCGGGATCGAGTTCGTCGCCGCGCCGGATGACGCCCGCGCAGTTGACAAGGATGTCGAGCGACGACAGCGAGGCGAACAGCGCGTCGACATCGGCTTTCGAAGCGACATCGAGCGAAGCCGTTTCGATGCCGTCGGCGGCCAGCGCGCTGCGTTGTGCATCGGTGGGCGTGAGGCTGGCTGCGATCACGCGCGCGCCGAGCGCGGCCAGATGGCGCGCAATGCCCGCGCCTATTCCTTGCGTGCCGCCCGTTACGACGGCCGTCTTGTCTGCAAAGAGATCGTGCTGGAAGGTCATGACGGTACGTGCAATCAGGAATGGGTCATGCGGGTTCCGGGCGCGGCGTCGTGCGGCGTCATCTCCGCGATCGGCACGCGCACGACGAACATGTAGACGAGCGCCGCCGCGAATGCCACACCCGCGCTGATCAGAAACGCGTTGACGAACGAATGCGTCTGATCGACCACGAGGCCCGTGATGAACGGCGCGAACGAGCCACCGAAATAACCGCCGAAATTCTGGATGCTGCCGAGCGAGGCCACCAGATGCCGTGGTGCCGCGACGCTCACGAGCGCCCACGCGGCACCGCTTGCCATGTTGACGAAGTACATCGCGAGCGAAAGATAGACGATGGCGAGCGTGAGCGTCGGCGTGTACGCGGCCGGCACCGTGAACACGGCCGCGCCGATCAGCCCGGAGCAGATCGGCCACTTGCGGCTGCGGATCGGCGCCATGCCGCGTGCCATCAGGCCGTCGGCGACGAAGCCGCTCGATAGCATGCCGAGCGTGCCGAAAACATAGGGGATCGTCACGACCCAGCCGGTCTTTGCGATGGTGAGGTGCCGCTCGTGTTCCAGATAAGCGGGCAGCCAGGTGAGATACAGCCACACCATGTAGATGACGCCCATGAAGCCGAAGATCATGCCCCACGTGGTGGCCGATTTGAAAAGTCCGCGCCATTCCGCCGAGGTCATGCGGCGTTCGGCGCGGGCGTGGGGCTCGTCCTCGGTGAGATGCTGGATTTCGTCGGCCCCGAGCGTGACCTCGGCGCGATTGCGATAGGCGAGATACCAGCCGATCGACACGGCAATGCCCAGCACGCCCATCACGACGAACATCCAGCGCCAGCCGAACGCGAGCAGCAGGACGGTGAGAATGGGCGGGGCCAACGCCGGGCCGATCGTCGAGGAGGTGGTGAAGATGCCCGTGGGCCGGCCGCGTTCGCGCAACGCGTACCATTCGCTGACGACCTTGGCGCCGGCCGGAAACTGCGGCGCTTCGCCAATGCCAAGCGCAATGCGTGCCGCGAGAAATTGCGGCAGCGTACGAACGAAGCCGCCGCACAACTGCGCGCAGGACCACACGAGCATGCCGAGACCTAGCATGACGCGCGCACCGAAGCGGTCGAGCAACGCGCCCACGGGCAGTTGCGAAAATGCGTAGGCGAACGAGAAGGCCGAGAGCAGCAGGCCCATCTGCGAAGCCGAGAGACCCAGTTCGCCGCTGACCGAATGATTGGCGATGGACAGCGTGCTGCGGTCCAGATAATTGACAATGCCGGCCAGCGTGAGGAAGGTGAGCGCAATCCACTGAATGCGCTTCAGGCGCGGTGTCTTCGGTTGCATGTCTTGTCTCCGCCGATGCTCTTGTGATGTTTGCGTGCCGCTACTGCATGATGCAATCTGTTTGGCTTACCTGACGAATTGATCGACGTAGCAGGCGCCCAGCCCGACACGCTCATAGTGCTCGCGACACATTTCGAGCTTCGTGAAGACGTCTTCGTAGCCCGTGTGATTGCCGTACGGATCGCAGTAGTACATGACGCCGTTGACCTGGAAATACGTGATCATTTCCTCGACGTCTTCGGGCACGTAAAGCGTGTGCGTTTCCCCCGGCGGTTCGAACACGTAGCTGCCTTCGGTGGCGACCCAGTCATGTTCGAGATAGCGCCAGCGGCCTTTGAGCACCATGCCATGCACGGCTTGCGGATGACGATGGCGGCTCAGCACACCGGACTTGCGCACGCGCAGGAGATTCATCCAGTAGCCGCTGGAGACGTTCAGGCACAGCGGCCGGAACCAGACGTTTTCGGCCTGCGGCACCCACACGCGTTCGTCCTTCGGTATCGCGGATTCGACCACGATCTCGCGCAAGGCTTCAGGCGGGTTGGGAAGCTGATAGGGCGTCATGGCATCGGCGCCGTTCGATGGGGCTGTCATTCCGTCTCCTGTCTGTCCATATAGTGGACATTTGCGCCGTATTGTGGACACCTGCGCTGGGCAGATAGTCAGACGTTTCGAGACAGGTGTCAAGCGTGACCGGTACCCGCTGTTTCAGCGGGTGTTGGCGCGACCTGGCGCTTGAGATAGACGCGCCGATAGAAGATCGTCCAGGCCGTGAGCCCCGTGTATACCGTGTAGCGGATGATCGTGGAGAGGCGGTCGGCCTGGGGATTCGTCATGTAGCTGGAGATCCAGAGCCGGATGATGTTTTCGCTCACGAGGCCGATGCCCCAGACGGCTGTCATGAGCCGGATCGATTTCACCAGGGTGGGGTGGGTCTGCCACATTTCGTCGAATTCGTTTTCTCGCCCGGCGCGCTGACGGGACAGCGTCGATCGTCCGAGATAGAAGACGAGAGGGCGCTTGAATGCCAGCGAGAGCAGAAAGAGCAACCCGATCATGCCGTTCACCAGCGGGTCGCGGGCTTCCCGCAGCCAGCGCGGGGGACCGGAAAGCAGCACGAGCAGTGACAGGGCAATGCCCGCGAGCACGATGGCGCTCAGCGCGTCGAAATGCCGGAATCGCACCAGATCGATCGTCATCCACACCAGCACGGGCAGGCTCGATGCGATCAGCGCGCCCCGCAGCCCGTAAGTGCCGATTGCCATCCAGTAGGCCGCGACGGGCAATGCGACGTTGACGACGAACGCGAGGACATAACGGGCGGAAGGATTCATCATGAGCGTCTGCTGTCTGACCATGGGCTCGCCGTGGTCGTTGCCGTGGTCGTGAATGCCGGCCTTGTTCTACTGGGCCACGCGGAGTCAGAGCCAAGGATAGGCTACTTTTCGGCGCGATGGCCGGTGGTCGGCTCAGGCGCTTATCCTCGAAGCCTGCCAGTCTTGGCGAGCGACTTCGCGGACGATGACGAGATGGATGCGTCCGGGTATGGCGGCAGACCTGAACTGGATGAATGAAGAATTCTAATGAAAAGATGAAATAAATCCATTTTATTTCATGAGATAGAAAACCTATTATCGCTGTCACGACTTTCAACTTCTGTATTCCGGACGGCAGCCCACATGGTCACGACACACAATCTCGGCTTTCCCCGCATTGGCGCAAAACGTGAACTGAAGTTCGCCCTCGAACGTTACTGGAAGGGCGAATCGTCGCGCGACGAACTGAAGGCGCTTGGTGCCGAGCTGCGCGCGCGCCACTGGGACAACCAGAAGGGCCTGGATTTCGTGCCTGTGGGCGACTTCGCGTTCTACGACCAGGTGCTCGACATGAGCTTCACGCTCGGCAACCTGCCGGAACGCGTGCAGGGCTTTCATGGCGACAAGCTCGACAACTACTTCCGCGTCGCGCGTGGCCGTTCGGCCGCTGGCGCCGAAGACCACGCAGCGTGCTGCGGCGGTGTAGCTGCCGGCGAAATGACGAAGTGGTTCGACACGAACTACCACTACATCGTCCCCGAATTCACGGCCGATACGCAGTTCAACCTGGATTTCTCGCGCCTCTCGGAGCAACTGAAAGAAGCGCAGGTGCAGGGCGTGAAGGCCAAGCCGGTGATTGTCGGGCCGCTCACGTATCTGTGGCTCGGCAAGGCCAAGGACGACTCGGACAAGCTCGCGCTGCTGCCGCGCCTGATGGCGGTGTATCGCGCACTGCTGAGCCATTTCAACGCGCTGGGCGTGGAGTGGGTGCAGATCGACGAGCCGATTCTCGTGACCGAACTCGAGCCGGCCTGGCGCGAAGCGTTCATGACGGCCTACGAAGGTTTCGAGCAGCGCAGCGTCAAGCTGCTGCTGGCCACGTATTTCGGTCAGCTCAAGGAGAACCTCGAACTCGCGTGCAGCCTGCCGGTGGATGGCCTGCATATCGACGCGATCAACGCACGTGAAGAAGTCGCGCTCGCCGCGCAGAAGCTGCCCGCGCAGAGCGTGCTTTCCGTGGGCGCGATCAACGGCCGCAACATCTGGAAGACGGACCTGAGCGCCGCGCTGGAATGGCTCGAACCCCTCGCGAAGCAACTGGGCGACCGCCTGTGGATCGCGCCGTCGTGCTCGCTGCTGCACGTGCCGGTCGATCTCGCGAGCGAAACGAAGCTCGACGCGGAAATTCGCTCGTGGCTCGCCTTCGCGCTGCAAAAGCTCGACGAAGTGCAACTGCTTGCCGCCGCGCTCAACCAGGGCCGCGACAAGGTTGCCGCCGCGCTGGCCGCCAACGCCGCCGCGATCGCCGCGCGCCGCAGCTCGCCGCGCGTGAACAATCCGGCGGTGAAGGCTGCGCTGGCCCGTATCGACGCGAACCTCGGCAATCGTCAGCATGCCTATGCAGAACGCGCTTCGAAGCAGGCCGCGATCCTGAACCTGCCGGCGTATCCGACGACGACGATCGGCTCGTTCCCGCAGACCGGCGAAATCCGCCAGGCGCGCAGCCAGTACAAGGCCGGCGCACTCGACGATGCGGGTTATCAGGCCGCCATGCGCGCCGAGATCGAACGCAGCGTGCGCGAACAGGAAGCGCTGGGTCTGGACGTGCTCGTGCACGGCGAAGCCGAGCGCAACGACATGGTCGAATATTTCGGCGAGCAACTCGACGGCTACGCGTTCAGCCAGTTCGGCTGGGTCCAGTCGTACGGTTCGCGCTGCGTGAAGCCGCCTATCCTGTTCGGCGACATCAGCCGCCCGAAGGCCATGACGGTCGAGTGGATCACCTACGCGCAGTCGCTCACGAACAAGCCGATGAAGGGCATGCTCACGGGCCCGGTGACGATCCTGAACTGGTCGTTCGTGCGTGACGACCAGCCGCGCTCGGTGTCGTGCTACCAGCTTGCGCTTGCGATCCGCGAGGAAGTGATCGACCTCGAAAAGGCCGGCGTGCGCGTGATCCAGATCGACGAGGCCGCGCTGCGCGAAGGCCTGCCGCTGCGCCGCGCGCAGTGGGCCGAGTACCTGCGCTGGGCGGTGGAATCGTTCCGCATCACGGCGAACGGCGTGCAGGACGAAACGCAGATCCACACGCACATGTGCTATTCGGAGTTCAACGACATCATTGCGTCGATCGCCGACATGGATGCGGACGTGATCACGATCGAGACCTCGCGCTCGGACATGGAGCTGCTCGACGCGTTCGACAACTTCAAGTATCCGAACGAAATCGGGCCGGGCGTGTACGACATCCACTCGCCGAACATCCCGACCGAAGCGCACATCGTGCAACTGATGCAGAAGGCGGCCGAGCGCATTCCGGCACAGCGTCTGTGGGTGAACCCGGACTGCGGTCTGAAGACGCGTCAATGGGCAGAGGTGATTCCCGCGCTGACCAACATGGTGGCCGCCGCGAAGGCGCTGCGCGCCCAGGCGAAGTAAGCGAGGCATGCCTCGCCGCCAGCATTCGCCGCAAGCGCGGCGGATACGGCGCGCATGATCGAAATCAGCGAGCGGGAATCGTTCTATCAGCAGGAGTACTGCGGCTGTGCCTATTCGCTGCGCGATACCAATCTGCAGCGCAAGGCGCACGATCGCGAGCCGATTCGCATCGGGGTTCAGTACTACGGGCAGAATGGCCCGAACCCGGATGGGAGCGCTGAGGAGCCGTAAAAGGCCAGTTCAAAAAGAGCCCGGAAGGGCTGTTTACTTTCCCGTGAAACGG